>NZ_QTPZ01000026.1:0-117900 GCF_003853505.1 Burkholderia sp. Bp9015
CACAGCCCTTCCTCCGACGCCTCGAACCATTCGCCTTCGGAATTCACCCCATGCACGAAGATCACGATACCGGGCAATGGCATCTGCTTGAGACAGATGAGCGGCGTGTTCTTCGCAAACATCGTCACGCCTTCGACGCGGCCGACGACGATCGGCGGCGGTTCGGGTCGCGGCGCCGGCCCGTCTCGGGCTATGGATTCAGGGCAGCTCTCCGCCGTTCGAGCGGCCGCTACTGGACGAGCATCTGGAAATGAATCACTCATCTGCATTCCTTCTTATATCTTGACCATTCTTCTTGATGAACCTCGTCGCCAGTCTCCCGAACCGGTCTGCGTCGGCCGCCGATCGCTTTCATTTACGCGCAACCCCATGCCGCACATAGCGCCGGAGCGGTATCGGCGCGCGCTTCCTTTCGCCCCGACCGACGATCGTGGAAGGCATGCAAGTCGGCGCCCCGTCAATTCCCTGCATCGGTCCTTCGCAGACGTCAGCAAGACGAAGCGCCGACGCGCTGGCCAATCACGCGTCGCACCTGTCCAATATGAAGGACGACCAAACGCTTATTCCAGTCGACGCGGCCCTAAGAAAGATTCCGGAATGTCACTGCTACCGAGATAGCGCTCGTGATTCCTGTTCTCGGCTCCCCGCCTGCTCCGCGCCGTCCAGGCAGCCCGCAACCTTGCCGCCGTCGAGCCCCAGCGCGGCCGCTCGCTGAACCAGCTCGATGTCGTTGCTCGCGCCGAGTTTCTTCATCGCGCTGATCTTCTGCGCGCTGACCGTTTGCTTGCCCTTGTTCAGCCGCTGCGCGATCGCCTTGATCGGCATGCCGGCCAGATAAAGGCGAATCACCTCGATCTCGCGCGTCGAAAGCTTCACCGGCGGCGCCTCGTGTCCGGCCAACGCATCGAGCGCGCGGCGCACAAGCGGCGACAGATAGTGACCGCCGCTATAGCTCGAGTGAATCGCGGTGACGATATGGCCCACCTCGTCGAACTTGCTCACGAGGCTCGCGCCGACTTGCGAGAGAATCGAACGGAAGATCACCGGGTTCTCGTTCCCGACCAACGCAACGATCCCGACGTTCGGACGCATGCGCCGCAGCCACTCGCACAGTGCGAAGCCGTTCATCTGCGCATCGCCGCGGACCGAATAATCGACCAGCGCGATGTCGCAATCGAGCGTGTCGAGGGTCGCGACGAGTTCGTCCGGCGTCCGGCAGACACCGACGAGATCGATTGCGCACACGTCGCCGGCAATGTGCTCCATGCCGGCGAGCGTCAACGGCCAGTCGTATGCAAAGATGGTGCGAATATTGAATTTCCCCATGCGCGGTTCCAGAAGGTTCACCGGGCGCGCGGCGCGGAATGCGCGTACGACCGGCGTGGCGTTGAATTTACGAGCGAGATATTTTTATCCCGATCGTTATTCTATGAGGCGACGCTTGGACGGGATATCGGACGGTGAATAGAGCGGCCCGCGGGAACGTAGTACAAGTTTGATTTTTGGCGCCGGCCCGACCGTTTGGCTGGCATCGCCCTCGTCCTGACAGCCAACGTGACGGGTCGCACGGGCCGCACCGACGGCCCGCGGGGTAAAATTGCGGCCTTTGCATGCCATTCCGGGCGACCGGCCAGGGCAGCGCGCCGTTGCCGGCCGCGCGCCCCGCCCGTTCGCCGGCGGCCCGTACTCCCCGCTTCCTCCATGACCGAATCCGATCTGCAATCCGACGACACCACCATCCACGAAGACGGCCTCTGGCGCGACAACGGCTGGACGGCCCGCATCATCAAGAACGAAGACGACGACGGCTGGGCCGTCGAGATGATCAAGGACGGCGAAGCCGAGCCCGCGCTCGTCGGCCCGTGGACCATGGGTCGCGACAAGAAGAACCCGAAGCCGATGGATGCGAACGCGTTCCGCACGCTGGTGAAGACCGCGACCGAGGTGCTGATGCGTCACGAGCAGCAGCGCCGCGCGATGCTGCACAAGGAAGTGACGGTGCAGGACGGCGACGGGCAGGATGTGTCGGTCACGCTCGACATCGTGCCGGACGAATTCGAGCCGTATGCGCAACTGAAGGCGTTCGACCCGTACGGCGAACTGCTGGCCGATGCGAAGGTGTCCGCCGGGTTCAAGCTCAACAAGGCCAGCGCCGCACGCTGGGTCGAATCGGGCTTCGAACGGCCGGCCTGACGCCGCGGGCCGCGGGCCGCGCGACGTCGGGCCGCGTGCCGCGCGGCCGCAACCGGCGTCAGCCGTGCAGGCCGAGCGCGGTCATCAGCCGGTACAGCGTCGCGCGCGAGATGCCGAGTTCCGCCGCGACGTCGGCATGCTGATGCCGATGCCGCAACAGCGTTTCCTCGATCGTGCGCCGCTCGGCCTGACGGCGCGATTCCGCGAGTGTCGGCGGCCGGTGCGACGTGTACTGGTTCAGTTCGAGATCGGCGGCCGAGATCAGCGGGCCGTTCGTCATCACGACCGCGAAACGGATCCGGTTGATCAGCTCGCGCACGTTGCCGGGCCACGCATAGTTGTGGATCGCCTCGATCGCGCACGGCATGAAGCCGCGAATCCGGTGCGAACTTTCGCCGCGATAGCGCCGCAACACATGATCGGCGAGCAGCATGATGTCGCGGCCGCGCGCGCGCAGCGGCGGCTCGTCGATGCGCAGTACGCACAGCCGGTAGTACAGGTCCGGGCGGAACCGCCCCGCCTGCATCGCGGACTCCAGATCGACGTGAGTCGCGGACACGATCCGCACGTCGACCGGAATCGACGCGCGCCCACCGAGCCGCTCGATCTTGCCCTCCTGCAGGAACCGCAGCAGGCTCGCCTGGCTCTCGAACGGCATGTCGCCGATTTCGTCGAGAAACAGCGTGCCGCCGTGCGCGGCCTCGATGCGGCCGATATTGCGCTGATGCGCGCCGGTGAAGGCGCCCCGCTCATGACCGAACAGTTCGGCCTGCAGCAGCGTCGACGGAATCGCCGCGCAATTCACGGCGACGAACGGCGCGTCGGCGCGCGACGAATGCTGGTGGATCGCCGATGCGGTCAACTCCTTGCCGGTGCCGGATTCGCCGGCGATGAACACGGTGGCTTCGGTGTTCGCGACCTTGCGGATCGTCGCGAACAGGCGGCGCATCGCGGCGCACGCGCCGATCATCACGCCGTCGGGCGGCGCGGCATCGACGGCCGGATCGCTTTCCGCCAGTTTCAGCATCCCGTACGCATGGCCGACGAGATATCCGATCGTCGTGTAGGCCGTCGCATTGCGCACGTAGTCGAAGCAGCACTGGCGAATCAGGCGCGCGATGGTGCCATCGCGCAGCCGCTCGCCGTCGGCGAGCGCGACCCAGCCGATCCGCGGATCGCGCAGCAGCGCCTCGAACGACGCGACGTCGGGCGACGCGAATCCGCCGAAATCGACGATGCCCGCATGCAGGCGGTTCGCCTTCACGAGATTGAATGCGTCCGCAACGGATTTAGCGCGCCACACCTCCCAGCCGCGCGACGCGAGACAGTCGACGAGCCCCGCATCGGGACGCTGCGACAGATAGACGAGCGGGCGCGACAGCACGGTTAGGTGACGCCGGGCCGCAACGAACGGCGGTGCGTATGCGGCCCGTTCGTCCTCGTGCGGGCCTGACAGTCTGATCTGGCAGCAATGGTTCATGATGGCCTCGCCGCATAGGGTTGTCTGACGGAGCGGGCGGCGCGAAGCGGTACGCGGCGAGCCTCCCTGCTCGCACGCGGCGCTACCGGCATGTCCGCTCCGGAAAGTTTCGTCATCGGCAGAACACGACACGCTGCGTGTAGATCTGCGGTTCGACGACGGGCCGCGCGGCCTGGTTGAGTTCCTCGCGATACGTGCGGTAGGTCTTGCCGTTCACCGTCACTTGCGTCGCGGGCGCCGTCTCGATCGTGTTCAATCCTTTGCGCCGCCAGTCGCTGACCCGCGCCGACGCGGACAGGTTCGACTCGCCGGCGATCTTCTGCGTGATCGCACTGCTGTCGCTCCACGGCTGTGTCTGCATGTCCTGCGCGTGCTGCATCGCGCCGACCGTCTTGCCGGTCGCGGTCGGCCCGTTCTGCGCTTCGAACGGCGCGCCGCGGCCGTACACCGGCGATTGCCACGACGGGGCGTGTCCCTCCTCCGGCATCATGTAGACCATCTGCGGATCGCCGACCATCATCATCGGCACGCATGCCGTGTTGTCCGCGCGGCCGAGCGTCGTCAGCGCCTGCTGGACGCTCGCGGCGTTCGCGAGGGTCTGCTCGCTCAGGATGACAAAGACCGCGGGGTTCTGGAAAACCGACTGTGCGGCGGCTTGTGTGTCGACCAGCAGCAGCGCGACCCAAAAGATCCTCATGATTGAGGCCTCCTCGTACCCTCGTCAGGCAAAAAGAGGTGTTGACCTCGGGGAGGGATCAACACCCGTCCAACTTGCACCGTGCGTCGCACAGCGGATCCCGGCGTTCCCGTGCGGCCCGGCTTGCCGGTCGCGCGGAAGCGTCGCCCGCGTGCTTACGACGATGTGCTCGTCGAGATGACGGTCGGAGCCGGCATCGCCGGCGCGGCCGGGGCGACCTGCTGGTCGGCCGCGGCCGGGGCTGGATCCGGCGCGGCCGGCATGTCGGCGGACGGCGCGGGCGCGGCGGCGGATTCGACCAAGCCGGTCGCCTTTGCGTCGACGGCTGGCGTGTCGGCAGCGGCTGCCGCCGTGGCGCGCGACGCGGCCTCCGGTGCGGGCGCTTCGGCTGCCGCCTGCGTTGCCGGCTCGGCAGCCTTCGCATCGACCGCGGGCTCGGGCGCTGCAGCGTAGGCCGGGGCCGGTGCGGCTTGCGCGGTGTCCGGCACCTTCGCGTCGACGGCAAGCGCTGCCGGGGCTTGCGCTGCGGTGTCGGTTGCAATCGGTGCCGGTTCCGGTGCCTTGTCGGCGACCGTCGACGCGGGTTCCGGCGCCATGTCAGCGGCCGCCAGCGCGGGTACCGGCGCCTTGTCCGCAACCGCTGGCGCAGATTCCGGCGCCTTGTCCGCGAAGCCCCCCGCGGCAACGATGGCGGCACCCGGCACCGCGCTCATCGCAGCCGGTGCAACGGCAGGCGCAGCACTCACCGCCGGTGCTGCCGCGGCAACCGGTGCGGTGACGACGGCAGGCACGACGGCAGCCGCTGATGCCTTCACGGCGGCCGCCTGCGTCCCGGCAGGCACCGCGCTGACGGCCGGCGCGACCATCGACGGCGCGGGCACCGGAACCGGAATCGGCGCCGCCTGGACCGCGGTCGTCGCCACCGGGCGCGTCAGCACGGGCGCGGCGGCATCGAGCGGCGGCAGGCCCATGCGGTTTCGCACGAGCGGATCGCGATACTTCACGTCGTCGGCAACGGTCGCTTCGGCGGACGGCGCCACATTCGAGCGCGCGAGCGGCGTGGTCGTCCCCGGGCACAGATGCCCGGTCGCTTCCACCGCGCGCCGGTTCGCATCGCTCTGGCAGAGCAGCGCGAGCGCGACGTCGGTCAACCCCATCGCGCGGAATTCCCGCGCATCGAGACGACGCACGCACGCCTGGTCGACCAGGGTCGTGCCGCCCGTCGCGCCGAAGCCCGGGAACGACACGCCGACGCTCACCGAGCCCATGCAGGTATCGGACAGCGTGGTCGTGAGGCCGGGCGCCTGGATCGACGGGTTCGTCTTGATCGTCTGGGTGCCCGAATAGTTGACGTTTTCCGACGCCTGGGTGTTGTAGGGGTTGGTGCCGGGTGAGCCGGCCGACTGGAGCGAACTCACGCTCTGCGGCGTCACGTTCGAGCCGCCGCTCGTGCTGGATGGCATCGTAACGTTCACGTTCACGCTCGAATTGCCGCTGCCGCGCACGCCGCTCGTGCTGGCACTGCTGGCGTTGCCGCCGCGCGAACTGGTGACGTTCGTGTTCATGCTCGAGCCGCCGCCCTGGCTGATCGCCGTCGACGACGTCGAGGACTGCGAACTTGAAGTCGAGTCGGCAGTCTGCGCCTGGGCACCGATCGCGGCCATCGCGAACATTGCGGCACATGCCGCCCTGATCTTGTTGCTGTTCATTTCACTCTCCGGACGAGGTTTGACCTCCGACCCAGGCAACCGCACTAATTCCCCCGAATGCCTTCAGCTTTGCCCGCTTCCCCGAACTGCTTCCAGCCGCTACCCAGCTGGGACCACGAACCGCCCGACATTCCCGGCCACGCCAGGGAATCCGGTGCGCCGATGGCACTGCCCGACGAAAGCGTGTGTTGTTCTGACGGATTGGTTGCAGGGTTCGACGTCTGCAAATTTGATTGCACGTCCTCGGCAGCGCGGTCAGCGCAATATGCCGTCAGAGACGCGAGCATCAGAGCGGCGGCAATCAGGTTCTGCTTCATGCCAACTCCTTACTTGAACAACAGTGCGGAAAAGAGACCAGCGTCGCTGGGAAACTGGTCCCCCGCACCCGACTAGTGACTGCTCCCGGTCGCGCTCGAACTCCCCTGGCTTCCGCCCGATGCAGACGGCGAACCGGCCGGACCGGTACTCCACACGGTCGACGCGTTGTAGTGATTCGAACCCGCGATCGCGCCCGACCCACCGCTGCCCGTCAACCCGGCAGCACCCGCGTTGGCGATACCCTGGTCGTTCCCGCCGCTGGCCGTGTAGTGGTTCGCGCCGAGGACGATCGTGGCGGTCACCCCTCCCGACAGCGCATTCGCGTTCTCGTTCGTGCTGCTGTTTCCACCGTACGAACCTGCGGCACCGATACCGCCGCCTGCCGCGAACGCGCCCCCGTTCGAGCCCCAGCCGCTGGCCGTCGAAGTCGAGTTGTGGAAGGCCGATGCCGTGCCGGTGGAACCAGCGGGTGTCACGGTACTTCCTGCGCTTGCGCCCGCGACCGAATTCGAATTGCTCGTATAGCTGCCTGAGCCGACCAGCACCGAACCGGACACACCCGCTGCAACGGATTGCGTCTGGTTGGTCGTGGACGGACCGGCGGCCAATACGGCCGACGAAAGGACGGTGAGCGCTGTCGCTAAAATGACTTTGGCTTTCATAGCAATTCCTTGCCGTGAGAAAGTTTGGTGGCGAGGTCGCCGGGCTCGCCCTCGCGAAACGAAACCCGGCGTCCGTGCCACCAGCCAATGACGAACGCTGCGCGCCGCGGCTCAGTGGTGATACGTCCAGCCGATCGAGCCGGCATTCGCACCGCTGTTGCCGCCCGCTTGCGCGCCGCCGAAGCCGAAGCCGCCCACCGTCGACGTTTGGACGTGGCTCGTGTACGAGATCGAACCGCTGCTGCCGCCGCCAGCCGTGGCACCTGCTGCGCCGAGTGCGGCACCCGAATCGGTCGCGGTGAAATGGCCGAATCCGGCAACCCCGGCAATCGTCGAGCCGCCGCTCGACGAATTGCTGGTCGATACCGTGCCGCTGCCGGCGAATGCTGCACCCGAAACCGCCAGAACTGCGACTGCAATCAGAAGCTTCTTCATGGTCGACTCCATAACGGCGTGGACGGAACAAGCGAGGAAAGCTGCACGCCTTCAACTTTCCAGCCCTGAGCAATCCCCATAACATAAGGATCACTATCTAATTACAAAGAATTTATTCATCTCGAATCCGATGGCCGCGCAATTTTTCGGCGATCCGAATCCTGGTTTCGTATTTTTTTAGTTTTCCGAAATTTTTATATTTATTCTCGATATGAGTTATCGATCATTTATCAATCGGAAAACGAATCGACGCACGCACCCGGAAACAGGCATTCGCCATTCGGGATCAGTCGTTTTCGAAATTTGCTTACACGGCATACCGGCACATGGCATCCGCTTCAGCGATCGAAAATGCGTGAGTACAGTTATCTACCGTGAATGCAGTGCCATCGAAAACATGCGCGTTATCGCGGCGATAACGGGCCTGCATTACAGTCAGGCGGCATCGCTTCTCCCTGGGCTACCGATCAAAGATCTTCCGGGCAATCCGGCCGACGGGTATGCGAGCTAGTCCAGCCACCGCCGGCATCGGCCCGGCGCAGCGGATACGGGTCGGCACGAGCGGAAACGATTCGGCGTCGAGCTGTCCGGCACGGACAGCATGGCCCATCCGGACGAGCTGAATGAAGGGGAGCACGGCTGTCGGCCGGTTGTCGTGAGAAACGACAGGCGGTCCAGCACGCGCAACGCGCGGATACCGGGAAACCGGCAACGAACCCGCGAAGCTGGCACTGCATCGCGAGTCCTGTTCCGAGCTGTCCGACTACCCCACGGGTGCGCAAGGAATGCGCGCATCAAGTTGTTGCTTCTGGTCTTCATCGCTATTTCCCCGACTGCTTATTGACGAACGGGCCGCCCCCCCATCTTTGTTGCATCAGGTCGACCGCTCGCCGGTGCGTCCAATATCGCAAACGGCATGCCATGCGTGATTCCACCGATGGTTGCGCGTCGCGTATCGTTCGCGGCGCCCGCAATATCGCCGGGAATCGAATTTTTTGTTTCAGGAATGTATCGCGATAGCGCTCGGCAGCACGCGCCGATCATCGAATGGCGCGAAGCAATGCCGGAAAAGGCGGACGAACGCGGCCCGCGGAGCCTCGCGCAAGGGGGTGTCGAACGGATGTTTCATACTTGAGAACTGCACCGTCGCATATCCCGGCCGATGTACATTTCGGCCCCGGCAAACCGCCTGCCGCAGCCCGTTCGGCAGCCTTCCCGTACGCGAAAAAATCGTGAATCGAAACGCGCGACAACCGGTTCTGCGGGACCCGCGCGGCCGACATCGCTATCGTTCCGGACGTGCGCACCCGCCGCCGCGAAACGCAATTGATTCATCCGTGAAAATACCGACGATATCGAGCATCGGCCGGCGATGCGAACGCGCGGCAAAAACCGGTAAATACGACGCAAGCCGACATGGCTTTCACGCCGCATATCGGAAAAAACGACGGCAGGTGCGCCATGCGGCCTTGAACACACTTTATCGATTTTTACTGTTTTCCTTCGATTCACCGACATCCAGTACCGGCAACCATCGTGCTCCAACGGATGGGATGAGAACACGCGCTGCGCGCGAGAAACATTTTCGAATCGAGTTCGACTGCTAATCTCATCGCGCGAAACATGGTCGTGAAACGCGCGATCCATGCAGAATGTGCGGGGCGGAGCGGCGTCATTGCGCGTTTCGGCCCGTCGGTTCGCATCCTGCCGGCATTTTCCGTATCGGTTCGCCCGTTCCCGGGATGCATGCTTGAAACAGAAGTTCGTGCGCGGCGCGGCGGCACGCTCCGCTGTCCCGTTGCGCCTGCGTGCGGCGGCCATGGCACATCGATTGCGTGTCATCCCGTTCCGGCGAGCCGCGCATCGCGCGACGAAGCCAGGCCGGATGCGGTCGACACGACCGGCACTGCCGTCAGGTGCCGAGCAATTCCTTCTTGCGCAGATGCACGACATCGCGCATCGGCGGCGCGCCGAACAGCCGGCTGTATTCGCGGCTGAACTGCGACGCGCTTTCATAGCCGACGGTCGCCGCCACCGACCCGACGTCGCCGCCCTGCCGCAACAGCAAACGCCGCGCCTCGTGCAGCCGCAGCTGCTTCTGGTACTGCAGCGGACTCAGCGTGGTCACGTGCTTGAAGTGATGGTGCAGCGACGACACGCTCATGTTGACCGCCTGTGCGAGCGTGTCGACGCGCATCGGCTCCGCGTAGTGATCGCGGATCCATTCGATCGCACGCGCGATCCGGTGCGTCTGGCTGCTCGCGACGGCCATGTGCCGCAGCCGCGTGCCCTGCCCGCTCGTCATCAGCCGGTACAGCAGTTCCTTTTCGATCAGCGGCGCGATCACCGGAATGTCGGCCGGCGTATCGAGCAGCCGCAACAGCCGCAGCGCGGCATCGAGCAGCGGCGGCGTCAACTCGGCGAGCGCGATGCCCTCGCCTTCCGGGCCCGCATCGGGCTCGGGCAGCCGCATCTCGGCCGCGAGTTCGACGATGCGCTGCAGATCGAGCGTGAGCGACAGGCACAGGTAAGGCGCGTCGGGCGACGCCTGCGTGACGCGCGAGAGGATCGGCAAGTCGATCGACGTAATCAGGCAATTGCGCGTGTCGTATTCGTAGGCCTGGCCGGCCACGATCACGCGCTTCGCGCCCTGCGCGGCGATCACGAGCGCGGCACGCGACACGCCGCAGCCGAGATCGACCGGATGCGCATGCCGATGCAGCATCAGCGCCGGCACGGCCGTGGAGTGGGAGCCGTCCGTCGGCGCGAAACGGCCGATCAGCGACGCCAGTTCGCGCCGCCCGGATTCGCGCGACGCCGCGATATCGGTCATGTCCATGACGGATTCCTCGCCTCATTTCCCTGAATCGCGGGAGCATAGCGAATCGCTCGCCGCCGCGCCGGGGATTTGCAGGATTGTTCAATAAATTTGCAGGATTGGGTAGACGTAAAAATCGGCCGTTCGCGCACACTGCCACCTGATCCGGCGCATGCCGGGTTTTCCCCACGGAGACAAAAAATGCCCACCACGTTTGTCCTGAACGGCAAGAGTGTCACGCTCGACGCCGATCCGTCGATGCCCGTCCTCTGGGCAATCCGCGAGCACGCGGGGCTGACCGGCACGAAGTTCGGCTGCGGCATGGCGCAGTGCGGCGCGTGCACCGTCCATCTCGAAGGCCAGGCCGTGCGCTCGTGCGTGCTGCCGCTCGCCGGCATCGCGGGCAAGCACATCACGACGATCGAAGGCCTCGAGAGCAAACCCGCGCAGGCCGTGCAGGCCGCCTGGGTGAAGCTGCAGGTGCCGCAGTGCGGCTATTGCCAGTCCGGCCAGATCATGTCGGCAACCGCCCTGCTCGAACAGAACCCGAAGCCGACCGACGCGGACATCGACGCCGCGATGAACGGCAACATCTGCCGCTGTGCGACCTACGCCCGGATCCGGGCCGCGATCCACGACGCGGCCGCGACGCTGGGAGCCTGACCATGACGATCGAACTCGACAACGCCGGCTCGGTGCGACCGTCGCGCCGCACGTTCCTGAAGGCCGCGGGTGCCGCGGCCGCCGTCAGCCTGACGATCGGCTTCGAATGGGCCGGCCTCGGCCGCCGCGCGCTCGCCGCGACGGCGGCCGCCGCCGACTTCGCGCCGAATGCATTCCTGCGCATCACGCCCGACGGCAAGGTCACGGTCATCGCAAAACATGTCGAAATGGGCCAGGGCGCGTACACGGGCATCGCGACGATCGTCGCCGAGGAACTCGACGCGGACTGGTCGAGCGTGCGCGTCGAAAGCGCACCGGCCGATGCGAAGCGCTATGCGAACCTCGCGTTCGGCACGATGCAGGGCACGGGCGGCAGCTCGGCCATGTCGAACTCGTGGCAGCAATTGCGCGAAGCGGGCGGCAAGGCCCGCGCGATGCTCGTGTCGGCCGCGGCGGCGCGCTGGAAGGTGCCGGCCGGCGAACTGACCACCGCCAACGGCGTCGTCACGCATGCGAAGAGCGGCAAGACGGCCGCCTACGGCACGCTCGTCGCCGACGCGTCGAAACTGCCGGTGCCCGACAAGGTCACGCTGAAGCAGCCGGCCGACTTCAAGCTGATCGGCCATCGCATTGCGCGCGTCGACGGGTCGGCCAAGTCGAACGGCACCGCGCATTTCACGCTCGACACGACCTTCCCCGGCATGCGCGTCGCGCTGCTGCAGCGCCCGCCGCGCTTCGGCGCGACGGTCAAGTCGTTCGACGCGACGGCCGCGAAGGCCGTGCCGGGCGTGGTGTCGGTCGTGCAGGTGCCGGGCGGCGTCGCGGTCGTCGCGAACGGTTTCTGGGCCGCGAAGCAGGGCCGCGACGCGCTGAAGGTCGACTGGGACGAAACCAACGCCGAAAAGCGCAGCTCGGACCAGCTCATGCGCGAGTACCGGCAGCTCGCCGCGCAGCCCGGCGCGTCGGCCCGCAAGGACGGCGATGCCGACGCGGCGATCGCGGGCGCCGCGCGCAAGGTCAGCGCGACCTACGAATTTCCGTATCTCGCGCACGCGCCGATGGAGCCGCTCGACGCGGTCGTCAAGCTGAGCGCCAACAGCTGCGAGATCTGGGCCGGCGACCAGTTCCAGACGGTCGACCAGGGCAACGCCGCCAGGGTCGCGGGCCTGAAGCCCGAGCAGGTGCAGATCCACACGCTGTACGCGGGCGGCAGCTTCGGCCGGCGCGCGAACGCGTGGTCGGACTACGTGGTCGAGGCCGTGTCGATCGCGAAGGCGCTCGGCGCGGACGGCAAGCCGGTCAAGCTGCAGTGGACGCGCGAGGACGACATCCAGGGCGGCTTCTATCGCCCGATGTACTTCCACAAGCTCGACGCGGGGCTGACCGCGGACGGCCGGCTGGTCGGCTGGCGCCACCGGATCGTCGGCCAGTCGATCCTCGCCGGCACGCCGTTCGAGGCGTTCATGGTCAAGGACGGAATCGACGCGACGTCGGTCGAGGGTGCGGCGAACCTGCCGTACGCAGTGCCGAACGTGTCGGTCGAACTGACCACCACCAAGGTCGGCCTGCCCGTGCTGTGGTGGCGCGTGGTCGGCAGCTCGCACACGGCCTACGCGGTCGAGGCGTTCATCGACGAAGCCGCGCACGCGGCGGGCAAGGATCCGTACCTGTTCCGCCGCGACCTGCTCGCGAAGGAGCCGCGGATGCGCGCGGTGCTCGAGCTGGCCGCGCAGAAGGCCGGCTGGGATCCGGCGAAACCGCTGCCGAAGGGCCGCGGGCGCGGGATCGCGGTGGCCGAGGCGTTCAAGAGCTACGTCGCGCAGGTCGCGGAAGTGTCGGTCGACGCCGACGGCAAGGTGAAGGTCGAGCGCGTGGTGTGCGCGGTTGACTGCGGAATCGCGATCAATCCCGACATCGTCGCCGCGCAGATGGAAGGCGGCATCGGCTTCGGGCTCGGCGCGGCGCTGCACAGCGCAATCACGCTGAAGGACGGCCATGTCGAGCAGCGCAACTTCGACGGCTATCACGTGCTGCGGATGGCCGAGATGCCGAAGGTCGAGGTGCATATCGTGCCGTCGGGCGAGGCGCCGACGGGCGTCGGTGAGCCGGGTGTCGCTCCGGTCGGGCCGGCGGTCGCCAACGCGATCTTCGCGGCGACCGGCAAGCGGCATTACGTGCTGCCGTTCGATTCGGGCGATACGGCGAAGGCTTGACGAGCGGAACGAAGAGACGCCGGGCCGGCCGCGTGACGGGAACGTTGCGCGGCCGGTTTTTTATTGCCGAGCCTGCGGCTTCCAATGTAGGGTTCCAAGTCGGCAAAAATCTTCTGCAAACCATTAATTCACTTATAAAAACGGCTAACCCGGATAGGGTTCGATGTAGGGTTCGTCATCCGCCCGAAACCCCGTTCGCGCTGGGCGAACCGCGCGTTCCGCACGTTACGCCGCCCGTAACGTCCGTAACGCCCGTAACGTTCCCGCCGGATGCTACGTAACAATCCTTCAATGTTGCTCCGACCCTTCCGAAGCACACCACACGCCCCACGTTAAAAATTCTTTTAGATTCAAGGCTGGCGCACCGCCCACCCCGCCCCGACCACCCGTCGATTCCTGTCAGCCCGTCCCTGGCCCGGAAGTTGCGGTACATGACCCGCAAACACTCCTTTACGGACATGCGAGGGCCAACATGGATTGCAAATACCTGTACATCGACAACATAAAAATCAACTTCGTGCGCCGCACGATCGAAATCGACAACAAAGTCGTCGACGTCACGCCGCGTGAATTCGATGTCGTCGAATTCCTGCTCGACAACATGAACAAGATCGTGCCGCGGCAAGCGATCCAGGAAGCGGTCTGGGGCCGCGAGCTCGGCGTGTCGTCGCGCACGCTCGACACCCATATCTCGCGCATCCGTTCGAAGCTGCAGCTCGATCACGACAAGAACCTGCGGATCATCCCGATCTATGCGGTCGGCTATCGGCTGGTGCTGTTCGGCGCGGCCATGACGCACGTCGAACGCCACGATGTGGCGCCGATCCTGCGCGCCGCACCCCAGCAGGCGCTGGCCGCCGACTACGCGTAACGCGTAGCGGCTCACCCGCGCGCCGCCGCAGCGCGGCGCGCCGACAAGGCTCCTCCACGGCGCTGCACGCGCGACCCGGAGCGTCTCGTGGCCGGGCACGCCTTCCCCGCCGCGACACGACCGCCGCCATCGGGCGGCGGCCGCGTTTGCGGCAGTCGCATGCAAGCGCGCGTGCCGTCGATTAGCGGCTGCGCTATCGCACGCCACGCCGCCGCGACACCGCGCCGACCCACCACCGCCCCGCCACGCCCCCCGACAAAAGGCTTCGTAGCTCGCCGCCACCCGCGCGGCCCCGCGCTGGACACGACTACGGATTCCGGCGCGGCACGCGGCCGGCGGCGTCCCTACAATCGACGCAGCAGCCGCGCGCCCCCTGCGCCGCCGGCCACAACAACCCGTCGAACCAACGCCGAATCCGCCCTGATCCCGCCGTGCCTGCGCTGTCCCTGACGAATGCCGACGCCGGCGACGCCGCGAATCGGGCTCCGCCCGCCGCCGCCACCCCGGCCGCCATCCCGCCCCCGCCGGCCGCGGTCGCGCTCGACGCGTCGCCCTGGCTGCCGCGCCTGTCCGCCGCCGCCGCGCGCGGGCTGTCGCATGCGTACGGCGCGACGGCCGCGGTCCCGGTCACGCTCGGCGAACACGCGTACGAGGTGCGCTGGCGCGCCGATGCCGAACCGGCCGCCGACGCGCATGCCTACCGCTTCGTCATCGGCCCGGCCGCCGGCACGCTGTGGATCGATCCGGTCGCGGAAAGCGCATGGCTCGGCGACGCGGCCGACCCGGCCGTGCCGGCCGTGATCCGCGCGGCGCTGCTCGCCGACCTTGCCGCGCCGCTCTCGGCCGTGTTGCAGGCCGCGACGCGGCAGCGCGTGGAATTGCTGCCGCCGCCGGCGAGCGTGCCCGCGTGGCGCACCGCGCCGGCCGCGCTGCGCTTCGAGCTGCGTCGCGCCGACGGCGCCTGGCGCTGCCACGGCGCGCTGCTGTTCGATGCGCCGGACGCGCTCGCGGTGTTCTTCGCGACACCGACGCCGGCGGCCGCGCGGCCCGACACCCGCGCCGCGTATGCGGGCCTGCCGGTGCCGCTGGTATTCGAGATCGGCCGGACCGAGCTGACGATGGCCGAACTGGCCGACGTCGTCGGTGGCGACATCATCGCGATCGAACGCTGGCGCGCGCACGAGCAGAACCTGCTGTGCGTCGCGCGGGTGCCGGCCGCGCCGGCGTGGGAGATCACCGGACGGCCGTCGGGCAACCGGCTGACCGTCGAACGAATCAGGGAGATGCCATTGGAACCGACCCGCACCGAAACCCCGCCCACGAGCGCGCACGATGCGCCGCCCGACGATGCGCCGCGCTCGCTCGACGGCCTCGCGGTCGACCTGCGTTTCGAATTGCCGCCCACGTCGATCCCGCTCGGCGAACTCGGCGCACTGCAGCCGGGCGCGGTGATCGAGCTGCAGCAAGGCATCAACCAGAGCGTGATCCATCTCGTCGCGAACGGGATGCTGATCGGCACCGGCCACCTGATCGCGGTCGGCCAGAAGCTCGGCGTGCGCGTCGTCACGCTGACGCAGCCCGCGCCGCGCGAGCGCTGAACGATGGGCAGCCTGCCGAATCCGGTCGCGCTGATCGCGGTGATCGCCGCGCTCGGCATCGCGCCGTTCGCCGCGCTGATGGTGACGAGCTATACGAAGCTCGTGGTCGTGCTTGGCCTGCTGCGCTCCGCGCTCGGAATCCAGCAGGTGCCGCCGAACCTCGTGCTGAACGGCATCGCGCTGATCCTGTCGCTGTTCATCATGGCGCCGGTCGGGATGTCGATCCGCGACGCGCTGCAGGCACGCCACTTCGACGCGTCGGGGCAGCTGTCGACCGCCGATATCGGCGCGCTCGCCGATGCCGCGCTGCCGCCGGTCAAGGATTTCCTGGTGTCGCACACGCGGCAGCGCGATCGCGAATTCTTCGTGCGCACGGCAACCTCGGTCTGGCCGAAGAACCGCGCGGACGGCATCAAGGACGACGACCTGCTCGTGCTGGTGCCGAGCTTCACGCTCGCCGAGCTGACCAAGGCATTCCAGATCGGCTTCGTGATCTACATCGTGTTCATCGTCGTCGACCTGCTGGTCGCAAACATCCTGCTCGCGCTCGGGATGCAGATGATCTCGCCGACGACGATCTCGGTGCCGTTCAAGCTGCTGCTGTTCGTCGCGCTCGACGGCTGGTCGCTGCTCGTGCACGGGCTCGTGCTGTCGTACCGCGTATCGGGGGCGGGATGAACGCGCGCGCGTTGCGCAGCGTCGTGCCGAACCTGCGCGCAGTGATCGCGCCGGCCGTGCTGATCGCGCTGGCGTTGACGCTCGCCGGCGCGGGCCTGCAGCCGCGCAGCGCGCACGCGGCCGGCAGCGCCGCCGGCTTCGCGCAGCTCGCGCGCGCGTGCGCGCCGAACGTCGATCCCGACACGCTCGCCGCGCTGGTGCGCACCGAATCCGGTTTCAACCCGTATGCGATCGGCGTGGTCGGCGGCCACCTGACGCGCCAGCCCGCGTCGCTCGACGAAGCGCGCGCGACCACGAGCGAGCTGGCCGCGCGCGGCTTCAGCTACAGTGTCGGCCTAGCTCAGGTGAACGAACGAAACTTCGCGAAATACGGCCTCGACGACACGACGATGTTCGAACCGTGCCGCAACCTGCGGGCGGGCGGCGCGATCCTGACCGAATGCTTCGCGCGCTCGTCGAATACCGGCCGTCCCGCGCAGGCCGCGTTGCGCGCGGCGCTGTCGTGCTACTACAGCGGCAACTTCACGACCGGGTTCTCGAGCGGCTACGTGAGCCGCGTCGTCGCGAGCGCGCGGCGCAATGCGCGCGAAGGCGGCGTCGAGCCGATTCCGGTGGTGAGCGATACGCCGCCGCCCGCGCGACAACGGCGCATGGACGCGGCCGCGACCACGCCGCCCGAACGCGCGCGCAGGCTCGCGTCGCCCGCGGCCTCCGCCGACGCGCCGTCGTGCCATGCGCGCCCGGTCGTGATGATGTGCCGCGGCTTGCCGGCGAGCCAGGCGAAGCGGCTGTGCGTGCGCTGTCTCGATCAGTGAGCGTCGACGCGACGCCGGCATGACGTGCATCGGATGACGCGGCGTGCCGCGTCGCCCTGCTTCATGCGGCGCGCTGTGCCTCCAGCCGTGCCCGGAACTTCCGAACCGCGCCGCGTCATCCCGCTTCATGCAGCGCGCTGTGCCTCCAAGCGTGCGCGAAACTTCGGCACCGCCCCGCTTCACGCAGCGCGCTGCGCCTCCAGCCACGCCTGGAACATCAGCACCGTCCACAGCTGATGCTGCCAGTTCATCCGGCCCGACTGGTGCTGGCGCCACAGCCGGTCGACCGCCGCCGCGTCGAAGAAGCCCTCGTCACGCAGCCGCGACGGCTGCAGCAACGCGTCGGCCCAGTCGCGCAGCGCGCCGCGCAGCCAGTGATCGACGGGCGCGCAGAAGCCCTGCTTCGGCCGGTCGATCAGCGCCGACGGCACGTACCGGTCCAGCAGCCGGCGCAGCAGCGCCTTCGACTGCCCTTCCGGCAAACGCACCGACGCGGGCACGCGCCATGCGAATTCGACGACGTGATGATCGAGGAACGGCATGCGCGTCTCGAGGCTCACCGCCATCGCCGCGCGGTCGACCTTCGCGAGGATGTCGGTCGGCAGGTACGTGAGCGTGTCGATCGCCATCGCCTGCTCGGCGAAGCTCAGGTTCGCGGGCCATGCGGACACCGTATCGAGCGGGGTCGGCGGTTCCTTTCCGGCCAGCGCGATGCGCTCCGGATGATGCACCGACGACATCAGCAGCCGGTACAGCGCGATGCGGCTCTCGGCCGTCATCACGTGGCCGAGCTTGTGCAGCCGGTCGCCGATGCGGGTCGCCGAGTCGCGTGCTTCCACGCCGCTCCATGCGCCCTGCGCGACCGCCGCGAGCTGG
Source organism: Burkholderia sp. Bp9015 (assembly GCF_003853505.1). NCBI lineage: Bacteria > Pseudomonadati > Pseudomonadota > Betaproteobacteria > Burkholderiales > Burkholderiaceae > Burkholderia > Burkholderia sp. Bp9015. Next base: position 18,027 of record NZ_QTPZ01000026.1, read on the forward strand.
TCCGCATGATCGGGACGCAGCGCATGCAGCGCGGCGGCGATCCGCGCGCGCACCGCCGCCGGCACGCGATGCAGCTTGCGCCACAGGCGCGGCGTCAGGAAGTAGCGCGTATAGCCGCCGAACAGCTCGTCGCCGCCGTCGCCGGACAGGCTCACCTTCACGTGCCGGCGCGTCAGCTCCGACACGAGGAAGGTCGGAATCTGCGACGCATCGGAGAACGGCTCGTCATAGATCGTCGGCAGTTTCGGCACGACGCCGAGCGCATGGTCGGCCGTCACGTAGAGCTCGGTATGCCGCGTGCCGAGGTGGCGCGCGACCGCCTTCGCATAGCCGGCCTCGTCGTAGCCGGCCTCGTGAAAGCCGATCGTGAACGTGTCGACCGGCTTCGCCGACTGCGCCTGCATCAGCGCGACGATCGCCGACGAATCGATGCCGCCCGACAGGAACGCGCCGAGCGGTACGTCGGCTTCCATCTGCCGCGCGACGGCCTGGCGCAGGATCGTGTCGAGCTGATCGACGGCCTCGTCGGCGCTGCCCTCGAATGGCCGCTCGCGGCCGGCTTCGATCGCCTGCTCGAGCGTCCAGTACGCGCGCAGGCGCGGCGTGTCGCGCGCATGCTCGAACTGGATGAAGGTGCCCGGCGGCAGCTTGCTGATGCCGCGATAGATCGTATGCGGCGCGGGCACGCTCGACTGGCGCAGGTACAGGCACAGCGCGTCGCGATCGATCGTGCCGTCGAAGCCCGGGTAGCCGCGCAGCGCCTTCAGCTCCGACGCGAACACCAGTGCGTCGCCGATCCGACCGTAGTAGAGCGGCTTCTCGCCGATCCGGTCGCGCGCGAGCGTCAGCACCCGCGACGCACGATTCCACAGCGCGAACGCGAACATGCCGGTCGTGCGCCGCAGCGCCGCCTCGACGCCCCACGCGGCGATCGCCGCGATCAGCACCTCGCTGTCGGAGTGGCCGCGCCACGCCGGTGCGCGACCCGCGCGCCCGAGCTCCGCGCGCAACTCGCGATGGTTATAGATTTCGCCGTTGAAGACCATGACGTAGCGGCCGCACGCGGATGCCATCGGCTGCCGGCCGTGGACCGACAGATCGACGATCGCAAGCCGCCGGTGGCCGAGCGCGATACCGGCTTCCGGGTCGACCCAGAGGCCCTGCCCGTCGGGGCCGCGATGCGCGAGGCTCGCCGTCATTCGCGCGAGCGTGCCGCGCGCTGTCTCCTCATCGAAGGCGACGCTATTCAGAAAGCCGTCGATTCCGCACATTGATTTGTCTGCCTCTGTTGACCTGTTCCGTCAGCGGCGGCGCAACCTCGCAGCCCGCCGTCCGGCTGACGGTCGAGCCATATTACGAAGAAATAAATCAGCAATAATTCATGGGTGAATCTCGGACGACCCCGGAAAAAAACCGGCGTCAAGCACTGCGTGCGACCGGCCCGGTGAAGCGGAAACAGGGCCCCATCACGACGCATCGCTGAACCGCGCGCCTTTCGATGTTCCGGCCCCGACAGTTCGAGCACGTCAGGCCGCGCCGGTCGCCCACTTCAGCAACTGCGCGACTTCGCGGAAATGCCGTTGCTGGATCGTGCCCTTTTCTGGCGTGCTCTCGTACAGCGCCTGCGCGAGGCCGGCGTTCGCAAGCGTCGGACGCAGCGCGTCGCGCGCGAGCCGTACGATCCGTTCGGCCGCCTCGCCCTCGCCGCGCGCGAGCACCCATGGCAGTGTGCCGACGCCGCCGTAATAGAGCGCGACCGCGACGCTCGACGAATAGACGACCACCGACGCGAAGCCGATCCGGTCGGGCAGCGACGAGAACTGCGCTTCGCGCGCGAGCTGCCGGCGCTTCGCCTCGATGTGCGGGTCGCCTTCGTCTTCCTTGTGCTCGCGCCGCACTTCCTCGATCGACATCTTCATCTTCTGATTGAACTCGCGCCGCTGATGCACGATGTCGATCAGCGCCATCACGATATAGATCAGCGCGGCCCAGCCGAACAGCAGCATCAGCAGCTTCACGATCAGCGCGAGAATCGACATCGGCCGCGTGAAGCCGGACTGCACCGCCGGGTCGAGCGACTCGACGATCAGCCAGCCGAGCGTCGCGACCAGCAGCACGGTCTTCAGCAGCATCTTCGCGAGGTTCACGAGGTTGCGCATCGACACCATGTTCTTCAGCCCCTCGGCGGGATTGAGCCGCGACAGCTGCGGCACGAGCCGGCTCCACGCCATCACGCCGCCCACCTGCACGAAGCCGGCCAGCAGGCCGGCCAGCAGCCCGGCCGCGACGATCTGCGCGGACAGCAGCGCCCAGTCGCGCGCGGCGCCGTCGATCAGCACCGCGAGCCGCGCGAAAGGATCGCTGGCGCCCGCCGCATCGAACACGAGCCGGAACAGCGCCTGCAGCCGCGCGAACAACGTGCCGAGCCCGACCGCGAGCGCGACGCACACGCCGACGAAGAACGCGGACGAGATCGTCTCCGCGCTCTTCGGCACATCGCCTTTCTGGCGCGCCTCGCGCAGGCGCTTCGCGGTCGGCTGCTGGTTCTTTTCGGCCATCGTCGCTCCGGTCCGGCGGGGCCGTCACGCGCCGCCGTGCGCGGCGAACAGCGCGCGCAGCAGCGCCATCAGCCCGCTGTCGGGGCTCAGCAGCGCGCGCAGCGACGCGTATACCACCGGCAGGAACAGCACCATCATCAGCACCGCGAGCGCGCTCTTCAGCGGCTGCGCGAACACGAAGACGTTCAGCTGCGGCACCGCGCGCCCGACGAGGCCGATGCCGAGCTCGACCAGCACCAGCACGATGATCACCGGCGCGGCGAGCTTCACCATCCATTCGAAGATCGTGTCGGTCTGCCGCACGACGAAGGTCTGCAGCATCGACGAGAAGTCGGGGCCGAGCGAGCCGATCGGCCACCACGCGTACGACTGCGCGAACAGTTGCACGAGCACCTGCAGGCCGCCCGCGGTGACGAACAGCGCGATCGCGACGAAATTCAGGAACCCCGACGTCGGTCCGCCCTCGTGCCCGCCCATCGGATCGAAGAACGCGGCGCTGCCGCTGCCGGTCTGGAAATCGATCAGGTAGCCGACGCCCTGGATCGCGAACAGCACCGCGCTGAACGCACCCGCGAGCAGCATGCCGATCACCGCCTCCTTCGCGACGAGCAGGCACCACATCAGGAACGGCAGCGCGGCGACCTGTGCCGGGTCGATCACCGGCGCGACGAACGCGGCGATCACGACCGCGATGCCGTTGCGCACGAGGCCCGTGACGATCTGCTCGTTGAACACCGGCACGACGAACATGATCGGCAGCAGGCGCGGCATCACGTAGAGCAGCGGACGCAGCGTGCCGGCGATGTCGTTGAAGTTCGCGGCGTGGTCTAGCATCGGCGCTCCGCGGCGGCGGGCGGCGCCGGATCGTCGATGGTGGCGGCCGGGACAGTTGCGCCGCCCGGATCGGCGTTGCCGGCCGCTGCGCGCGTGTTTGCCGTGTTTGCCGTGTTTGCCGTGTCCGTCGCGTCCATCGCGTCTACCCCCGCCGGTCGCGACACCATTTCCGCATCGAACGCGGCGGCCATGTCAGGCTGCCCCGATGCATGCCCCTGCGCGTCGCCCGCCCACACGCCGGCCGTCGCGAAGCGCCGCACCGCATGCGCATCCGCGACTTCATCGGCGTCGCGCTCGACCCGCGCCGCGCGCGCCTGCAGGGCCTTCTCGCCGGCCTTGTCCAGCTTGTCCTCAGCGGCCTTCGCCTTGCGCGCGGCGCGCTGCAGGTCGGCGAGCGTGGCCTCGTGACCGCGGTGCAGGTGCGCGGCCTCGCTGACCGACGCGTGCGCGACACCGATATGGCGGTCGAACGTGCGCGTATCGGCCGCCGCGTTCTGCAACGCGCGCGCCTCGCGCACGTCATCGGCGAGGCGCGTCTGGATCGCGGCCTTCGCCGCGACCTGCTGCGCAAGCTGCGCGTGCGCGGCGTCGAGCGCGCGCCGGCTCTGCGCAGCGATGCCCTGCTGGCGCGCGGCCGCCACGCGCGCGATCTGGCTGCGCATCTCGCGCACGCGCTTCAGGCGGGCGAGCGTCGCGAGCACGAGACGGTCGTCGGCTTCAGACATGGTCGTTCGCGAGTTTCGTCAGCTTCGCGAGCAGCGCGTCGAAACGCACGTCCTCGTGCGACGCCTGCGCGCAGAACGCACCGATCGCATCGCGCGCACGCAGCGCGAGATCGCCGAGCCGGTCGCTGCCTTCGCGGTACTCGCCGATCTGCACGAGCAGCTCGATTTCCTGGTACTTCGCGATCAGCTCGCGCACGCGCGCGGCCGCTTGCTGATGCGCGCGGCTCGCGACGAGCGGCATCACGCGCGACAGGCTCGCGAGCACGTCGATCGCCGGATAGCGGTTCGCGAGCGCGATCTTGCGCGACAGCACGATGTGACCGTCGAGGATCGAGCGCACTTCCTCGGCGATCGGATCGGATTCCTCATCGCCTTCAACGAGCACCGTATACAGCGCGGTGATCGAGCCGGTCGCGCCCTGCCCCGCGCGTTCGAGCAGGCGCGGCAGCACGGCGAACGTCGACGGCGGGAAGCTGCGCCGCGTCGGCGGCTCGCCGCTCGCGAGGCCGACCTCGCGCTGCGCGCGAGCGAAACGCGTCAGCGAATCGACCAGCAGCAGCACGCGCTTGCCCGCATCGCGGAAGTGCTCGGCGATCGCGGTCGCGACCAGCGCGGATTTCACGCGCTCCATCGCCGGACGATCGGACGTCGACACGACGACGATCGAGCGCGCGCGCACCTCGGGCGACAGGCTGTGCTCGATGAACTCGCGCACTTCGCGGCCGCGTTCGCCGACCAGCGCGATCACGTTCACGTCGGCCTGCGCGCCGCGCGCGATCATCCCGAGCAGCGTGCTCTTGCCGACGCCGGACGGCGCGAAGATGCCGACGCGCTGGCCGATGCCGAGCGTCATCAGGCCGTCGATCACGCGCACGCCGGTCGGAAACGGCGTGTCGATCAGCTTGCGCGCGAGCGGGTTCGGCGGGTCCTGCTGCGTCGACACCCACGCGGCGCCCGTCACCGGCCCGCGATCGTCGAGCGGCCGGCCGAGCCCGTCGAGCACGCGGCCGAACAGCGCTTCGCCGACCGGAAACACATGCTCGCGCCCGGACGGCACGACGCTCGTCTCCGGCGACAGCCCGGCCACGTCGCCGAGCGGCGTAAGCAGCGTGGTCTGCCGCGAGAAGCCGACCACTTCGGCGAGCAGCGTCGGCTGGTTCGGCGTGCGCAGCTCGCAGATCTCGCCGAGCCGCGCGCGAATGCCCGTCGCATTGAGGATCTGCCCGACCGCGTGATTGACGCGGCCCTGCACCGACACCGGCGAGAAGAACGCGAGCCCCGCGTCGAGATCGCCGACGAGGCGGCCGCGATCGAACGACGCGGCATCGTCGTCGCTCTCGAGGCCGTTCGGTTGCGGATCGTCGAGCGGCGCGTTCATCGCGGCGAGCCCTTCAGCGCGTCGCGGCGGATCGCCTGGCGCAGCGCGTCGATCTGCAGGTCGAGGCTCGCATCGATGCGCCCGGACGGCGTCTCGACCGTGCATGCGTGGCGTTCGAGCTGCGCATCCTCGACGATGCGGATCCGTTGCCGGTTCGACTGGCCGGCGAACGCGCGCTCGAGCGCGTCGCGCATCTCGTCCTCGCGGCCCGGCGCGACCCGCACGATCAGGAACGCCTCGTCGCGCACGAGCGGCGCGATCCGCGCGAGCGCGGCCTCGTACAGCTTCTGCGTGGCCATCTCGCCGACGATCGCGCGCACGGCCTTCACGACGATGTCGGCCATCGAATCCTTCATCGACTCCATCGTGCGCGCGGCGGCCAGCGCCTGCGTATAGGCCTGCGCCGCATGCTCGCGCTGCGCGCGGCGCATCCCTTCGTCGTAGCCGGCCGCCTGGCGCCGGTCGAATTCGCGCTGCGCATCGGCGACGATGCGCGCGGCCTCGTCGCGCGCGGTCGCGATCACCGCGGACGCGTCGAGCAGCGCCGCGTATTCGCGCTCCTTGAGCACCTTGCGCTCCGACAGCAGCTGCAGGTTGTCGCTCGTGATCAGAAAAGCCAGTCCCATGACGCAAGCCTCTCGGGAATCAGAAACAGGAACAGCAATTCGCCGAACTGGTCGCGCTGCGCGCGGTTCAGCCAGTACGGCGCTTCGTCGTCGATCGCGCGGTTGAATTTCAGGCGCGCGCGCCGCGCGACCGCATCGCCCGCCACGCCGATGAAATCCGCGAGCAGCCGCCCGCCGCGCGCACGGATCACCACCGGCAGCGCGGCCGGATCGGCGCGCCACGGCTCGAGCGTGTCCGAGAGCGCACCGAATTCCGGCGCGCGCTCGAGCGCGAGCTCCAATGCATCGCCGCCGAGCTTCGCCGCGACTTCCGCGCGAATGCGGCGCACGGCCAGCGCATCGCGCAGCCAGCCGCGATGCAGCAGCAAGCCCGCATACGATGCGAGCTGTTCGAGCGCCGCGCCGGGCAGCAGCGCAAGCCGCGCGCACGGATTCGCGAGGTCGAAGTCGTGATGTTCGGCCACGCCGTTCGCATCGAGCAGATGGCGCGCAAGCAGCTTGCGACCGGCCGGGCCGAACGCGTCGGGCGAGCGGTAACGCGCGGGCCAGTCGGCCGGCACGCGCGTCACGTGCAGATAACGGTCGGGCCGCAGGTTGAATTCGCAGACGAGCGCATGAAACGCCGCGCGCCGCGCAGCGGGCGGCGCCGCGAGAGATTGCAGCCACGGCAGCGACACGGCATCGGGCGCAACGCCCGGCGGCAGCACATGCGGCTCGTTCATGCGCCGTCGCGCGCGCCGTCCGGCGTGCGCAGGCTGCCGCCCGACTGCGCGGACGCGCCGCCTGCACCGTTGCCGCCGCGCGGTGCGCCGCCGACCAGCCCGGCCAGCCGCGCGCCGAACATCCCGCGCCGCGCGGCCGACAGCGCGATCACCGCGCAGGTCAGCAGGATCAGCGCGAACACCAGCCAGCCGAGCGGCGAGCGCAGCCGCAGGATGTCCGACACCGCGCTGCCGATCCCGTCCACGCGCGCCGTGCGCGCGGCGGCCGGCTGCAGGAACAGCGACACGTTGTCGTACTGCAGCCCTTCGATGCTGTGCGCGACGAGATCCTTCACCATCGGCGCCATCGCGCGCAGGTCCACGCCGGGCCGGTAGCGGATGTACACGGCCGCCGACGACGGCTTGATCTTGTCCGCAAGCGGATCGTTCTCCGGAATCACGACCTGCACGCGCGCGACTACCACGCCCTCGATGTCCTGCAGCGTGCGCGACAGGTCCTGCGACACGCCATACAGGTAGCGCACGCGCTCCTCGGCCGGCGTCGACACGAGCCCCTGCTTCTGGAACAGCTCGCCGAGGCTCGCGTAGCTCGGCTTCGGCAGCCCGTTCGCCTGCAGCACGGTGAGCGCCGACTGCATGTCGCCGTCCGCGACGCTCACCTGCCATGCGTTGCGATCCGACGTGTCGCGCGCGTCGTTGTCCTTCGCCGCGCTGATCCCTGCGTCGCCGAGCACGGCAACCATCTGGTTCGCATCGCGCTCCGACAGGCCGGAGTAAAGCTCCTTCTGGCAGCCCGCCAGCAGCGCGAGCAGTCCCGCGAGCAGCGCACGCGCCGCCCGGCTGCGCCACGCATGCAGGCGCGGCGTCGAATCGATCGTCGTCATCGTTTGTCCGCTTCAGGGCGCGCGGCCGGTTCAGGCGCACGCACCGGCTTTCGCTACTCCTGGGTCTTCAGCACCGTGTGCGTGAAGCCGTTCGCCGCCTGCGCGACCGACAGGCTCAACTGGTATTCCGAAATCGTGGTGGTCGCCGTCCACTGGAAATCCATCGCCTTCACCATCGTCATCAGCGGATCGCTGCGGTTGTCCGCCATCGACGTCAGCATTTCGGTGCGGTGCTTGTCGATGTTCGCGTACCGCGTGTCGAGATCGTTGCCGTAGGTGCGCAACCGCTCGACGAGCGACGAATGGTTCGCCTGCGCGGGTGTCGCGGGCGTCATCTGCACGGCCGGCGCCGCATCGGCCGGCGCGCGCGACATCGCGACGCCCGACGCCGACGGCGACGCCGCGGCCGGCGCGGCACCCGGCTGCATCAACGCATCGAACTGGCGCACCTGCGCCGGATCGGACGCCGTGCCCGCCTGCTGCACGGCACCCGCGAGCGCGGCCGCGCCCGGTGGTGCCGCGCCTACGCCTGTTACCGACATGATCGTGTCCTCCTTGACCGGCAGCGCCGGGAACGGGCCGGCCGCCACGCGCACACGCCCCGCCGGGCGCCCGTCACGGGCGGCCCCGGCATCCGGCGTCGCGCGGCACGGCCGGCGACCGGCGTCATGCGCGGCCGGCGGAACTCAGGTGTTGCGCAACCTGGGCGTTCGCCGTCCCTTCCTGCGCGGTCACTGCGTTGCTGGTTTCGAACGTCGCGGTCGACTGCTGGACCTGGAAGTTGATCTTCGTCAGTTCGAGCTGCGTCTTGGTCAGGTCGTCCGCCTGCTGCTGGACCTGTTGCGTGTTGTTGGCACCAGTCGGGGGGGTACTCATGTTTCGCTCCTTTGCATGTACGTCATTGAACTGCTTCCCTGTTCCGGCGGCGGCCCCATGCCCCACCGGCGACGTGACGCGCCGCATGCGCGCGGCGTGTCGCGTAATGCGCGCACCGCGCGACGCGCGATGCGCAAGTCCTGTCGCGGCGCTAACGCGCCGCCGCCTTCGATGCGCCGGCCGCAGCAACCGCCGGTACCGCCGGCGCATCCGGCAACAACGCCGGTCCGGGCACCGGCTGTGCGACGCCGGCCGCCGCGCCGCTCGCGAGCGGCGGCACGGGCGGCGCCGATGCCCGCTCGGGCGCGCTCGCGGACGGACCGCCGAGCGGCATCGTGATGCGCTGGCCATTGCGTTCGAACACCACTTCGTCGGGGCCGATCGACACCACGGTCGGCCCTTCCTTCAGCCGCGCGCCTTCGAAATAGCGGCTGCCGTCGGCCGTCTCGATGTAGCGCTGGTCGCCGTCGCCCGCGAACACCGTCGTGATCTCCGGAATCCCCGCGACGCCGCCGAGTGTCGTCGCGGTGCGCGGCGCGGCCGCATCGGCGTCGCGCACGTGGTCGACCACCTCGAGCGCCGGACGCGCGTCCTTCATGTAGTTGCGGATACGCGGCTCGATCTGCGCGCGCTCGGCCGCCCCCGTCAATTCGATCCGGCCGCGGCCGAGATAGGTGACCGTCAGCGCCGTGTCGCTGAAATACGTCTGCGCGGTCGCGACGAGATCGCTTACCACGTAGAGGTTGCCGAGCGCCGCGTTGTCGACGCCCGCGACGATCTGCGCGACGCGTTCCCGCGCGGCCGGATCGCTCACGTAACCCGACACGATCACGCCGTCGTCGCGCGGCGCGACGGCGAGCTCCGGATACGCGTGCAGCAGCTGCTGCAGCCGGTGCGTGCGCGCGAGCACCGACTCGTGCTGCCACGGCAGGCGCCCCGACCATGCGACGAAGCCGTAACCGAGCGCGCCGAGCAGCACGCCGATCCACAGCGCGACGACCGCGATCACGAGCCGCCGGCTGCCGAGACGGCGCAGCCCGCCGGTGAGCCAGCCGAGCCACGCGGCCTCGCGCGCGGCGTCCGGCGTGTCGGCCTCGTCGGGCACCGCGACGCTCGCCTGCGCGTGACGCGCGATGCCGAGCTTGATCGAGCCGACCGTCACGACGTCCTGCGGCGTCATCGAGCGGCGGCCCGCGCCGAGCGGCGCGTCGTTGAACAGCACCGGCGCGCCGCCGTCGCCGCCGTGGTTCTGCACCGTCACCGCGAGCGCGCCGACCTGCAGGCATACCTGTTTCGCGCCGATCTCGCGATCGGGCAGGATCACTTCGCAGTCGGCCGCGGTGCCGACCCAGTTCGCGCCGCGCGCGAGCGACATCGTGCGGCCGTACATCGGCCCGCTGAGGAAGCACAGGTTCCACGGCGACGCGAGCGCGGGCGCCCCGGCCGCGGCGCCCGCCGCGCCGCCGGACAATGCGCCGTCGCCGTGCGGGTCAATGATGGTCGTCGACATGGGTGGACGCTCCTGCGGTCGTCGCCACCGGCTGCGCCGCCGAATCCTTCGGCGGCGGCAGCGCGGGCGGGCCGAACTTGGTGCCGGGCAGCGGCGCGGGCGTGAGCGGCACCGCGATGTCGTTGTCCGGCGGGCGATACATCGACGTGCCGTTCGAACCGGCCGGCCCGTCCGCGCCCGGGTTCACCGGCGAGCCGTCCGGCGCGTACATCGACGCGGTCGTCACCACGCGCGGCGTCAGCAGGTAGAACCGCTCCATGTGGTTGCCCGACTTGTCGGTGTACTTGAACAGGTTGCCGATCAGCGGGATGTCCGACAGCCACGGCACGCCGCTCTTGTTCAGCCGCACCTCGTCGTCGTTGAAGCCCGCGATCAGGAGGCTCTTGCCTTCGTCGATCATCGTCTTGGTGACGATGTTGCGCTGCTGGATCACCGGCACGTTCGACACGGCCTGGCCCGGCACGATGTTGCCGTCCTGGATGTCGATCGACATCATCACGCTCTGCGGGTTGCCGGACACGGCGGCCGCATTGCGGATCGCCTCGTCGACGATCATCGGCGTCACCTTGATGCTGGTGCCGGTCGTCACGCTGTACAGCGACGAATCCTGGTAGCCCTGCACCTGCACGTAGAACTGCGTGAGGTTCTCGAGAATGGCCTCGGTGTTGTCGAGCGCGAGCACCTTCGGCTTCGAGCGCAGTTGCGCCTGCCCCTTCTGCGCGAGCGCGTTCACGCGCGTGAGCAGGTAGTTGCGCAGCGAGCCGCCGATCGACGCGGTCAGCGCGATGCCGGTCGGCATGAAGGTGCCGGTCTGCCCCGTCTCCGACGCGCCGACGCCGAACGTCAGCGGCGGATTGCCGGCGCCGTTGTACTGCGTGTTGCCGTTCAGCGGATTCGCGCCGTTGCCGATCTGCACGTCGCCGTGCGTCGTGTGCAGGCGCCAGTCGATCCCGAGACTGTCGAGCGAATCCTCGTTGATGTCGATGATCGTCACGTTGATCTCGACGATGCGCGGCCGCTCGTCGAGCTGGTTGATCAGCGCCTGGTAGCGGTACATGTTCTCCGGCAGGTCGCGCACGATCACCGCGTTGATCGCCGGATCGGCGACGATCTGCGGCAGCGTGTCGCCACCGCCGCCGTTCGAGAACGGCGAGACGCCGCCGGCAGCGCCGTCGGCACCGCCATAGCCGCCCTGGCGCGGGCCGCCGGCAATGTCCGGAAAATCGAGCCGCGGCACCGCGATCGTCAGCCCCGAGCCGAGCTTCACCTGGCGCGCGGCCTGCCCGAGCGGCGTGCTCGACGGCAGTTCGCTCGTGCCGCCGCCCTTGCCGAACAGCCGGCGCAGGATCGTCGCGACGCCCGGCACCGTCACTTCCTTGCCCGAGCGGTTGATCGTGAAGTCGGACGCCCAGCCGTACCGGAGCCGGAACGCGCGGATGTCCGCATGCGCGCCGTTCGCCGACGGATCGCCGACCGAGCCGACCGCCTGCCGCACGAGCTCCACGTAACGACGCGGGCCGGCCACGTACACGCTGTTCGCGCGATCGTTGATCACGAGCGTGTAGCGCTTGTCGGGAATCTGCATCGCCTGCAGCGCGCGGCCGATCTCGCCGGCCGCGTTCGGCGGGATCGGGATCATCTGCGTCTGCGACTGGTCGGCCGGGTCGACGTACAGGAACGAGCCGTCGTAGTACCACGTGAGCCCGTAGGTCGAGCAGATCGTGTCGAGCGTCTGCTGCGGCGTGCCCGAGAAGCGGCCGCTGATCACGCCGTCGACCTTCGGGTCGACCACGGCCGTCACGCCCTGCGACGATGCGAGCTCGCGAATGAAGTCGCCGATCTTCTTGCCGTTCGCGACGATCGTAAACGGCTTGTTGCGCCAGCGCAGGTCCGCCGCGCGCGCCGGCTGCGCGACCGTCACGCACAGCGACGCGGCGAGCAGCGCGGTCGCGCACATGGCGAGCGCGGCCCGTTGCAGGCGGCGCGGTTGAAACCGGATCGGGGCGACGCGTCGACGCATCAAAACACTCCTGTGGAAGAAACGAACATGCGTTCCAGCGCCTGCTGCGCGAAGCGCAGCACCTCGCTGCCGAGCCAGCCCGACAGCAGCACGAGCGCGACCATCACGGCGATCAGCCGCACCGCGATGCCGAGGTTGGCGTCCTGCACCTGCGTGACGGCCTGCAGGATCGCGACGACGAGGCCGGTGACGGTGGCGATCAGCACGATCGGCAGCGACAGCAGCAGCACCAGCATCAGCGCCTGCCGGGTCAGGTCGAGGATCGTCGAGCTCGTCATTGCACGACTCCCGGCGCACGCACGCCGGCGCCCGCGCCGAGCGTGCCGTCGTCGGGCGGGTTCTTCACCCAGCCGACCGTATGCAGCTGCACGTCCTCCTCGACCTCCTGGTACGACAGCACCGCGAGTTCGGGCAGCACCGGCTGCAAAATCGTCTTCACGTAGCGGCGCGCGCCGAGCGCGACCATCACCGCGAGCCGCGCGGCGCCCGGCGGGTTGCCGTGACCGCCTGCGCCTGCCGGCTGCGCCGCCGTCGCGGCCTGCACGATCGCGCGCACCTGTTCGCCGATGTCCTGCTTGATCGCGCTCGACAGCGCGAGGAAATTGCCCTGCTTCGTGCGCATCACCGCGTTCTCGATCCGCTCCTGCAGGTTCTGCTCGAACAGCACGACGCGCAGCTGCCGCGTCGCGCCCGCATGGCGATCGGTGATCATCCGGCGCAGGTCGACGCGCACCAGCTCGACCAGCGCGATCACGTCGTCCGGCTCGTTCGGCGCCCATGTGATCAGGCTTTCGAAAATCACGCGCAGGTTGCGGATCGGCACCTGCTCGGCCAGCAGCCGGCGCAGCACCTCGGTCACGCGCTGCAGCGGCACGAGCCGCGTCAGTTCGCCGACGAGTTCCGGATGCTCGCGGCGCACCAGGTGCACGAGCGCCTGCGTTTCCTGGATGCCGAGCAGCTCGTCCGCATGCTGGCGCACGATCTGCTCGACGTGCGCGGCGAGCGCGCCTTCGCTCGTCAGCCACTTGCCGTCCGGCGCCGCGCCGTCGGGCTTGATCCACAGCGCGGTCGCGAACGGGCCGAAGGCCTCGGCCGGCTGGCGCTCCGCGCGCTCCGGCAGCGGCGCGACGCCGTCCCACAGCAGCCAGCCCGGCTTCAGCGCGCCCTGCGCGGCGAGCACGTCCTGCAGATAGATCCGGTACGTGCCGGGCGCCGCCCCTTCGTCGTCGTTCAGCGTGATGCGTGGAAACACCGTGCCGATGTCCGCGTCGACGCGCGCCTTCGCGCTCGACAGCGCGGTCTGCAGCTGCGCGAGGTTCAGCGTCGTGCGCAGGTCATCCGACAGCGACACCGCGATCAGCGACGTGACGCCTGCCGCATGCGACACCTTCGCGGGCTGGCCGTCGTCGGTCGCGCCGATGCGACCCGCGATGTGAATCAGGTTGAAGCTCGGCGCGGTCGTCTTGCGCTTGAGCTGCGTGAAGGCGAACGCGCCGAGGCCGAGCGCGATCAGCGCGAACGACCATTTCGGAAAACCGGGCACGACGAGGAACCCGGCCAGCACCAGCGCCGCGATCAGCAGCGCGCGCGGATGCGCGCCGAGCTGCTCGCCCAGCTGTTCGCCGAGCTGGCGCTGCCGCGTGTCGCGCGTCGCGACGCGCGTCGTCACGATGCCCGCCGCGATCGACACCAGCAGCGACGGGATCTGCGACGCCATCCCGTCGCCGACCGTCAGGATCGCGTAGCGCTGCAGCGCCTCGCCGATATTCATCCCGTGCATCAGCGTGCCGACCGCGATGCCCGCGACGATGTTGATGAACGCGATCACGAGGCCCGCGATCGCATCGCCCTTCACGAACTTCATCGCGCCGTCCATCGCGCCGTGCATCTGCGATTCCTGTTCGAGCTTCTCGCGGCGCTCGCGCGCTTCGTCGGCGCTGATGATGCCCGCGCGCAGGTCCGCGTCGATGCTCATCTGCTTGCCCGGCATCGCGTCGAGCGAGAAGCGCGCGCCGACTTCGGCGACTCGCTCCGAACCCTTCGCGATCACGATGAACTGCACGACGGCGATCACCAGGAACACCACGCCGCCCACCACGACGTTGTTGCCGACCACGAGCCGGCCGAACGCGTCGATCACGTGGCCCGCGTTCGCGTGCAGCAGGATCAGCTTGCACGACGCGATGTTCAGCGCGAGCCGGAACAGCGTGGTGAACAGCAGCAGCGCGGGAAACGACGAGAAGCTGACCGCCGACGGCACGTAGGTCGACACCGTCAGCAGCACGACGCTCGCGGCGAGGTTCAGCGAGATCATCCCGTCGAGCGCGGCTTGCGGCAGCGGCAGGATGAACAGCGCGACCACCGACACGATGAACGCGGCGAGAAACAGGTCGGCGCGCGGCGATGCCCCGAGACGTCGCCCGGACACGCTGCGGCCGGCGGAAAAGATCCGCTGCCAGTCGCGAGGGAGCGCCTTCGGTTCTGCCATCGTGCCGTCGTCCTGTCGTTGTCGCCGGCGGGCGCGGGCCGTCATGCCCCGCGTAGCGCGGACCGTTGAATGGGACGAGTGTAGCGACGCGCAACCGCGTAAAAAGGGAGGCGCCTCGTAGCGTCGCAGCCGTTTTCCGGTGACGATCGGATCGGACTACGAAACCCGGCGGCGCCTGCGCGCGCGCATCGCCGGAACCGCTTCCATCGCGCGGCTGGCGCCGCGCGGGGAGACAGGGTCAGGACTCCAGACGGCGCGCGGCGAGATACGCGAGCTGCGCGCGGTTCTGCACGTTGAAGAGTTTTTCGAGCGAGCGGATATGGTGACCGACCTTGTGCAGCGACGTGCGCAGCGCGCTCGCGATCTCCTGGTCGGACAGCCCGTGCACGAGCCGGTCGAGCACCTGCTGCTGCTCGTCGCCGAGCGCGAAGCCGCGCATGCGCGCGATGCGCGCCTCGAGAAACGGCAGCGCGACGCGATGCACGGCAAGGCTCACCGACAGCGCGCCGCCGATCACGCGATCGTCGATCCATTCGGTGCCGTGGGCTTCAGACGTCACGTTCACGGCAACGCGCAGGTCGAGCCGCGGCGCCGACAGGCTGAAGATCACGCCGCTGTTCATTGCATGCGCGCGCAGATGGCCGGCCAGCGCGAGCACCTTGCGGTCGCCGCTGCCCTGCGCGGCCGACTCGATCTCGTCGAGCCGCCACGCGACCGGGAAGCCGCTGCTGCGCACCTGCGCGAAACGCGGGTCGCTCTCGTAGAGCATGCCCTCGATATACGGCTGCATGAACGTCGCGGGCGCGAGGTCGCGCAGCAGATGCGCGCACAGGATGCGCCGCCCGATCATCTCGTAGGCGCCGTAGCCGAGCGTGCTGAAACCGATTTGCCGCAATCGCGCATGGCATTGGGAGAAATCGACGGAAGCGAGGTCGGATTTACCGGGCGCGATTTGAATTCCGGTAAAAACGTCGCGCTCGATTGCATGAATTTCTTTCGAATAAGCGGCAGCGGCCGCGATATCGGCTTGCGAGAACCACTCGACGCGTGGCGCGTCGTCAGCATATGTCATGAGGAGCCCACCCTTTCCCAATATGTGAACCTGCCCCGTCACGATTTGGTCTTTTCTTTATGATTTTCTGGTCGACTCTATACCGGTGCGAATATGAACCTTTCGCCCGAATTAGTATTACGGCATATTACGCGCAGACAGGCATTTTTGTACAATGCCCCCGCGTTTCGTCTGGATGACGATCGGCGCATATCATAAAGATGCTCGATCGCATCGTCGCGGGCACCGTGCACGACACGGCTGCCGCTGCGCGATGCGCGTCGATTCCGAGGGATGGCTCATGTCCGATATTGCATTGCAAGAAGAAGCGGTCGCCCCAACCTTGCCCCGTCCGCCGCGGCGGACGGTCGCCTGCACCGACGCGTCGAGAGCGCGCCCGGTGCAGGTCGTCTGGTGCGACGACGTCAAGCGCGACGACATCGCGCAGCCGCACGCGCCGAAGCTCGGCGTCGCCGATACGCTCGCGCACGCGCAGAGCACCGCCGAACGCAACCGGATCGTCACCAGCCTGCTGCACCTGACGGGCTTCTCGACGTTCGCGTATTTCGCGCTCGAATTCTCGCGGGAGCGTGTCGAAAGTCTCTACCTGCACGAGGCGTTCACGCCGCCCACCTATCGCGGCGACTACGTCCGGCACAACCATCACGACATCGATCCGCGCACGCTCGATGCGCGCGTGTGCAACATGCCGATCGTGTGGGACCTGCAGCAGCTGCGCCGCGAACACCGCGCGCGCGACGGCGGCCCGTGCGTGAGCCCGGCCGCGCTCGACGGTTTCCTGCAGACGATGCAGGACGACGGCATGTGCAGCGGCATCATGTATTCGATGGCCGTGCCCGGCACGCGGCTGCACGCGTTCATGAGCTTCACCGCGCCGCGCCGCACGCGCGAATGGATCACGCCGGCGACGATCGAGCAGGCGCTGTCGATCGGGCTGTCGGTGCACAAGTTCGCGTCGCCGCAACTGATCGCGACGTCGCGCGAACGCGCCGTGAACGGGCTCACGCCGTTCGAGCAGGAACTGCTGCTGGGCATCGCGGAAGGCGCGTCGGACAAGGAGATCGGCCGGCGCCTCGACACCAGCGCGCACAACGTCGACTATCACCTGCGCAAGCTGCGCAAGCGCTTCGGCGTCGCGAACCGGATCCAGCTCACGTACCTGACGTCGAAGCTCGAGCTGATCTGACGCGCGCGCTTTGCCCGCGTAAACGCACATGCCGGCCTCGCGGGCCGGCATGTGCGCACACCAGGAGATGACGCCGAACGGCGTTACTTCAGCAGCGTCATCTGCACGACCTTGACGATCACGAGACCGACCGCGATCACCAGATAGCCGCGCAGCACGGCCATCCAGACGCGCGTCGCGACCGTCATGTTCTGCGGTTCGAGCGTGTCGAGCGGGGGCATGCGCCAGGTGGCGCGCAGCGCGCGATCGATGCCCGGCTCGACGACGCGCTTGTTGCGGCGGATCAGCACCGTCGCGAGATAGCCGGTGATCGCGAGCACGGTGCCGCCGACCAGCACGTCGATGATCGCTTCGCCGCTGATGTCCGGATACATCACCGACGCGGTCAGGATGATCGACAGCAGCACGAGCACCCAGATCACCGCGCCCGTGAAGATGTTGAGCTTCGTCGAGTTGACCCACGGGCCGAGCACCTGGCGATCGTTGCACAGCACGAGCAGGAACACCGTCGCGCTCGGCAGCAGCACGCCCGCGAGCGTCTGCACCGCTTCGGTCAGCAGGCCGAGCGGGCTGCCCGGGATCAGCACGAGCGCGGCAGCGGCCGCGACGATCCCGAAGTAGACGAGATAGAAGCCCTTCGCATCGGACACGCCGCGATGCAGCGAATGACGGATCTTGAACACGTCGCCGATCGCGTACGCGGTCGACAGCGACACCGCCGCCGCGCCGATGATGCACGCGTCGAGCAGCGCGACCGCGAACAGCGTCGCGCTGGTGCGGCCCGCATACTTCTCGAGGCCGGCGATGATGCCGCCCGCGTCGCTGAAGTTGCCCGCTTCCGGATGGCCGCCGAACAGCGCCGCGCTGAAGCCGATCATCGCGACCGCGCCGATCAGCACGAACGCGATGCCGATCCACAGATCGACCTTCTCGTACTTCATGAAGCGCGGCGTGATGCGCTTGTCGATCACGTAGCTCTGCTGGAAGAACAGCTGCCACGGCGCGACCGTCGTGCCGACGATGCCGATCACGAGCAGCATCACGTCGGACAGCTTCGCGTGCGCGGGCCAGTTCGGCACGAAGAAGTCGCGCGACATCTGCGCCACCGGCGGGTGGATCGACACGAGCACCGGCACGAGCAGCAGGCTCAGCACGCACAGCACGATCGCGAACCGCTCGAAGCGCCTGAAGTCGCCGGTACTCACGGCCGCCATCGTCAGCGCGGCCGCCACGCACACGCCCGCGATCTTCGGGAGCCCGAAGAAAGCCAGCACGAACGTGATGCCGATGAACTCGGTGACGATCGTCAGCGCATTGAGCAGGAACAGGTCGATCACGCTGAACGCGCCCCAGAACTTGCCGAAGCGCTCGAAGATCAGGCGCGCATGGCCGACGCCCGTGACCGCGCCGAGGCGCAGCACCATTTCCTGGTTCACGTACAGCACCGGCACGAGCAGCAGCAGCGACCACAGCAGCGTCGTCCCGTAGTTCTGGCCGGCCTGCGTATAGGTGCCGAAGGCGCCCGCGTCGTTGTCGCCGACCATCACGATGAGGCCGGGGCCGATGATCGCGAGCAGCGTGCGCAGGCGCGCCCACCACGTGCCGCGCGCGGCGGTGTCGTGATGCGCGATGGTGCCGAGCGCGCCGCGGATGTCGCCCAGGTGGGCTTCGTCGAGCACGGCACTGCGTTCGACGGCGATCGGTGGAGAGACGTTGGATGGCGTGGACATGATGAATTCCGTACGGCTGGTTTTTTTCGGTCAAGCGTGTGGTCTTGGAATACGCGCGCGTAACAGGCCCGGGGCCCGCGCGCGCATGCCGAGACGCGCTCGGTGTTTCAGTTCAGCGAAGCAGCGATTTCAACCGGTTGAACAACCGGGAAAACACCCGCGGACGGGCGTCGAGCATCGGCATCGCGTCGTAGTGCGGATGCGATCGCGTGACTTGCGGAAGATTCGACAGCAGAAGGCCGAAGTTCATGGTCTGGCTCCTGGCGGCAACGGCATGCATGCCGGCCGCGTGGTGGGTGCGGGGCCAGTCCGGGGCCTGAACGACGTGTCAGGCTAGTCGGCCGGCATGTCCCTGCGACCCGGGTTCAAAAGGGTCTGTTGGTGCAACGGGCATAAGGGACAACTGTCACTGTCGTTCATGGCGGCTCCTGTGCGGTGTTCCGGAGAACACGGTTGGCCGCCGCCCGGCGCGCGGGCCGCCATTCGGGTGCATGCGAAACGCATGCGCGAACGCGGCCGCGCGCCGGGCGGCGGCGAAACCGGATGGCGCGTGCGCAAACGCATCACGCTAACCGGCGCGAATCAGGGTGCACGAGGGGGTTACTGAGAAATACTGCTGCGCGCACCGTTTGCCTGGGGGACAAACGGCGGCTTCGATGAGGCGCGGACGTCGGTCGCTCAGGCGGAAACTTCGTTCGAAGATCGACTACTGCAGGCGTCCAAGGCGGCGGCCCCAAGAGTGAAGATGGCGGATTCTATGGACCGGCCGAAACGGAAGTCAACCCTTTGGAACAGGCTTGACGGAATATTTTTTCGGGTTCATGCGGACTGAAAGATTCGCGCCCCAAATGACGCGCCGCAACCTTTCAGCGCCGCGGAGCGCATGCGCCGCCGATGCGTGCGAGCAACAGTCGCCGCGCGCCGCCGGCGGGCGGTCGCAGCGGGCATCGACCGGCCCCGGTGGGGCGGCGCACGCGGTGCGAAATGCGCAGCGTCGCCGCCTTTTTTGCTTGCACCGCAGCAAAACTCGCGACTACAATCCGCCCCAATTCATCAAGGGAGTCCCTTCGTGGACGCATGCTCCAGTTGCAGTTCGATGCCGGTCCAGGCCGGCCAAGCCATCGCGAGATAGCAGCCAGGCGCATGTCTTTCGCCGCTAGCTCGCCATCGTCGGGTTAGCGCGCTTCCTCCCGGGCCGGCATCGCCGGATCGTCCGTGTCGCACGCTCCGTTACGTTCCAATCGCCGAGCGCCGGTCGCGTCATGCACCCGTGCTCGATCACGTCGTCCGGCAAGCGCCGGACCGGACGGAGGCACGTCATGTTGTTTCAATCGCTCATGGTCAGACTCAGGCAACTCGCGCGTGTCGTGTCCGACCGCTCGTTCGCTTCGGCCCTTGCACCGCTCGCCCACACGTTCGGCAACTGGCGCGGCAGCGCGCTCGCGCACCTGCCGGCGGCACCGCGCCCGCTCGACTGCGTGCTGGCCGGCGCAATGGCGGCCGCCGTCGCGCTCGTCGCGCTGCTCTGTGCGACCGCATCGCGCCTCGGCTTCACGCACGTATGGCGGATCGGCGGCTGGCTGCCGTAACGGGTCGCGCGCGCAACGCGCAGCATGCCCGCGCGCCGCCGCCCGCACCTGCGCCATCGCTTGACGTTTTCACTGCTTCAGCCAAACCAATCACTCGAATCATGGAGCCCGCATGAAAAATCGCTTCGCATCCGCGCCGCGCACAGCGCGCCTCGACGCGCTCGCCGCGCTGTTGCTGTCGCTCGCGGCCGCGCCTGCGTTCGCGCAATCGTCGTCACCGGCCATCGCGGCCGAACCGGCCGCCGGAGCCAGCGACACTGCCGCCGCCCCCGCACCGGCCGCCGATGCTGCCGCGCCCGCCCCCACCGGTTTCTGGGAACGGTCGAACCTGCTCGGCAACATGGGCGGCCTGCGCGACGTGCTCGGCGATCACGGCGTCACGCTGAACCTGCAGGAAACCAGCGAGTACCTGTACAACGCCGCGGGCGGCACGCAGCGCGGCGGTGCCTATCAGGGCCTCACGCAATTCGGCTTCAACGTCGATACGGAGAAGGCGATCGGCCTGCCGGGCGGCACGTTCAACGTGTCCGGGTTGCAGATCCACGGCACCAACCTCACGCAGCGTTATTTGCAGACGCTGCAGACCGCGACTGGCATCGAGGCGAATTCGACCACGCGGCTGTGGGAACTCTGGTACCAGCAGGCGTTCCTCGCCGGCAAGGCCGACGTGAAGATCGGCCAGCAAAGCGTCGACCAGGAATTCATGGTCAGCCAGTACGCGGCGACGTTCATGAACGCGACGTTCGGTTGGCCCGTGCTGCCGGCGACCGACCTGCCGGCCGGCGGCGCTGCCTATCCGCTGTCGTCGCTCGGCGTGCGGCTGCGCGTGAAGCCGGCCGACGCGTGGACCGCGATGGTCGGCGTGTTCGACGGCAATCCGGCCGGCCGCAGCGACGGCGACGCGCAGGTGCTGAACGCGCACGGCACCAACTTCAACCTGCGCAGCGGCGCGTTCGTGATCGGCGAACTCCAGTACGCGCTGAACGCGCCGCCCGCCGACCCGAAGGCACCGCAACCGGCCGGCCTGCCCGGCACGTACAAGCTCGGCTTCTGGTATCAGTCGCAGCACGCGAACGATCCGCGCGTCGGCACCGACGGGCTGTCGCTCGCGGATCCGGCCAGCAACGGGATCCCCGCCACGCATCGCGGTAACTACGGTTTCTATGCGGTCGCGGATCAGATGGTATGGCGGCCGTCGGCGGACAGCCCGCGCTCGGTCGGCGTGTTCGCGCGCGTGATGGGTGCGCCGGGCGATCGCAACGTCGTCGATTTCGCGGCGAATGCGGGCGTGACGCTCAAGGCGCCGTTCAAGGGCCGCGACGACGATACGGCCGGCATCGCGGTCGGCTACGCGAAGATCGGCTCGCATGCGCGTGCGCTCGACGGCGACACCGGCAGGTTCACGACGCCCGGCTATCCGGTGCGGCGCGCGGAAACGGTGATCGAGGCGACCTACCAGTACCAGGTCGCGCCGTGGTGGCAGGTACAGGCCGACCTGCAGCACTTCTTCCGGCCGGGCGGCGGCATTCCGGACCCGAACGCGGCCGGCGCGCGCATCGGCGACGAAACGGTGGTCGGCGTGCGCACGACGATCACGTTCTGACATCCGCGCATGCGAAACGGGCCGGACTGCCGCGCGCGCGGCGATCCGGCCCGTGCTCGTTCAGGTGCGTGCATGCAATGCACGCGGCCTGTCACTCGCCATACAGCCCGAGCAGCTTCAGCGTGACGCCGTTGGTCCAGCCGAAGCCGTCCTGCAGCGGATATTCGCCACCCCCGCCGCCGCCCGCGCCAGCCCCTTCGACCACGTACTTCTCGACGAGCTTGCCTTCGGTTGCATACACATGCTTCACGTCGGTCAGAAAGCGCGTGCCGATGTCCTTCGCGAGCGCCGGCTCGCCGTAGCGGCGCAGCCCGTCGATCGCGATCCACTGCAGCGGCGCCCAGCCGTTCGGCGCGTCCCATTGCTGGCCCGTGTTCGCGGTCGTCGTCGCGAGGCCGCCCGGCTGCAGCAGCGTCTTGCGCACCTCGCGCGCGGTCGCCTTCGCACGCTCGGGCCACGCGACGCCCGCGAACAGCGGATACAGCGCGGCCGCCGTCACGCCGTCGCGCGGCTTGCGCAACTGCCAGTCGTAGTCGCCGTAATAGCCGCGACGGT
Organism: Burkholderia sp. Bp9015; assembly: GCF_003853505.1. Lineage (NCBI taxonomy): Bacteria > Pseudomonadati > Pseudomonadota > Betaproteobacteria > Burkholderiales > Burkholderiaceae > Burkholderia > Burkholderia sp. Bp9015. Next base: position 40,383 of record NZ_QTPZ01000026.1, read on the forward strand.
TCCACAGATAGTGGTTGATCGCGGACGCGCGCCGCGCCGCCCGTCCGGAGAAATCCGCGACGCACGCGAAGTCGCGCGTGACCGCGCAGCCTTTCACGATCGTCGTCTCGAGATGGAACATCAGGCTGTTCAGGTCGACCGGCACGATCGCCGTCGTGCGGATCGTCGCGAGCGTCCGGCCGTCGCCGAACCAGCGCGAGCTGTAGTCCCAGCCGCTTTCGGCACCCGCGCGCAGGTCGCGGTACACCTCGTTCGCGGGGCGATCCGGCACGGCCTTCGCGGTCGTCACGTCCTCGAGATACGACTCGTCGCGCGGCGTGTCGCTCGCGTCCCAGTAGCGGTTCAGCACCGCACCGTCCGGCATCGCGACCACGTTGCGCGCGGCCTGCCCGCGCGGCGTCGTCGTTTCGCCCTGCATCCAGTACGCATGCTCCTTGCGCAGCGCCGGCAGGTATTTCTGGTAGACCTTGTCGCCTTCGGCCTGCGCGGCGAGCGTGACCATGTACGCGAAGAACGGCGGCTGCGAGCGGCTCGCGTAGTACGTGCGGTTGCCGTTCGGGATGTGGCCGATCGTGTCGATCAGGTATGCGAAGTTGTCGAGCATGTCGTCGACGAGATCCTCGCGCCCCGACACCTGCAGCCCGAGCATCGTGAAATAGGTATCCCAGTAGTAGCCTTCGCGGAAGCGGCCGCCCGGCACCACATACGGCTTCGGCAGCGCGATCAGCGAACTGTACGGCGGCACCGTCGTGCTGGTGCGCGTGAGCTGCGGCCACAGCCAGTCGATGTGCTGGCGCAGCGTCTGGTTCGCGGGCGGCGTGACCCCGCCTTCCGGCGGCGGCGTGAAGTGCTGGTCGACGAACGCCTTCAGCGAGAAGCCCGGCTGCGACTTCTGTTGCTGATACAACTGTACGATCGTCGCCGGATCGGCGTTGGGCGTCGCGTCGACGAAGGTCTTCTGGTCGGGATAGAGTTGCGCCGTCTGCACCGCGACGAACAGGTCGCCGTAGAGCTGGCTCGGCGGCGGCAGCAGCGTGCCGGAAGCCGGCGCCGTGGCGGGCGCGGCGGACTGGCTGGCCGCCTGCATCGCGGCCTGGTTCGCACTGTCGGCCTGCGCGGCGCAGCCGGCGACCGCGAGGTAAGCGACGGCGAGCACGGCGGCCCAGCGCAGACGCGGCGCGGGCACGGACGGATGCGAGGCAGGATGCGATGCGGTCGATGCGGCGCGACGTGACGTCATGACGTGTCCCCTCCTTTCGATGATGAATGGTTCGGCAGGGGTCTCGTTCGCGCGTGCGCTCGTCTCGATGGCCGTCGATCGATGCGCGTCGTTGTCATCCGCAGATGAGTTCCGACTGTCGCACGAAACGCGCATCGCACGCAAGTTTCGCGGCCGCCTCCGGGGGCGCGCGTCATGTGTCACGTCATGGACCGCACCGGCAGCGCGGTCGTCTCTTCTTCCACGCGCGCTAACAGGAACGACTGTTGCAACATGCGGAACGAGCGTTGTCTCGCGTGACGCAACGACCACATTGTGGGCATAATGGCGTCTTTACCGCGCGCCCTGCCCATGTCGCCCGTCTTTCTAGCACCGCTCATCGTTGCCTGTGCGTTGTTCATGGAAAGCGTCGACGCGAACATCATCGTCACCGCCCTGCCCGCGATGGCGAGGGACTTCGGGCACAATCCCGTCACACTGAACATTGCGATCACGGCCTACGTGGTCGGCCTCGGCGTCTTCATCCCGATCTGCGGATGGCTTGCCGACCGCTTCAGCGCGCGCTCCGTGTTCCGCACCGCGATCGGCATCTTCGTCGCCGGCTCGCTGATGTGCGCGGCCTCCAATTCCCTCGGCGTGCTCACGTTCGCGCGCTTCGTGCAGGGCGTCGGCGGCGCGATGATGGTGCCGGTCGGCCGGATCATCATCTTCCGCGCGGTGCCGCGCTCCGATCTCGTGCGCGCGATGAACTACCTCGCGATTCCCGCGCTGTTCGGGCCGACGGTCGGGCCGCTCGTCGGCGGCTTCATCACGACCTACCTGCACTGGCGGATGATCTTCTTCATCAACGTGCCGATCGGCATCTACGGGATCTACCTCGCGAGCAAGCACATCGCGAACACGCACGAGGCCGATCCCGGCCCGCTCGACTGGTTCGGCTTCCTGCTGTCGGCGAGCGGCGCCGCGCTGCTGCTGATGGGGCTCACGCTGATCGACGGCGCGCTCACGTCGCGCGGCAACGCGCTCCTGATGTGCGCGGCCGGCGCGGCGATGCTCGCGCTCTACGTGCCGTACGCGCGCCGCAAGGCGCGCCCCGTGCTCGACCTCAGTTTCCTGAAGATCCCGACTTACCACGCGAGCGTGGTCGGCGGGTCGCTGTTCCGCATCGGCCTCGGCGCCGTGCCGTTCCTGCTGCCGCTCGCGCTGCAGGAAGGCCTCGGCATGAGCGCGTTCCACTCCGGGCTGATCACCTGCGCATCGGCACTCGGCGGCGCGGTGAGCCGCTCGACGGCCACCCATACGTTGCGCCGCTTCGGCTTTCGCACGGTGCTGATCTACAACGCCGCGTTCGCCGGGCTCGCGATCGCCGCCTACGGCGTGTTCCATCCGGGCATGGCGACCTGGGCGATCTGGATGATCGTGCTGGTCGGCGGGATCTTCCCCGCGCTGCAGTTCACGAGCCTGAATTCGATGATCTACGCGGATATTTCGCAGGCCGATGCAGGCCGCGCGACGAGCCTCGGCAGTGTCGTGCAGCAGATGTCGCTCGGGCTCGGCGTGACGGTCGCCGGCCTCGTGCTGCACCTGTCGCACTGGCTGCAGGGGCATCAGACGATGGTGTGGTCGGATTTCTGGCCCGCGTTCGTCGTGGTCGGGCTGTGTTCGTTCGCATCGATTCCGATCACGCGGCGGCTGCCGCCCGGCGCCGGCGACGAGGTCGCGCGCGGCAAGCGGCAATGAACGGGCTGGCTGGCGGGAAAAGGCTGGCGGCGGAAAAGCGAAACAACAAAAAAATCAGCGGACATCCACACGGGGCCGGTGCACAGCCGCATGGATGTCCGCTCAGGGCTCCGGGTCTCTCGTTGGGGGTTGAGAATCCCGGATCTGCTTCCTGCGTGCCATGGACATATGTGCGTCGGAAGCCGAATCGTTGCGCGCACATTTCGTCGCGCCATGACTGCACTATAGGGAAAGTCGCGCCGCGCATCTGTCAAGCATTGTCAGACGTGTCGCGCGAAAGCGTCGCACACGTGCGCCGCTTTCGCGCTAAAGTGGTGCCCGACCGCCACCTTCAGCCGCCGCTCCGATGCTCACGCTTTCGCTCGCCGCCGCCCGCGCGCTGCATCTCGCCGCGCAGGGCCTGCTGACCCCGCCCCGCCGCAAGGCCACCAAGGCCGACGTGCTCGACACGATCCGCCGAATGGCGCAGTTACAGATCGATACGATTCATGTCGTCGCGCGCAGTCCGTATCTCGTGCTGTTCAGCCGTCTCGGCGACTTCGCCCCGCAGTGGCTCGACGAGCATCTCGCCGAGGCGCGCCTGTTCGAATACTGGTCGCACGAAGCGTGCTTCCTGCCGGTCGAGCAATTCGGGCTGATGCGCTACAAGATGCTCGATCCGTCGGGGATGGGCTGGAAATACGCGGCCGACTGGCACGCGCAGAACCGCGCCGAGATCGAGCGGCTGCTCGCGTGCATACGCGACGAAGGCCCCGTGCGGTCCGCCGATTTCATCCGGGAAGACGGGGTGAAAGGCAACGGATGGTGGGACCGCAAGCCCGAGAAAAAACACCTGGAAGTGCTGTTCACGACCGGCCACCTGATGGTGTCCGAGCGCCGCAATTTCCAGCGCATCTACGACGTGCGCGAGCGCGTGCTGCCCGACTGGGACGATGCGCGCGACCTGCCGCCGCGCGACGCGGTGCTGCCCGCGCTGCTCGACTACACGTGCCGCGCACTCGGGATCGTGCGCGCGGACTGGGTTGCCGATTACTACCGGCTGCCGCGCCGTTCGTACCGCGCGGAACTCGAGCGGCTCGCGGACGCGGGCGAGCTGATCCCGGTGGAGGTCGCCGACTGGAAGGAGCCGGCCTACGTGCATCGCTCGCTCGACGCGCTGCTGCCGGCCGCCGCGGCAGACACGCTGCGCTCGACGGTCACGACGCTGCTGTCGCCGTTCGATCCGGTGGTATGGGACCGGCGGCGCGCCTCGACGCTGTTCGGGTTCGACTACACGATCGAGTGCTATACGCCCGCGCACAAGCGGCGCTACGGCTACTTCTGCCTGCCGGTGCTGCATCGCGGCCGACTGATCGGGCGCGTCGACGCGAAAGCGCATCGCGCGCTCGGCACGTTCGAGTTGAAGACGGTGCATGTCGAGCCGGGCGTGCGGTTCGGCACGGGGCTCGCGGCCGACGTCGCGAAGGCCGTGAAACGGCTGGCGGCGTGGCATGGCACGCCGGAAGTCACGGTCGGGCACGCGCCGACAGCGCTCGCGGACGCACTGCTCGGCGGCTGATCTGCCGCGGCGGCGCGACCGCTCGCCCGCCGCATGCATGCGCGCCGGCACCGTTGCCGTATCGACGCGCCGACGCATCGACCCATCGACCCATCGCGGCGCCGCCGCGCATGCCCACCGCGCGGTGGGCCTCCGCTGCAACCGCTACCGCTTCGCGGCAATCCAGCGGGCAATGCCCGGCCACACGTCCTTCAGCGTGCGCGATCCCATGAACAGCCCGATATGTCCGCCCGGCACGAGTTGGCGCGTCACCTGCGAGGCGGGCGTCCCCACCAGGTCCTGCGCGGCGAACACCTGCTCCTGCGTCGTGATGTCGTCGGCCGCGCCGGCAAGCAGATAAACGGGGCACGTGATCGCCTTCAGGTCGAGCATCCGCCCGAGCGCGACGAACGTGCCCTTCGCGAGCCGGTTCTCCTTGAAGATCTGCACGATCGCCTGCAGATACCAGCGCCCCGGCAGGTCGATCGGACTTTCGTACCAGTTCGCGAATGCTTCGCGCTTGCGCAGGTAGTCCGCATCGTCGAGGTGTTCGTACAGGTCGACGTGCTCGGCGAGATAGTGCTGGTCGGGATGCATGTTCTTCCAGCCGCGCAGCATGAAGCGCCCGCGCATCAGGCCGCCGCCCATCGTCACCAGTTCCTCGTAGAACGACGTCGGATAGGTGTGCGCCATCTGCTTGATCGGACCGTCGCCCGCATCCGTGTCGATCGGCGCGCCCGCGAGCACGAGGCTCGCGACCTTGTGCGGAAAGCGCGCCGCATACATCGCGGACATCCACCCGCCCTGGCACAGACCGACGAGATTCACGCGCCCGCCGAGTTCGTCGACGCAGACGTTCAGCTCGGCCAGGTACTGGTCGATCTCGAGGTCCCGCATGTCTTCGGTCGCCGAGCGCCAGTCGGTCAGGTACACGCGCGTCACGCCGTGCTCGCGCAGCGTCTGCATCAGGCTCTGCCCCGGCTGATAGTCGGCGATCATCGCCCGGTGTCCCGCATACGGCGCTTCGACGATCGTCGGCAGCCCGTGCGCCGGCGCGACCGAATAATCGCGGAACGTCATCGTGCGCAGTTCCAGCAGCGCGCGGTTCGGCGACGCCAGCGCCGGATGCGGTTCGCAATGCAGTTTCTCCTCTTCCGCGACGAAACGCAGGTTGCGCGCGGTGAGTGCCGAGCCGAGCCGGACCATCGCGGCGGCGGCGGCCATCGGCCAGAAGATCGGCAACGCCGGCGCGCTGGCGGACGTCGCGGAAGGCGGGACGGTATCGGTATCGCTCGAATTCACTGAATTCATCGAATTCCTGGCTACTGGGAACATGAAGGGAAAAAGCCGTACGCGCGCTGCGCGACGATCGTCCGCGCTGCACCCGCGGCGAATCGCACGTCACGCGCGCGGCCGTGACGTATGCGTGACGTTTGCGTCTTTCGATGCGTTCGCAACGATCTTCCGATGCGGACGGCAATCGGTCATCGAACGCCCGGTGCGACGATCGACGAAACCATTCTGGTCCGTAACCGGAAGCGATCGCTTGATCGTCGTCAATCGTTTCAGGTGAAATCCCGATAGCATGAAATCGCGCGATGACAGTTCGATGGCCGCGGCGCGATATCCGCCGACCTCGCTGCCGCACTCGCGGCCGACATCGCGTCGCCACAGCGCACCGGCGACACCGGGCGACCTGCCTCCCCGCCTCACATGCACATCCGCGAAATCCGCTCGAAGATCAGCAGTACCTCGTCCACGCGCAAGATCACGAAGGCGATGGAAATGATGGCTCGCACCAAGATGGCGGGCGCGCAGCGGCGGGCGCGCGATTTCCGGCCCTATGCGGCGCGCATCCGGGAGATGGCCGAGCGCGTGCTGCGCGACCGGTCCGGCCACGTCTCCGCGCTGATGGCGAGACGCACGCCCGTGCGCCGCGTCGGCCTGATCGTCGTCAGCACCGATCGCGGGCTGTGCGGCCCGCTCAATACGCGGCTGCTGGTCGAATGCGTGGATGCGCTCGAACGCTGGAACCGCGCCGGCGTCGCGTGCGAACTCAGCGTGATCGGCGCACGCGGCATTGCGCCGCTGATGCGCCATGGCGCGACCATCACCGCCCGCGCGAGCGGCCTCGCCGCCGCGCCGCACTTCGAGCAGCTGCTCGGCGCGCTGCTCGTGCCGCTCACCGCATTCGTCAACGGCGAACTGGACGAACTGCATATCGCGTACAACCGGTTGACGAGCCCGCTCGCGTATTCGCCGCGCATCGACGCGGTGCTGCCGCTCACCGGCCTCGACACCGGCACGCCGCCCGGCGACACCGCGACATCCGACTATCTGTACGAGCCCGCGCCGAAACCGGCCGTGGATACCTTGCTGCTGCGCTACGTCGAGGCGACGCTCTACCAGGCCGTCGTCGAGAATTACGCGTGCGAGCAGTGCGCGCGGATGTTCAGCATGCAGACCGCGACGGAGAACGCCGATCGCGTGCTGCGCGAGCTGCGGCACCTGTACCAGAAGACGCGCCAGGCGCAGATCACCACCGAGCTGTGCGAGATCGTCGCCGGCGCGGCGGCGGTCTGAAGGAGGCACGCATGCCGACGTCGATGAAGCTCGACATCCTCAGCGTGGAAGACGTGCTGTATTCGGGCGACGCACATTTCGTCGTCGTGCCCGGGGAAAGCGGCGAGCTGGGCATCTACCCGCATCACGCGCCGCTGCTCACGCGGCTGCGGCCCGGCGTCGTGACGCTCGTTGCCGCACCGGGCGGCGAACACCGCCGGCTGCTCGTCGCGGGTGGCCTGCTGGAAGTCAGCCGCGACGGCGTGACGCTGATTGCCGACCACGCACTGCGCACGCCCGAACTCGACGACCTGCGCGCACGCGAAGCACGGCATGCGGCGGACGAGTGGCGCCGGCGCTTCGCGCACGACAACCGGCGCGCCTTCGATTTCGCATCTGCGCGTGCGGAGTTGATGGACGAAATCCGGCGCTTCTTCGCGCTGGCGATGCACCGGGAGTCCGCGCCGCGCGACACGCCGGGCGCCGCCGGCTAGGCCGGGCGCCGGCACCGCTCGTCGTGCGGTCGGCGGGCGTGCTCAGTTCAGTCGCGCAGCTTGCGAAAACGCGGCGTGCCGTCCGGCAGGTTCTCGTTGAACATCGCTTCCGGCCGCACCCACAAGCCGCGCGCATGCGGCCACAGATGCTCGTACACGACCACCGACTCCTCGGTTTCGGAATGACGGGCGACGCCAATGTAGCGATACAGCCCGCCCTTGTAGTGCCGATGCGTGGCGAGTTGTTCGGCTTCCTGTTCGGTCATGATCTGCTTCCCTTCGGCAAAAACGAAAGCGCGTATTGTATGCGCTCGCCGCGCGTCAGCGTTTCGCGTAGATATCGGGGCGGCGGATTTCCATCAGCCGTTCGGGATTCGCGGACGGCCCGAAACCGACCGGCCGGTACAGTTCGTGCGCGTCGGTCGTCACGAGCAAGATGCGGCGCAGGCCCTGCACCATCGGCTGCGCGAATACGTGGTCGATCAGCGCGCGGCCATAGCCGTTGCCGCGCTCGGCCGGCAAGACGAATACGTCGCACAGGTAGGCGAACGTCGCGTGGTCGGTCACGAGCCGCGCGAATCCGACGAGCCGGTCGCCCACATACGCGCCGAAGCACAGCGAGCCGTCGATCGCGCGCTCGACGACGTCGCGCGGAATGCCCTGCGACCAGTACGCATCGCGGTGCAGGAAATCGAAAATCGCGTCGATGTCGAGCTCGCGCTTGTCGGTGGAAAATCTCAGCGGGGCGGGGGTGGCTGCGGGCACGTCGGCTCTCCGGTCGGCTGGGGGGAGCAGCAACGATAGCGCGGTGCGGGGTGGGCGACAAGCGATGCCGCCTCGACATGTACAACATTCCGTACAATGGACGCCCATGCTATACTTGTACGGTTAAAAGTACAAGTGAGGCGAATCATGCGCACGATTCACTTTTCGGATGCCCGCGGCAATCTGAAGACGGTCATCGACCAGGTCGTCGACGACGCGGACGTGACGCTCATCACGCGTCGCGATGCGCCGAACGCGGTCATCATGTCGCAGGAATACTATGACAGCCTGATGGAGACGGTTCATCTGCTCCGCTCACCGGCCAACGTTGCCCACCTCGAACGCTCGATCGCGCAACTGCGCAAGGGCAAGACGAAAGAGCACAAGCTGGCGGGGGACGATGAATGAGCGTACGCCGCGTGCTCTTTACTTCCGACGCGTGGGACGACTGCGTTTATTGGCAAGGGCAAGACCGCAAGACGCTCAAGCGCATCAACCAGCTCATTCGCGAAGCCCAACGGACGCCGTTTGAAGGCATCGGCAAACCCGAACCGCTGAAGGCCAATCTGTCCGGGTTCTGGTCCCGCCGCATCGACGATACGAACCGCCTCGTCTACGAAGCGGACGATCTTCAAATCAGCATAGTGTCCTGCCGCTACCACTACGCGTAGCACCAATCCCGCCGCCGTCCCCGCCTCTTCAAGGCGCCGGCAACGCCCGATCGGCCTTGCACCGCTTCAGCGGCAGCGGCCGGGCCGCCACGATCCGCGTCACCTCGCGGGTGCGCGGGTCGATTTCCAGGTCGAGGCACGCGCAGCCGTAACCGTGCATCCCCGCATTGGTGACGACCCAGCCGCGCGTCGACATGTCCGGCATCTCGTCGAGGCCCGGCACCGGCGGGCTGCCCTGGGTCGACAGCGTCCAGCTGTTGTCCTTGTCGACGAGCCACCAGTTGGCCGGCGTCGGATTCTCGAGCCATCCGCAGCGCTTCTCCGCGGCGGCGGCCGCGGGCGTCGCGGACGTCAGCGCGACGAACACACCGAGCATCCACATCGCAGAACGGGCACGGGCGATTTTCATTTCAGGGAAGTCCGGACGAAGGAAACGGGGGGAAACGATAGCGTCGACAGCATACCGGGCTTTCATGCCCGTTATGTCATGCACCGCGTTTCGCGGGCGGCATTCCGTCCGATGCAAGGAAGCTGCCCGACCATCCCGCTTCGCCGCGGACCCAACCGCTCGCACGGGCCACGCGGCTCGATTCGGTGATATCGTCACCGGCTCGATCAACTCGCGGCATCGCTTCATGCCTTATCGACTCATCGCGTTCGACTTCGACGGCACCCTCGCCGATTCGCTCGACTGCTTTCTCGCGGCGCTCACGGAGGCATCGCGCCTGCACGGCTTTCGCGACGCGACGCCCGAGCTGCGCCCCGCGCTGCGCGGCATGTCGGCGCGCGAGATCATCCGCGCGCTCGAGGTGCCGATGTGGAAAGTGCCGCGTGTGACGCTCGACATGCGCCGGCTGATGCGGCCGCGCATCGCGCACGTAAAGCTGTTCCCCGGCGTCGACGCGACCTTCGACGCGCTCGCCGCACGCGGCATCCGCATCGCGATCGCGACGTCGAACACCGAGGACATCGTGCGCGACCGGCTCGGCCCGCACGCGAGCCGTTGCGTCGACACGTTCGCGTGCGGCATTCCGCTGTTCGGCAAGGCGCGCCGGCTGCGCGCGCTCGTGCGCGAAGCGGGCATGCAGCCCGACGACGTGCTGTATGTCGGCGACGAGATCCGCGATGCCGAAGCGGCGCGCCGCGCGCGTATCGCATTCCAAGGTGTCGCATGGGGTTACACGGCGCCCGACGCGCTGCAGGCGCATTGCGCGACGCCGTTGCTGCCGCGTCTCGACGCATTGCTCGATCGCGTGTGAGGACGCCGTACGAATCGCGCGCTCGATTCGACGAATCGCGAAACAACCCGCCCGCGAAACGATGAAACGTCGATGACATGCGCGCGCATTGCAGCGATCGAATGCACGCTGCGCACGCAAAAATTGCCGCCACGATGCACGTAACAGGTACGCCCTACCTGGCCGCGCGCGCATCCATCGTTTCGTCTTACCAACCGTTACACAAACCACAGCGCGGTTGCACCTGCTACCTGAGCGCTCTCCTAGAATCAGTCGGGCCGGGAAACACTTCGAACGCCGCCGCGGCAGAGCGGCCATCGAATCCGGCCCGGGCGCGCCCGGTCTCTCGCACAGCTGCGGATCACGCGATCCGCCCGTTAATCAGAGCCCCGATCGAAAGGAGGTCCCATGAACCGCTTTCCCCAAGTCTCGCGCCTTGCATTGTCTGCCGCTGGCCTGCTTCTCGTCGCCGTGACGGCGACCGCGCAAACCGCGCAACCGGCGCCGTCCGCACCGGCAGCCGCCACGCAGACGCGCATCCACGAAGCCGACCAGGCCTTCATCAACGACGGCACGAAAACCGTGTCGACCCAGCACGACGCCGCACGCATCGCCGATTCGCGCACGTCGGACAGCCAGGTGAAGGCGTTCGCGCAACGCGTGTCGACCGACGATGAGAAGATCATCCAGGCGATGCGCGCGGCCAGCCCGCGCGGCATCGACGTGCCGGCCAACGATCCCGACACGGCCGTGCTGGACAGCATCAAGACCCTGCGCGGCGCGGAATTCGACAAGGCGTATATCGAGCAGGTCGCGCTCGCCGGTCAGCAGAAGACGATCTCGGCATTCCAGGCCGAAATCGCGTCGGGCCGCGACACGAAGCTGAAGGAAGTCGCGCGCCAGGCGCTGCCGATCCTGCAGGCGCACTACGCGGCCGCGCAGAAGCTCGCGCAGCGTCATCACCTCGCATCGGCGCAGTAACGCGCTGCCCCGCCGCGCACCGCGCGCGGCACGCCGCTTCCCCCGTCGTCGCGTCGCCGCCCCCTTTGCGGCGGCGCGACGCACGCGGCACCCGCCTCGCGTCAGGTCGCGAGCTTCGCCCGCAACCGCTCGCTCACCTCCGGCCATTCGTCGTCGATGATGCTGAAGCGCACCGAATTGCGCTTGCGGCCATCGGGCATGATCCGCTCGTGACGCACGATCCCTTCCTGCTTCGCACCGAGCCGCAGAATCGCCGCGCGTGACTTCTCGTTCAGCTCGTCGGTCGTGAACTGCACGCGCACACAGTGCAGCGTGTCGAACGCATACGCGAGCAGCAGCCATTTCGCTTCGGTATTCGCGCGCGTGCGCTGCGCCGATGCGCTCAGCCACGTATGACCGATCTCGAGCTTGCGGTTCTTGCGGTCGATCTTCCAGAAACGCGTGCTGCCGATCACGCGGCCCGACGCACGCTCGACGATCACGAACGGCATCACGGTGCCGGCCGCGCGGCCTTGCAGCGCCGTGTCGAGATAGGCGTCGACCGTCTCCTCGCCCGGCACGACCGTGACCTTCAGGTTCCACAGCTCGCCGTCCGCCGCCGCATCGAGCAAAGCCTGCCGGTCGGATGCTTCGAGCGGCCGCAGCGCGATGCGCTCGCCGGTGAGCGTCGGTTGTCCGGGGGAAGATGAAGCGTCGGTCATGACGGGTTCCGTTTCCGTGAAGATGACGAAGAGAAGCAGGCTGCGCGCAGCGAAACGCCCATCATACGGCCGTCGTCAGCCGGGCAGCGCGGCGAGCCGCTCGCGAATCGCCTGCGCTTCGCCACGCAGCGCTTCGGCGAATGCGTCGACGAGCAGGCTCTTCGGCCGGTGCTCGGGCACGATCACGCTGACGCGGTAGGGAAACGAGCGCGTGAGCGGCCGCACGTGCAGGTCGCGCCCGACGAAATCGAGCGCGGTCAGCGGATTGACGATCGCGGCGCCCAGCCCCTGCCGCACGAACGCGCACACCGACACGGCCGACGGCGTCTCGACCACCGAACGCGGCGCGACACCGAGCTGCGCGAACGCCTCGTCGATCAGGATCCGGTACGGGTCGTTCAGCGACAGGCTCACGAACGGGCGATCGGCGAGATCCGCGAGATCGATCGCGCGCTGCGCGAGCAGCGGATGGCCGTCCGGCAGCACGCACACCTCGTCGACTTCGAGCAGCGGCGTGAGCACGGTGCCGGCCGGCGCGACGTCGTGCTCGGTCAGCCCGAGATCGTAGCGCTGCGCGGTCAGCCACTCCTCGAGCACCGGCGACTCCTGTGTCGCGACCGACACGCTGACGCCCGCATGCGCGTCGTGAAAACGCCGGCATGCGCCGGGCAGGATCGCGTGCGAAAACGCCGGCAGCGCGATCACCGACAACTGGCCGTCGCGAAACTCGCGCAGCCGCGCGGCCGTCGCCGCGACGCGCTCGAGCCCCACATACGCGAGCCGCACGTCGTCGAACAGCGTGAGCGCGGCCATCGTCGGCCGCAACCGGCCGTGCGAGCGCTCGAACAGCGCGAAGCCGACCACCTGCTCCATCCGCGCGAGCTCGCGGCTGATCGTGGGCTGCGACGTATAGAGCATCTCGGCCGCGCGCGTCGTGCTGCCGGTGACCATCAGCGCGCGGAAGACCTCGATGTGCCGGTGTGTGAGCATGGCCGCCTATATCAAAAATGAATCGAATGTCGACAAACATGCATTTTACTGTATAGACATTCAGGCGCATCATTCAAGCTGTCCGTTCATTCGATCCGATTCATCCGCCATGTCCCTCGATTCCCGCCAGCTCGCGACGCTCGCGCAGCAATACGGCACCCCGCTGTGGGTGTACGACGCCGACGTCATCCGCGACCGCATCGCCCAACTGCGCCAGTTCGACGTGATCCGCTATGCGCAGAAGGCGAACTCGAACCTGCATATCCTGAAGCTGATGCGCGAGGAAGGCGCGTGCGTCGACGCCGTGTCGCTCGGCGAGATCGAGCGCAGCCTCGCGGCCGGGTTCAGTCCGGCGGGCGAGCCGGAAGGCGTCGTGTTCACGGCCGACCTGATCGACCGTCCGACGCTCGCGGCCGTGCTGAAGCACGGCGTGACCGTGAACGCCGGCTCGCTCGACATGCTCGCGCGCGTCGGCGAGCATGCGCCCGGCCATCGCGTGTGGCTGCGCGTGAATCCCGGCTTCGGCCACGGCCACAGCAACAAGACCAACACCGGCGGCCCGCAGAGCAAGCACGGGATCTGGATCGACGACGTGCCGCGCGCGATCGAGATCGTGCGCCAGTACGGGCTCAAGCTGGTCGGCATCCACATGCATATCGGCTCGGGCGTCGACTACGGCCACCTGTCGCAGGTGTGCGATGCGATGGTCGACCTCGTCACGTCGCTCGGCCACGACATCGAAGCGATCTCCGCCGGCGGCGGGCTGTCGATTCCGTATCGCGACGGCGAGCCGCGCGTCGACGTCGGTCACTACTTCAGCCAGTGGGATGCCGCGCGCAAGCGGATCGAACGGCATCTCGGCCACGCGGTGCGCATCGAGATCGAACCGGGCCGCTTCCTCGTCGCCGAGGCCGGCACGCTCGTCACCGAAGTGCAGGCCGTGAACCGCCGTCCGAAGCACGACTTCGTGCTGATCGACGCGGGCTTCAACGACCTGATGCGTCCGTCGATGTACGGTAGCTACCACGCGGTGTCCGTCCACACGCAGGACGGCGCGCTGCCGGCCGGCCGGCCGCTCGTCGACATCGCGATCGCGGGGCCGCTGTGCGAGTCCGGCGACGTGTTCACGCAGGACGCGGGCGGCGTGGTCACGCACCGCAAGCTCGCGCAGCCGCAGATCGGTGACCTGCTGTTCCTGCACGATGCGGGCGCCTACGGCGCGTCGATGTCCTCGAACTACAACAGCCGGCCGCTCGCGCCGGAGGTGCTCGTCGATCGCGGCACGCCGCGGCTGATCCGCCGCCGGCAGACGATCGACGAACTGCTCGCGCTCGAAACGTTCGAGTAACACGCGTTCGGCGGCAGTCACGCCAACGGCCAGGTTTGCCGCTACCGGCAAATCTGGCCGTTGTGCTTTTCGGCGCGCGGCGCTCATGCCGCCCGGCAACACATGAAGCACGCCGCCGAAGTCGCCGATCTTCCACACGCGGTCGCCTCGCCCCTTCGCACCTTCGAACCTTCTCCCCTTCGCCACCTGCGCCGACCGACTCCGACACCCGCTTCCCGGGTGTTCGGTCACACCCCGGCCAATGACTTCTGCCGCATTGTTCGCCCGCCGCGCACCACGCACAGTGGCCGCACGGCAGCGCATTCGCTTCGACCCGCGCGCCGTCTCGACGGCCGAGCAACGCCGGGTTATCTGCAGGAGCGAACATCGTGCAACTTCGACTCACCACCGGCCGTGACTACCAGGACGACCTCACGGCGCTGCGCGACGCGATCCGCCAGAACGGCACGCGCGCGACGCGGCAAGCCGTCGACGTCGTGATCGGCGACGACACCGGCGCGCCGCGCGTGTCGCTGTTGTTGAACCTCGCGTGGCAAGCCGCGAAGAACGGCCCCGCCGTCGACGCGTCGCTGTACACGCTCGGCTTCGTCAGCCAGGGCGGCACCTTCGTATTCGACATCCGGCCGTTTCCGGGCGGCACGCCGGCCGGCGCGGCAGCGCTCGGCGGCGACGGTTCGTACGGCTGGCTCGGCTACGCGACCGATCCATTGCCGACGATCAATCCGAGCAACCTCCATCAGGCCGTGTGGACGCTGTCGAAACTCAAGCCGGCGGACGCATCGAAGCCCGCACCGTTCAAGCCCGATCTCACACGGCTCGTGATCGCGTTGTCCGAGGCGCTGCGCTTCGCGCGCACCGAGCATGCGATCGCCGGCCTGCTCGACGGCACGCTCGCGACCTACGCGCCGAACGACGATCGCACGGCCTGCTTCAACAACTGGGCGGCGAAGGGTTTCCCGCTCGGCGAGCCGGCCTGATGCCGGCGAAGGAGCCACTCATGTCTGGACTCGACTTCAACGCGTCGCTGCGCTGGGAAACGTTCGTACTGGGCCTGATCGCGAATGCCGGCGATACGCCACGCGCGGGCAAGCAGCAGACCGGCTGCGCACTGCCGATGTACGTGATTCCGTTCGCGCGGCTCGACGCGCCGCCCGAGTTGCGGGCGCTGATGTCCGAAATCGCCACGTCTGCGCGCGTCGTCGATCGCGGCACGCCCGGGCGCCACATCGGCGGCGACGTGCTCGGCGCGATGCGGCAGATCCACCAGAACGTGCCGCGCTACCTGCCGACCCTCATCTACGGCACGGCGACGGACCCCTTCGCCGGGCTCACCGAGCGCGCGAAGCTGTACGAACGCTATGCGGCCACGTTCAAGGCGAATTCGAACGGTCGCGGCGGCGGCGCGCAAACGACCGGCTACGTCGAATACACGGCCGGCACGAATGCGCTGTTCCGCGGCGGCAATCGCGCACGCATCGCGTTCGACTACGTGTTCGGCCGCCTGTACTTCTCACCGATCCACTACGAAGCCTGGGTGCCCGGCACGCTCGATCCGGGGCCCGGACAGACCGTCGCCAAGGTCATCGACGGGCCGTACGCGAACCCGTGGTTCTGGATCACCGACATCACGTCCGTTTGAAGCCGCGGCGGTGCGGCCTGAAGCGCCGCGCCGCCACCATCAAGGAAGAGGAAGCCATCATGAAACAGCCAGTCCGAATCGTTTCCGTGCGCTATTCATGCGACTGCAAACCCCTGCGTGCGCCCGACGAAGCGCTCGATGCGTATGCAGCGCGCGTGCAGGGGATCTTGTTCAATCACCTGAACGGTGCGCTGTCGAGCGCGTTCGAAGCCGTGCGGCGCGACGCGAAAGACGACGATGCACGCCGCGTCACGTTCGTCACCGCGCCCGAGTTCTACTGGAACGTGCCCTGGGACGCGCTGAACGACGTCGACGAACTCCATGCGATCGTCGACTTGCAGCTCGATCCCGTGCGGCGCGCGATCGGCGCGGTCGCCGATCGCTTTCCGGTGGATCAGTACGGGCCGATCGTGTTCCTGCCCGGTACCGTCGCGATGCTCGTCAAGCACGAGACGGCGGCCGACGTGCCCGATGACGGCGCGTTCGTCGGGCCGTACGTGTCGCTGAATTTCACGTTCGCGACGACCAATTTCCTGCCGCCGCTCGCGCGCGGCGAAGGGGGCGATGGTGACGGCGACGACGACGGAACGCGCCGCGCGGCGATCTGGCCGAAGCGGCATACGTCGTGGATCGACTACGGCGACTCGGTCGATGCGCTCGAGACGCCGCTCGCCCACACGTTCCAGCTCGGCGACGGCACGCTGGTCGAGGTGCTGAAGACGAGCGACGTGTCGCCGCAAAGCGCGACGGCCGACGCGCCGCCGTCGTCGCCGTATCAGGGCCCGCGCCTGTCGGACAGCTTCGACAATCGGCTCGGCGAAGCGCCGCCGTTCGGCATCGACATCTGCCTCGACTTCCTCGAATGGCGCGAGTATCCCGGCAACGACGTCAAGCCGCCGCATCTCGACGACGGCGCGCTCGTGCTCGACTTCGTGCTGTCGTACGGCGTGAATCCGACCGATGACGCGTTCGACGTGCCCGACTCGCTGCAATACATCGCGCACAACGACGGCCGCCGCCACAAGGAAGTCGTCGTGTTCGCGGTCGACCGCACGCAGACGCACTGGCAGCGGGTCGCCGAAGCGCCGTGCGTGCGCCACCTGTCGAGCGCGGAACGCGAACGCGTCGCAATCCACGCGTTCGACGTGGACGTGCCGGACGCGGACGGCGCACCGTGACATGGGCGCCCCCCGCTTCGGGCGCTGGCGCGCGCGGCCGGCGCTGCCGGAGCCGCCACGCGCGCCGGACGATCTCGCCGCGCAGCTGTGCGACGAATGCGAGGCGATGGCGCGTTATGCGCTCCATCACGGGCTGCCGATCGAGCCCGAACTCGTCGCGCGGCTCGCGGCGCTGATCGCGGCCGCCGCTTCGTCCAACCCGGCGGCCAACCCGGCGCCGGGCGCGTCGACCACCACGCCGCTGGCGCCCGCGCAGCAGCACGCGCTCGCGGCGATCCACCGCAAGCTCGCGACGCTCGTCGCGCCCGCGACGCCACAGGCCGTCACGCTGCTCGACATGCACCGGCGCCAGGCGCACCCGTTCGCGTGGCTCGGCCCGGTGCCGCTGATCCGGCTGCTGACCGGGTCGGCGCTCGGTTTCCTGCTCGCGGTCGTGCTGACGAGCCTGTCGCCGCATGTGTCGGGCGAGAACATCGAGCGCGGCTTCCTGCAATCCAACGGCGTGCAGCTGCTGTGGAACACCACCTTCCTGCTGTGCTGCGCGGGGCTCGGCGCGTCGTTCGCGACGCTGTTCCAGGCGCACCACTACGTCGCCGCCTCGACCTACGATCCGAAATACGACGCATCGTATGGCGCGCGGCTGATTCTCGGCGTGATCGCCGGCCTGATCATCGTCCAGATGCTGCCGGCCCAGCTGTTCGCGCAGGGCAGCATGCACAACTTCGGGCGGCCGGCGCTCGCGATGCTCGGCGGCTTCTCGGCGACGGCCGTGCATCGCGTGCTGCAAAGGCTCGTCGAGACGCTCGAGACGCTGGTGCAGGGCGACCGCTCGACCGACGTCGGCGCGGCGCTCGCCGCGAATCGCGCGCGCGCCGCCAGCGAACGCGCGCAGTGGCAGGGCGAACTGGCGGCCAACCTGCTCGATCTGCAGCAGTCGCTCGACGGCGCGGCATCCGCCGAGGCCGTCCGCGCGCGCCTCGCCGAATTCACGCGCGCGATGCTCGCGGCCCACCCCGCGCCGTCGGCCGCGGACGATCCGCTTCCGCCCGACGCGCCCCGGCAGTAGCGCGACGCGGCGCGGGCGCACCGTTGCCGCCGCAGCGCGAAACCCGCCTTCGCCCGCGGCACGCTCGCGTGCCGGCCCGATCGGTGCGCCCGTCTCACGCATCAACCGGGCGAATGGCACGCCGGCGCGAACGTGAAACCGGCCGGCTCGGACGGCACGTGGCGCGCGAGCCACAACGCCGCCTCCGTCCGGTTGCTCACGCCGATCTGGCGGAACAACGCGTACAGATGGTTCTTGATCGTGCCCTCCGCGACATTCAGTACACGGCAGATCTGCTTGTTCGACTTTCCTTCGGCCAGCAGCCGCAGCACCTCGCGCTGGCGCGGCGTGAGGCGCTCGAATGCGCGATCGTCGCCGGCCGGCACGCCGCCCGGGGGCGCCTGCGTCGCGCCGCCGTCGTTCGGCGGCACGTAGATCGCGCCGGCCGCGACGCGGCCGAGCGCATCCGCGAATTCGTCCGCGCTCGCGTGCCGGTCGATGATGCCGGCCGCCCCCGCCAGCAGCGCATCGGCAATCGTGCGGCGGCACACGGCGGCCACCACACACAGCCACGGCGCGCCGGCGAACGTCTCGTTCAGTACGCTCGGCCAGCTCGGCCGCGCGGCGTGCTCGCCGCATTCGATCGTGATCGCCTCGACCGTCCCGGGCAGCAACGCGTCGCGCAAGCGCAAGACGTCCTCGGGACGGCGGGCCGACCACACATGCCAGTCGACATCGCGTTTACACAGTACGTCCGCCACGCCCGCGACGAATAACGGCGGGCTATCGATCATCAGAACGTTCATTGCGCGGTTTCCTCGAAATCGGGATGCTCGGTTTAGGATTTTTTGCTTCCCTACCCGGCGTTTTTTTTACCGCTGTTTTACGCACCGCGCACTAGGCCCGTCGCTCCGTGACGAATGGCCTAATTCGTCCACGCCGCGCCCCGCCGCGCGTATCGATGCCCGCCGCGGGCCGGCCCGGGCCGCCGGACGTGACGGACGTCATATTTGGTAAACGTCTTCAATTTCCTAATGTGAATAACGACAGCGAATTTCCGTTGTCTTCAACACGAAGAGGAGTTTATTCATGGACGCGAATTTCATTGGCTCGGTGATTAACGCTTTACCCATGGACCAAATGATCGCCGGCCCGTTAAAGGCGATGATCAGCGCGCAGACGCAGGCCGCAAAGAGCTACGCGGATTTCCTGATGCAGGTCTGCATCCAGGGAGGCAAGGCCGTGGCCGTCCAGTTCGACTACGACGAGACGCTGGTGGACGAAAGCGGCGTGTCGAAAGGCGTCGTGCAGAAGACGATGCGCATCCCGCTGCTCGCGGCGATCGTCCATCCGATCATCGCGATCGAGGAAGGCACGATCGACTTCGAGATGGAGATCACGCAGTCGGAGAAGTCGTCGTCGTCGACCGAAGCCGGCGGCGAATTCCAGGCGAAGTTCGGCTGGGGGCCGATCAGCGTCAGCGTGTCCGGGCGCGTGTCGCACAAGGCGGAGCAGACGCGCAGCACCGACACGCGCGCGAAATACTCGATCCATACACAGGTGAAGCGCCAGTCGCCGCCCGAAGCGCTGATGCGCGTGATCGACTTCCTGACCGAGGCCGCGACCAAGCCGGTCGTCACCGAAGGCAACGCGAAGGACGTGAAGCCGCTGCCGGCGACGCCGACCGACGGCAAGCTGGTCGGGGATGCGTCGGGTGCCGGCGGCAAGGCGGCCGCGCCGGCCGGAGCCGATGCGGGCGCCCAGCAGCCGGCGCACGCGTAAGCGCGCGGACCGGCCATGTTCAGGCTCTTCAGACGGTCGCGTCGCGCGGGCGGCGGCGGGCACGACGACGCGGATGCGCGTCCGGGTGGCGGCACCGCCCGGCAGGAACCGGACGGGCCGGTCCCGCCGGCGGCCGGGGCGGTGGCAGGCCGTAGCGGCGCGGTCGCCGGCGCGGGCCCGGACGCGGTCGCCGGCACGGGCGACGCAGCGCCGGCGGCGGCAGGTGTCGATCCGGCGCGCCACGCGACGCCCGATGCCGCCGGCTGGCCGGCCGGCGCCGCGTCGGGCGTAAATGACGCCCCGGCCGCCGCGGCCGGCGCATCGACCGGCGGCTTGCCGCCCGCTGCGCCTGTGTCGCCCGCTCCGCCGACACCACCCGCTACGCCGACGCCGCCTACGCCACCCGCGCCGCCCACGCCACCGCCCGGCGCCCCGGCCGACGACGAACGCCCGCCGCCGCGCGGCATCGCGCTCGACGAGATCGCACGCGGGATGCAGCACGCGGCCGCCGCCGCGAACCAGTTGCTCGCGCACCAGTACACCGCCGTGCTCGACCAGTTCTTCGATCTGCGCGACGACGGCCTGCTCGCGCCGCGCGAGGTCACGGTCGCACTCGACGCGGAGCACACGATGCCGGTGCCGCTCGTCGCGCTCGCCACGCCGCGCGGGCTCGCGCTCGACCGGATGGTCGTGCACCTGACCGTGCGCGGCGACTTCACCGAGGCGCTGCCGGCCGGCGGCATCTCGGGCAACGACGACCAGCGCGGCCGCTTCTACGTGACGTTCGCGCCGCGCTCGGAGAAGAAGGACGCCGCGCCGGGCAGTGCGCGGCAGCGCGACACCGAGCACATCGACATCGAAATGCAGTTCGCGGCGCTGCCGCCGCCCGAAGCGATCATGCGCGTGATCGACGAATACACGCATCGCCTGGTGCCGCGCGCACGGCCGGGCAGCAAGGAGAACGACGATGGCGAACCAGCCTGAACGCACCGGCGAGCAAGGCATCGCGCTGATCATGCAGTTCGAGGGGCTGCGGCTCGCACGCTATCTCGACGCGGTCGGCAAGCCGACGATCGGCTACGGGCACCTGATCCTGCCGAACGAGCGCTTCACGCGCCCGCTGACGCCGGCCGAAGCGGAGGCGCTGCTGCGGCATGACCTGCGCGGCGCCGAGCTGAACCTGCGCAAGCTGTTGCGCGTGCCGGTCACGCAGCAGCAGTTCGATGCGCTGATGTCGTTCGTCTTCAACCTCGGCGCCGGACGGCTGCGCTCGTCGACCTTGCTGCGCTACCTGAACGCCGGCGCGAGCGCGCGGGCGGCCGACCAGTTCCTCGTCTGGAACAAGGCCGGTGGCAAGCCGCTCGCTGGCCTCACGAAGCGCCGCCAGGCCGAGCGCGCGCTGTTTCTGTCGTGAGCGCCGTGACGCCGCACCGGCCGAACGTCACGGGTCGTCGTGCGTGTCGTTCGCGCCATTTCGCAGCGCGTCGGCTGCCCGTAAGCTGAAACCGTCGCTGAAGTCTTGCTGCATCCGTACCGTTACAACCCTTGCCATTCACCACTCGTCACGACAGGAGCCCCGCATGAACGTCACCCGCTCGCCCGGCCGCACGACGCTGCCCCGCACCACCCGCTCGCACGTAGTGCGCCGCGCGCTGGGCGCCGCTTGCGCCGCCGTCACCGCCACCGTTGCCGTTGCCGCCCTGGCTGCGCTCGCGCCGCACGCCGCGCTCGCCGCCCCCGCCGATCCGTTGCCCGCATACGGCGCCGACCTGCAGCGCACGTCGGTGTCGGGGCTGTCGTCCGGCGGCTTCATGGCCGCGCAGTTCGACGTCGCGTTCTCGAGCCGGCTGATCGGCGCGGGCATCGTCGCGGGCGGGCCGTTCTATTGCGCGGGCGCGAACGCGCTGATCCCGCCGGCGGTGGCCGCGACCACGCTGTGCATGCAGCCGATCGGCCCCGCGCCCTCCGCGGCCGACGCATGGCGCGCCGCGCGCACGTTCGCGCAGCGCGACGAGATCGACGATCCGGCCAACCTGCGCGGCCAACGCATCTACGTGTTCAGTGGGGCGAAGGATACGGTGGTGTTCACGCGCGTCGTCGACCAGACCGCGCGCTTCTACACACTCGCGCAGGTTCCGGCCGCGAACCTTCAGTATCGCCAATCGCAGGACGCCGGGCATGCGTTCATCACGAACCGCCCCGAGGACAACACATGCAGTGCGAACGCGAGCCCGTATATCGACAACTGCGGCTTTCAACAGGCGCACGACATCGTACGCTGGATCTACGGCACGCCCGACAAGCCGCTCAACGCGCCCGCCGCGCAGGCTGGCGGCAAGCTGCTGGCGTTCGACCAGCGCGCGTTCGATCCGCAGCGCCGCGCGTCGCTCGGCGATACGGGCTACGCGTACGTGCCGGCCGATTGCGAACGCGCGACCTGCGCGGTGCACGTGGTGTTCCACGGCTGCGTGCAGAACGTCGCGACCGTCGGCGAGCGGATGATTCGCGGCGTCGGCTACAACGAGATCGCCGACACGAACCGGCTGATCGTGCTGTATCCGCAGGTCGAGAAATCGGCCGTCAATCCGCTCGGCTGCTGGGATTTCTGGGGCTATACGAGCACCGATCCGCTCCAACCCGGCTTCTACCGCCGCGACGCGCCGCAGATGGCCGCCGTGATGCAAATGGTGCAGCGCCTCGGCGCCGCGCGTCGGTAATCCGCGTAGCGGCTGCCGTCGCGCCGTCATCGCCCCTTCTTCACGAGGAATCGCCATGTTCTCCACGTTCATCGCCCAATGGGAACGCGCGCACGCCGACGCGCTCCAGCTGTTCGGCAAGCTCGCCGCGCAGACGACCGGCACCGGCGGCACGTCCGCCAGCCCCGCGTGGCGCGCGTTCGCGCACACCGCGCTGCTCGCCGGCCATCGCTACACGGATGCATGCCAGGCCGCGACCGACGCATTGTGGCGCGGCCAGCTCGAACGGTTCGGGCTCGGCAGTTCGGCCGCCGCGGTCAAGGAGCTGGCGGCCCTGAACGCGGATCTCGCGACGCGCTTCACGCAGAGCCACCTCCAGCACGCGGGCGCGATGGCCGACGCGGCCGCGCAATACCTCGACGATCTCGGCCGCACGCGCGGCCCGGCCGATGCCGCGATGGCGCTCGGGCGCTTCGCCGGCGACCTGCAGGCGCAGGCGCGTGCGCATGCGCTGCACGTCGCGTCGCTCGCGAACGGCGTCGCGCCCGCGCTCGCGCAGTGGGCCGACCGCACGCTGCGCGACGAACGCGGCACGCCGGATGAGGAGCAAGCATCATGAACATCAAGCTCCGCTTCGTGAACCGCTCGAACGACTGCGGCAACAGCGAGGTCGTGCTGTTCCAGCGCGACGTGATCCCCGATCTGGATACGTTCGCGATCGCGTGGAAGGTGATCCGTTATTGCGGACACGACTGCTTCCATCCGTTCGACTACTCGACCGACATCGACGTCGCGCTCGGCGACGAGCACGGCAACTTCTCGCCGCGCGTCACGGCGCCCGCCGGCGTGCGCTTCGTGATCGACGCGCAGCCGACCGGACGCGGCCGGCTCGTGCCCGACCCGGCCGACGCGCCGGGCGGCGACATCGAAGTCGTCAATCGGCTGCGGCGCGGCGCCGTGAACGTCAACGCGTTCAGCGCGGGCCGGCTGATCGCGGTGAAGGAAGCGGTCGCGCCCGGGCAGAAGGCGGTGTTCCGCTTCACGCCGACGCTGTGGATCGGCGTGGCGTCGCAGATACAGGAAAGCCGCGCACTGCACGCGGCGGTGATGTCGAGCGCGAACACGATGCTGCCGCTGGCGGGCGTAGCCGCGGCCGACATCGTGATGACGGGCGGCGGCACCGGCACCGACGCGCAGCCGTTCGCGTTCGCGCTCGAACACATCGTGCGCGCGTAGTGCCGCCCGACACGGCTTGAACCGGCTTGACGGCACGGCTTCGCGGCCGGGCCGGCGGGAAAGGTGTGCGGCAGACCGACTGCCGTTTTTTCAAACTCAAGGAGCAACGACGTGGATATCCAACTGAACCTGATCAACCGCTCGAACGACGCCAACAACTCGAGCGTCGTGATCTTCCAGAAGAACGTGGCGACCGACTTCGACGAACTCGCGATCGCGTGGAAGGTGATCCGCAATTGCGGCCAGGGCGACAACCATCCGTTCAAGTTCCCGATGACGATGAGCGTGAGCGCGAGCGACAGCTGGGGCAACTACATGCCGCAGCAGGTCGCGGCGAACGGCCAGGTGTTCCAGGTCGTGCGCTCCAGCTCGGGCGACGTGCTGCAGCTCGGCGGCGACCCGGGCGCGAGCTCCGAGGTGCAGGTGCGCAACGACCTGCCGGCCGGTGCGATCAACGCGACGATCTACAAGGACGGCAACGCGCTCGCGCGCAAGACCTCCGTCGCGCCGGGCCAGAAGGCGGTGTTCCAGTTCAAGCCGACGATCTGGATCGGTGTCGCGTCGCAGATCGAACAGGGCGCGCTGATGAATTCCGCGGTGATCTCCGACATCAACACGGAACTGTCGCTGCTCGGCATCGCGAGCGCCGACATCGTGATGACCGGCGGCGGCCCCGGCCCGCGCTCGACGCCGTTCACGTTCCGGCTGGAAAACGTGGTGATGGCGTAACGGTCCGTGCGCCGGCGATGCACGGCCGGCGCCCGTTCAATCAGTTATCCGAATCGAATCAAGGTGACTCATGGACATCAATCTCAACTTCGTCAACCTGTCGAACGACGTCAACAACAGCCAGATCGTGATCTTCCAGAAGAACGTGTCGACGGACTTCGACGAGCTCGCGATCGCGTGGAAGGTCATCACCAACTGCGGGCGCGGCGACAACCATCCGTTCGTGTTCCCGTTGTTGACGACCGTCTCCGCGAGCGATGCCGACGGCAACTACATGCCGCAAAAGCGCGCGGACAATGGACAGGTCTTCAACGTGTCGCGCTCGACGTCGGGCAACGTGCTCGCGCTCGCCGGCCCCGCCCCGACGTCGCGCGAGATCCAGCTGCGCAACGACCTGAGCCAGGGAGCGATCACCGCGTCGGTCTTCAAGGACAACCGGTTGCTCGCGCACAAGACGGGGATCGTGCCGGGCCAGAAGGCCGTGTTCGAGTTCAAGCCGACGCTGTGGATCGGCACCGCGTCGCAGATCGAACAGGGCGCGGTGATGAATTCGGCCGTGCTGTCCGACATCAACACCGAACTGTCGCTGCTCGGCATCAAGAGCGCCGACATCGTGATGACGGGCGGCGGTGGCGGCACGACCGCGACCGCGTACCAGTTCCGGCTCGCGAACGTGGTGATGGGGTAAACGGCGCACGCGCGACGGCGCACGGGCGGCACCCGTCACGTCGTCGCGCGACCGCTCCGCGCGTGAATCAGCCCGCGCGCCGCACCGGCGCCATCTTCGAGAAATACTTCGCCCCGGCCACGCAGCCGACGACCACGACCGTCACGACGAGCATCGACGGCGGCACCGTCTCGTGCAGCAGCCCGGCCGCGAGCAGGAAACCGAAGAACGGCTGCAGCAGCTGCAACTGGCCGACGCCCGCGATCCCGCCGAGCGCGAGGCCGCGATACCAGAACACGAAGCCGATCAGCATGCTGAACAGCGACACGTATGCGAGCCCCCACAGCGCGGCGGCGTCGACGCCGTCGAACGTCGCGGGCCACGTGAACCACGTGAGCGGCAGCATCACCGGCAGCGACAGCACGAGCGCCCACGAGATCACCTGCCAGCCGCCGAGCTGGCGCGACAGTCGCGCGCCTTCCGCATAGCCGAGCCCGCACGCGACGATCGCGGCCAGCATCAGCGCATCGCCCGCCACCGACGCTCGACCGCCGTTGCGCAGCGCGAACGCGGCCACCGCGCCGCTGCCGACCAGCGAGAAGACCCAGAACGGCAGCCGCGGCCGTTCGCCGCCGCGCCAGACGCCGAACAGCGCGGTCGCGAGCGGCAGCAGCCCGACGAACACGATCGCATGCGCGGACGTCACGTGCTTGAGCGCGAGCGCGGTCAGCAGCGGAAAACCGACCACGACCCCGAGCGCGACGACGATGAGCGACGCGGTCTCGACACGCGTCGGCCGCTTCTGCTTCAGCGCGACGAGCAGGATCAGGCCGAGCACGCCGGCGATCGTCGCGCGCGCGAACGTGAGGAACAGCGGGTCGAGCCCCTGCACCGCGATGCGCGTCGCGGGCAGCGAGCCACTGAAGATGATCACGCCCAGCAGGCCGCTGAGCCATCCGTCGGTCGTCTTTTGCACGGGAAATCCTGGTCGGAACAAGGTGGATGACCGATGATCCGCCGCCCGCGAAAAGCGCGTAAGCTACAGCCCAATACAATTCTGACAAACTGTACTGGACAACCGGCCGTACAGTTCCCCCCGCCATGAGCCGTTCCCTGCAAGACCCTGCTCCGCCCGCGCCGTCGCGCACGCGCGTGGAAACCGTGATGGACACGCTGCGCGCGCGGATCGCGAGTCGCGCGCTGATGCCCGGCGCGCGCGTGCCGTCGATCCGGATGATGGCCGACGCGCTGCACGTGTCGAAATCGACCGTCGTCGATGCGTACGAGCGGCTCGCGAGCGAAGGCGTGCTCGTCGCACGGCGCGGCTCTGGCTTCTACGTGTCGGGCCACGCGCCGCCGCTCGCGCTCGCCGAACTCGGCCCGCGCCTCGATCGCGAACTCGATCCGCTGTGGCTGTCGCGCCAGGCGCTCGAGGCGGCGCCCGGCTCGGTGAAACCCGGTTGCGGCTGGCTGCCGTCGTCGTGGCTGCCGGACGAGAGCCTGCGACGTGCGCTGCGTGCGGTGTCGCGCGACGAACCCGACGCACTGACCGACTACGCGACACCGCTCGGGCTGCCCGCGTTGCGCCAGCAGCTCGCATGGCGGCTCGCGCAGCACGGCGTTCATGCGGAGCCCGCGCAGATCATGCTGACCGACGGCGGCACGCACGCGCTCGATCTCGTGTGCCGGCTGCTGCTGGAGCCGGGCGACACCGTCGTGCTCGACGATCCTTGCTACTTCAACTTCCAGGCGCTGCTGCGCGCGCATCGCGCACGGATCGTCAGCGTGCCGTACACGCCGAACGGCCCCGATCTCGCGCGCTTCGAGCAGGTGCTCGCCGAACACCGGCCGCGCCTGTACATCACGAACGCGGCGCTGCACAACCCGACCGGCGCGACGCTCGCGCCGCCGATCGCGCACCGGTTGCTCACGCTCGCGGCCGAGCACGGCCTGCTGATCGTCGAGGACGACATCTTCGCGGATTTCGAAAGCACGCCCGCGCCGCGCCTCGCGGCATTCGACGGGCTCTCGCGCGTCGTGTCGATCGGCAGCTTCTCGAAGACGCTGTCGGCCGCGATCCGCTGCGGCTACATCGCCGCGCGCCCCGAATGGATCGACGCGCTCGTCGACCTGAAGCTCGCGACGTCGTTCGGCAATGCGCAGATCGGCGCGAACGTCGTGCACCGGCTGCTGGTCGACGGCACCTACCGGCGCCATCTCGACGGCCTGCGTATGCAGTTGGCCGATGCGATGGGCGAAACGATCCGGCGGCTCGCGCGCGCCGGGCTCGGGATCTGGACGGAACCGCGCGGCGGGTTGTTCGTGTGGGCCGAGCTGCCCGACGGGCTCGATGCCGCGCGCGTCGCGCGCCATGCGCTCGACCACGATGTGGTGCTCGCGCCGGGCAACGTGTTCAGTGCGTCGCACGGCGCGACGTCGTTCATGCGCTTCAACGTGTCGCGCTGCAAGGGGCCGGCGGTGTTCGATGCGCTCGGGCGGGCGATGGAGGCGGCGCGGATGTCGGAGCACGCGATCGCGCAGCCGGACACGAACGGGCGCGCGCTCGCCGGCGAACGTTGACGGCGGGCGAGCGCGCTACTTGCCGGTCGCCACGATCTCCGCGACGAAATCGACGAACGCCCGCACCTTCGCGGGCGGCAGGTGACGCGACGGATAGTAGGCAAACAGCGGAAATGCCTCGCCGCGCCAATCCGCGAGCAGCTCGACGAGCCGCCCCTGCTCGATCAAGCCCGCTACCCCGCTCGCCTTGAAGCGTGCGATGCCCACACCGGCCAGACATGCACCGAGCATCGTGCCGGCGTCGTTGACGAGCAGCCTGCCCGTCGTCCTGACCGGCACGCGCTTGCGGCCGAGCTGATAGATCCATTCGAGCGGCTGGCCGGTCAGCGTGTTGCGCATCTGGATGCACGCATGGCCCGCGAGATCGGCCGGCGCCGCAGGACGCCCGTGCCGTTTCACGTAGGCGGGCGCGGCGACCGTCACCGCGCGCGTCTCCAGCAGTTTGCGCGCCACCAGCGACGACGACGGCGGCTCGCCAAACCGCACCGCAACGTCGAATCCGTCGGCTACCAGATCGCCGAGCTGCTCGCGCGCGGCCAGTTCCAGCGACAGATCGGGATGGCGTGCAAGCAACGCCGGAAGGTGCGGCGCGAGCACCCGCCGCGAGAAATACGCGTCGACGTTCACGCGCAATCTGCCGCGCACGGCGGCGGCCGAGCCGGCGGCCAGCGTCACCGCATCGCCGATGCCGGCGAGCAGCGGACCGATCTCTTCGTACAGGCGGCGCCCTTCGTCCGTCAGCGTAACCGAGCGCGTCGTGCGATCGAGCAGCCGCACGCCGACGCGCGCCTCGAGCCGGCCCACGGCCCGGCTGACGCCGGACGGCGACAAGCCGAGTGCGTCGGCCGCGCGCGCGAAGCTGCCGCTTTCGACGATCGCGGCCAGCACGCCCACGTTCGCCAGAATCCGCCCGTCGATCCCCAGGATTTCATTCATGACAAACAATCACCAATCAAATGACATGGATTCGATTCCATCAGGAATCGTCGCCTCCTATCATGCAACCCGATGCATCGCGACGGCAAGCCCGAACGCGGCATGCAGTTCCGGCGCCCGCATCTTTCGGCGCGCCCGCTCCCTTCTCGATGAGGATTTCAAACCATGTATGCCATTACCGGTATCACCGGACAGGTCGGCGGCGCGCTCGCCCGAACGCTGCTCGCGGCCGGCCGGCCCGTGCGCGCCGTCGCGCGCACCGCGGATCGCGCCGCGCCGTGGGTCGCGCGCGGCTGCGATGTTGCACTTGCCGAGATGACCGACACCGCCGCGCTGACGACGGCCTTCTCGAACACGGATGGCGTCTTCGTCCTGCTGCCGCCATGCTTCGATCCGGCGCCGGGATTCCCCGAAACGCGCGCCGTCATCGATGCCGTCGGTGCGGCATTGCGCACCGCTCGGCCACGCAAGGTCGTCTGTCTGTCGACGATCGGCGCGCAGGCGACGCAGGTGAATCTGCTGACGCAACTGACGATGATCGAACAGGCGTTCGACGACTTGCCGATACCCGTCACGTTCCTGCGCCCCGCGTGGTTCCTCGAAAATGCCGCGTGGGACGTAGCAACCGCACGCGACGCCGGCGTCATCTACAGCTTTCTCCAGCCGCTCGACAAGCCGGTGCCGATGGTCGCAACCGAAGATGTCGGCCGGACGGCGGCCGCGCTGCTACAGGACGAATGGACCGGCGCACGCATCGTCGAACTCGAAGGGCCCCGGCGGGTCAGCCCGAACGACCTCGCGAACGCGTTCACCCGCGTGTTCGGGCGCCCGGTGCGCGCCGAAGCCGTGCCGCGCAGCACGTGGGCGGCGCTGTTCGATGCGCAGCGGATGTGCCACCCCGAGCCGCGCATGCGCATGCTCGACGGCTTCAACGAGGGCTGGATCGACTTCGAGTCGGCGCGCGCGGATGTCGTTCGAGGAGAAATCGACGCGGACGCCGTGCTGCACGCCCTCGTCGCCCGCGTCGCCTGAGCGCGACCGGGGTGGCGGCTGACGTTGCCACGCCGCCGCCCCGGTCGCCCGATCACGCCTCCCCTGCGTGCGCCCTCGCCCGCACCTCGGCGAACGTCGTATCGACCAGCATTTTCCCGGTATCGAACACCGTTTCGAGCGCGTCATCCCACTCGCCTTCCAGCGCGCGATCGTCCCATGCGACCGGCAGCGTCACCGTCCGGTATTCTCCCGTGCGCCGATTGCGCAGCAACGTGAGCCGGCCCTGCTTCGAGCGCTTGCCCGGATCGGTAACCGGATCCTTGCTCACGCCGTGCCACACGTCGCCGCGCCGGATCGCCGAGCACTTCATCGCGAAGCGCTGCGTGTCGCGATTCACCTGCTGCAGCAGCGCGCCGCCCATCCCGAACACGACGTTGCCGGCCGCATAACCCGCGTCGTCGAGTGCGGACAGGATCGCGTCGATCGACAACTCGTCGACACCGTCGCCCTGAATCACGCGCACGCGATTCAGCACGCGCCGTCCCTTGCCGTTCACGGACGAGCCGAACGAAGCGTCGAGCGCGCGCACGGTCTGCAGCACGATCTTCACCGGGTCGCCCGAATCGGGACGCACGACGACCGTCGCGCCCGAATCGATCACCGCCTGGCGCAGCGGGCCGCCCCACAGTTCAAGCGCGGCGAACAGATCATAGGAGTCCGACACGACCGACACGATCGCGCCGGGCAAACCGAAGCGAGCGATCATGTTCCGGTACGCATCGGCTTCGTGCTCACGCCCCCACGACGTGATCGTGCTGTGCTCGGCCGCGGGCACCGAGTACGCGGCCATCGGCTCGCGATAGAAGCGGTTCGCGGCCAGCACGCCGAGCACCGTGTCCGAACCCATGAAGCTCACGAGGTGTGCCGCGCCGCCGATCGCGGCCGACTCCGCGCTCGATACGCCGCGCGCGCCGAAGTCGTGCAGCTTGAACGGCAGCTGCGCGAGATCGTCGTCGGTCTTCTCGAGAAAGCGGCGGATCGTCTGGCGCAGGTGCCAGCTGCGCGTCGCGACCGTCACCGGGTACCACACGCGCAGCAGCATCGTCTCCAGATACGACGCGAGCCAGAACACCTTCGGGTCGTCGCATTCGACGGTCATCAGCACATTGCGCACGGGCACGATCGATCCTTCGGGCACCGCGCGGATCCTCACGGGCAGGTAGCCGTCGTAGTGCTCGACGACATGACGCCAGCCGTCCTCGTTGAACGGCTCGCCGTGCACCGCGAAGAAATCGCGCGCGTCGTCGATCATCGCGTGCGTGACCGGCCGGCACAGATATTCCTTCAGCAGCATCTGCAGGCCGAAGAACAGCGTGCGGTCATAGCGGCCGCCGCGCGACTCGACGTACGAGAACATCGCCTGCGCGTCGGGCGGGTATTGCAGGAAGTGGGAAGCCTTGTACGAATCCGTGTTGAGGATCGGATTGGCGAGAACCGCGGCAAAGCCGCCGGGATCGTTTTGCATGGCTAGAGCTCCTCTAGGCCGTTGAAGTGCCGCCGCGTCTGTCGCGGCGGACCGGAATCCGGGGAATCAGCGTGTCACAGCTTCCCCAGGAAGTGATACGCGATCTCGAAGTGATCCTCGAACATCACGTTGCGCATCTGCGCGAATTCGTTGAGCGGCACCCAGCGCGCCTTGTCGGCGTCGTCGCTGCCCTTCACGCGCGGCAACTCGCCGGTCGGGAAGTTGAACAGGCATGCGTGCGTGATCGTGCGGCCGCGCAGCGAGCGGGTCGGATGATCGAATACCTGGCGATCCTTGATCGAGCCGCGCAGCACGGGCTCCGGCAGCTTCAGGCCGGTCTCCTCGCGCAGTTCGCGGATGCAGGCCGCGTCGAGCCGTTCGTCCTGGTTCACGAACCCGCCCGGCAGCGCCCACAGGCCGCGGCCCGGTTCGCTGCGCCGGCGCACGAGCAGGAGATGGCCCGAGTGCACGACCACCGCGTCGACCGTCACGAACGTGACCGGATACGGTGCGGCCGACCACGCCTTGCGATAGCCGGCGATGAATTCGGCCTCGGCCTTCAGCTGCGCGAATGCCGGCTGCGTGCGAAAGCGTTCGAGCCAGCCGAACACCGGTTCCGGCACGGCCCATTGCACGAAGCTGTTGGTGCGTTCGGCGAAATACTGATCGCGGATTTCGGTGGCGGAGATGTCTTCGGTCGCATCGACGTCGACGAGCTCCCATTGCGGGAACATCCGCAGGTAATACGACGTGGCGTCCTTCTCGTGGCCGATCAGCCCGACCCTGCGCTGCGCGACGTCGCCGAGCGAGGCGGCCACGGCATCCTGCACCCAGCGCACCCAGTCGCCGTCGTTGTACGTCGAATCCTGCACGGGCGCGACCGTCACGCGCTCGCGCTCGGACGGCTCGAGCAGCGAAGCCAGCATCTGGCGGCGCTCGTCGAACGAGAACGGATCCTTGATGGTGCGGGGCTTGTCGGTCGATCCGATCAGCACGCATACGCGCTCGGCCCGGCTCAGTGCGGACTTCAGCACGTTCAGGTGACCACGATGCGGAGGCTGGAAACGACCAATGAAAACGAGCGCGTCGAAGCGCCGGTTCTGTTGCGTACTCATGAGGCTCCCTCAAGAGATTGAAACGCTTCGGGTCTTTCCCGAAGGCATGGAATCGATCGTAGGGGAATTCCCGGAGAAGGTCAATCGAGCGCGCGCTCGACTTGACGAAGTCTGAAGAATTGCGCGGCTTTGGCGGGTTACACTCGATTTCATCCCGATTACAGCGTTGCGCTTGCTACCCATCATGAGGATCTCAGTCAGCCGGATCGTCGGCGTCGATCGCAGACGCCTCTTCACGTGGTCGCAGGACTACGCGCGGCGGCTCGTGTGGGACAGCTTCCTTGCCGACGCGTATCTGCCCGACGGGATGACGGCCGACGTCGGCGTCGATGCGTTCTGCCGCAGCCAGTCGGGCGCGACGATGGTGTCGCGCTACATCTCGTACCGTCCGCCGCAGGTCGCGGCCGTCGAAATGGTCGACGGGCCGAAGGTGCTCGAACGCTTCAGCGGCAGCTGGAATTTCACCGAGCACACACCGGGCACGACCGAAGTGAAGTTCACGTATCACTTCCGTGCGCAGCCGTCCTGGCTGCGCTGGCTGCTCGAACCGCTGATCGGCGCGTTCTATCTCGTGCACACGCGCCGGCGTCTCGACTCGTTCAAGCGTTGGGCCGAAGCCGAAGCGCTGCCGCGCTGACGCGCGACACCGCACGCATCAGAGGAACGGCGAAATGTTCGCGATCGCGCGCGAGACGTAATCGTCCTTCTCGCCCACCGGCGCGACATAGTGAATCGCACTGCGCGCGGCCTCGATGCCGGCCAGACGCGCGATGAACCACGCGGCCAGATACTGCGACGACAGGCACCCGCCGGCGGTCGCGACGTTCCCGCTGGCCACGAACGGCTGGTCGAGCACGGCCACGCCGGCTTCCTGCACCCACGGCTTCGTGGTCAGGTCGGTACACGCGGGGACATCGCCGAGCCAGCCCAGCTTCGCCAGCACGAGCGTGCCCGAGCACTGCGCGCCGAGCAACTGCCGCGCGGGGTCGAACTGCAATTGCGCCATCAATGCGGCATCGGCGACGACGTCGCGGGTCCGCACGCCGCTGCCCACCAGCACGGCGTCCGCGTCGCGGGCGTCCTGCAGCGACGCTTGCGCGTCGATCGTCACGCCGTTCATCGAGCGTACGCGGGCGGTCGGGCTCGCGATCGACACCCGCCAGCCCGGCTGCCTGACCCGGTTGAGAATCCCGAGCGCGATCAGCGAATCGAGTTCGTTGAAACCGTCGAAGGTCAGGACGGCGATGTGCATGGGGGCCTCTGTGCGGGGACGTCGTACCGCACGATCATAAGCGGTTCGCGAAATCGGTGCAGCGCGTCGTCGCATGCGCGACCACCGCTGTCGCCCGGTCGCTCATGTGACGCCGCGCGCCACCTGCTGCCGGACCTGCGCGTGCGTGCCGAGCGCGGTGGCGATCGCATCGACCGCCTCGGCGGCGCGCGCGGCGCCGCACATGAACGCATCGACGGCTGCGAAGCCGTGCTCCGGCCACGTATGAATCGTGATGTGCGACTCCGCGAGCAGCACGACACCCGTCACCCCATGCTCACCGCCGAAGTGATGGAAATGCGCGCCGATCACGCGTGCGCCGGCCTGCTGCGCGGCGTCGGTGAGTATCGTCTCGAGCCGCGCGGCGTCGCGCAGCAGTGCCGCGTCGATGCCGGCGAGATCGGCCAGCACGTGCGAGCCGAGCGTCGCACGCGGCGCGGCGATACCGTCTCGCGCCGTCATTTGTGCGACCCGTACGACGAATAGCCGCTGCGCGCCGACGAACTGCCCCAGCCGCTGCCGCCCGAACCGCTGCCGCCGAGCGACGCGCAGCTGAACAGCGTGACGACGATCAGCCCGTAAAGTCCGTAGAGGATGTAACGCATTACGAGTTGCCCCCGTCGGACGCGAAGCCCTTCCACAGCCATTCCGGCAGCCACAGCACGAGCAGGCCGATCAGCACGTAGACGGAGCGGCCGCTGAACGAGAACAGCGAACCCAGGTTGAAGATCACGAGCATCGCGCTGAACACGATCGGCAGCGGTGCGAAGCTATGCGGCTGCTTCGCGCCGAACAGGCCCGTCGACGTCCCGGCGGAACCCGTTGCGGACGCAACCGCTGCCGTCGCGAGCGCCGGCGTCGCGAAGCGTTCGGCCAGTGCGCCGGCCGACAACGGCCGCGCACGCGACCAGACGATTTCCGCGGCGCTGCGCTCACGCGTGAGCTTGTCCTTCTGCCAGCCGTAGTCGGCAATCGACGTGCGGTCGCCGACCTGCACGCGCCAGTTGAACGCGCCGACCACGTACACGACTTCCGAGTCGTACGTCTCGCGCAGTCGATAGGTCTTGCCTTCGTCGGTGACGTCGGACTCGCCGCCGATCGTCGGCCAGTGGTCGAGTACCTGCACGCGTTCCCAGCGCCCTTCGCTCTGCACGAGCCACAGGAAGCCGCGCTTCGGGTTCAGCAGCAGGTATTCGTCCCACGTCTCGTCGTCGCCCGGCACGCGGCAACGCATCATGCCGATCACCGTGTACTTCACGCCGTCGAACGTGCCGGTCGCGCCGAGCTCCAGCGCGCCCTTCACCGCATCGAGCTTGCGCTGCGCGGCGAACACGGTCTGCTGCTCGGCCGTGCACTGCACGCCCGCGTGACAGCTGCCGCACACGACGTAGTCGGCGAGGTTCGGTGCATACGACAGCGGCGCGCCGCAGCTCGGGCACGCGAACGGCACCATCTGCGCGCCCCGTTTCTCCCGCGTGTCGTTGTCGGTATCGCGCAGCCCCGTGAATGCGAGCGCGTCGAATTCCATCGCTTCGCCGCTGTAGACGGCCGGGCTCCCGCCGTTCGCGTCGGCGTCGGAATAGTCGTAAGTCGCGAATGCATTGCCGGTGCGCAGGTCGACGACGCGCGCTTCCCAGCCCGCATCGATGCGGAACGGCAACTCGCCGTCGCCGCCCGTGCAGCGCGCGGTACGCACGTCGGACACGAGATACGCGCGGCCGCCGTGGTCGATCCGCATGCCCGGTTCGAGCGTGCCGAACGCGGGCCACGCGCCGCCCGACGCATCGTCGGGCTCGCGCACCGTGACCGCATACTGGCCCGACGCATCCGACAGCCAGCCGAACGCGCCGTCGTCGAACACGACGTACCACTCGCTCCACATGCCGGCGTCGTAGGTCATCTGGATGCGACCGAGCACCGTGAACGTGCGCTTGCCGTAGCGCCCGGCCGTGCCGATCTGGATCGGCGACGCGTCGTCGAGCACCGTGGCCAGCTCGCCGATGCGCTCGACGTCGGCGCCGCGCTTGAGCAGCGTGCTGCGACAGAACGCGCAGACGGCCATCACCGCCGCCGCCGAGCGAAACTCGACCGGCGCGCCGCACTGGGGGCACGAAGTACTGAACATGCGCGACGCTTACCGGGTGAGCTTCGCGAGGATGTCCGCCTTCGCGCGCGCATAGTCCTCTTCGGTGACGAGGCCCTTGTCGAGCAGCGCCTTCAGCTGTTCGAGGCGTTGCACGTAATCGGTCCCTTCGGCCGGTGCGGCCGGCTGCGCGGCGGCAACCGGTGCCGCGACGGGCGCGGGCGGTGCGGCCGGCGCCGGTTGCGCGGCGCCCGCGATCTGGCCGGCCATCGCCTGCCCGATCGCCGCGCCGGCCGCGAGCCCCGCGCCGACACCCGCGATGCCGCCCGGGTTCTGCGCGGCCAGCGGAATCGCCTGCGCCGTCTGGTATTGCGTCGCGCGGGCGAGATCGCCGGCCATCCCCGCGCCGATCCGCAGGTCGAGCGCCTTCTGCAGCTCGGCCGGCAGCGACACGCTTTCGACCGCGAATGCATCGAGCGCGAGGCCGTAGCGCGTGAACACCGGCACCAGCGCCTCGGCGACGCGTTGCGACAGCAGCGTCTGGTTCGCGGCCATGTCGACGAACGGCACGTCGGCGGAACCGAACGTCGTGCTCATCGCGGTGACGACCAGGTTGCGCAGCTGCTGCTCGAGATCGTCGACCGTGTACTGCGCGCGCGTGCCGCTCACCTCGCGGTGGAACGCGGCCGCATCGACGATCCGGTACGAGTAGATGCCGAACGCGCGCAGCTGCACGAAGCCGAATTCGCGATCGCGGATCGTCACCGGCTGCGCGGTGCCCCAGCGCCGGCCGAGCTGCAGCCGCGTGCTGAAGAAGTAGACATCCGACTTGAAAGGCGACTGAAAGAACTTGTCCCAGTTCTTCAGGTACGTGAGCACCGGCAGCGTGCGCGTTTCCAGCTTGTACAGCCCCGGCTGGAACACGTCGGCGACCTTGCCTTCGTTGACGAAGATCGCGACCTGCGTTTCGCGCACGGTCAGCTGGCCGCCGTACTGGATCTCCTGGTCTTCCATCGGATAGCGCCAGGCCAGCACGCCGTCGGTGTCTTCCGTCCATTGCAGGACGTCGATGAACTGCTTGCGGATAAACGAACCCAGACTCATGTCGGTCTCCCAGGACGCGTGGCGTGTCAGGTCAGGCAGGCGGCATTGATGATGCCGACGACGAGCGACGCGGTGCCCATCAGGCCACCCATCGCGACGTTGCGATCCTCGATCGCATGGTTCATGCCGGGAATCAGGCGGGTCAGCACCGCGTAGGTGACGAGCTGCACGGCCATTGCGCCGACGGCCCACAGCACGACTTCGCCGAGCGTCGAGTTGTGCGCGATGCTGGACGCGAGCGTCAGGCAGAAGCCGACCAGCGCGCCGCCGAACGACAGCGTCGCGGCCGCGTTGCCGTCACGGATCAAGGCCAGTTCGTCGAACGGGGTGACCTTCAGGTACACTGCCGCGAACACGAAAAGCAGCACGAACGCCGACAGCAAATGAACCGCATAAAGATAGGCACTATTCATTCTTTTCCTCGGATTTTGTGCTCGGTTCGCCGCCCCGTCGCAGGCCGGCCCATGGCGGGCCACCCCACGAAAATCCGCGCCAGTATATCCACATTGACGAGCACTGCACAACGGACGCGCCATGCTGCATAAGCGCGCGCTCGTCCTGTCGATCCTCGTGCTCGCGTCGTGCGGGCTCGGCTACGAACTGATCAGCAGCGCGCTGTCGAGCTACCTGCTCGGCGATTCGATCCTGCAGTTCTCGTCGGTGATCGGCTGCTACCTGTTCGCGATGGGGATCGGCTCGTGGCTCGCGAAGTTTGTCGAGGACGACGACGTGCTCGACCGCTTCGTCGACATCGAGCTGCTCGTCGGCCTGCTCGGCGGCGTGTCGGCAGCGCTGCTGTTCGCGGTGTTCGCGTGGCTCGCCGCGCCGTTCCGCGCGGCGCTCTACGCGCTCGTGCTCGCGCTCGGCCTGCTGATCGGGATGGAGATTCCGCTCGTGATGCGCGCGTTCCAGCAGCGCCGCCAGGCGTTCCGCCATACCGTCAGCGAAGTGCTGACCTTCGACTATCTCGGCTCGCTCGCCGTGTCGCTGATCTTTCCGCTCGTGCTCGCGCCGCGTCTCGGCCTGTTGCGCACGAGCTTCCTGTTCGGGCTGCTGAACGCGTTCGTCGCGCTGTGGACCACGCACCTGTTCCGCGCCGAGATCCGCAACGTGCGCGGCAAGCTGATGCGCGCGTCGCTCGTGATCGGGCTGCTCGTCGCCGGCTTCGCGCTGTCGGACCGCATCACGCACTGGGCCGAGCACGGCGTGTACGGCGACGAGACGATCTATTCGGAAACGACGCCGTACCAGCGCATCGTGCTCACGCAGTGGCACGACGACATGCGGCTGTACCTGAACGGCAACCTGCAGTTCTCGTCGCGCGACGAGCATCGCTATCACGAGGCGCTGATCCATCCGACGATCGAGGCGCTGCCGTGGGCGAAGCGCGTGCTCGTGCTCGGCGGCGGCGACGGCCTCGCGGTGCGCGAACTGCTCAAGCACCGCAATCTCGAACGGATCACGCTCGTCGATCTCGATCCCGCGATGACGAAGCTGTTCTCGACTTCGGCGCCGCTCGTGAAGCTGAACCAGGGTTCGCTGAAGGACCCGCGCGTACAGGTGATCAACGACGATGCGGTGCGCTGGCTCGAATCGAACGCCGACGTGTACGACGCGATCGTCGTCGACTTCCCCGATCCGACCAACTTCGGGCTCGGCCGGCTGTATTCGGTGCCGGTGTTCCGGCTGCTCGCGCGCCACCTGTCCGAGAACGGCTATGCGGTGATCCAGTCGACGTCGCCGTACTTCGCGCCGCACGCGTACTGGACGATCATCGCGACGCTGCGCGAAGCCGGGCTCAACACCTGGCCGTACCACTGCTACGTGCCGTCGTTTGGCGACTGGGGGT
This sequence comes from Burkholderia sp. Bp9015, assembly GCF_003853505.1. Classification (NCBI taxonomy): domain Bacteria; kingdom Pseudomonadati; phylum Pseudomonadota; class Betaproteobacteria; order Burkholderiales; family Burkholderiaceae; genus Burkholderia; species Burkholderia sp. Bp9015. The sequence continues at coordinate 79,056 of NZ_QTPZ01000026.1, forward strand.
TCGTGATCGCCGGCAAGCGTCGCGACTTCACCGTGCCGACACGCTATTCGGTGCCGACGCGCTGGCTCGACGCGCAGACGGCCGCCGAGATGTTCCACTTCCCGGCTGACATGCCGGCGCTGCCGATGTCGCCGAATGAACTCAACGACCAGCCGCTCGTGCGCCGCTTCGACGACGACTGGAAGCACGTGCTGCGCTGATGGATCGCCGCACGTTCCTCGTCGCGTCCGCGGCGGCGTCGCTCGCCGCGTGCGGCCGCACCGGCTGGCTCGAGACGACGCCGCGCGTCGGCTACCCCGGCATGCGCGAAGGCCATGCGCTGCGCGACCACGCGGCGCTGCCGCCGCCTTCCGGCACGATCGAGACCGACGTCGCGGTCCTCGGCTCGGGCGCGGCCGGGTTGTCGTGCGCGTGGCAGCTCGCGCGCGCGGGACACACACGCTTCGTCGTGCTCGCCGGGCCCGAATTCGGCGGCAATGCGGCCGGCGGCCGCTTCGGCGAACTCGGCTATCCGAAGGGCGCGCACTACCTGCCGCTGCCGTCGCTCGAATCCGCACATCTGCGCGACATGCTCGCCGATCTCGGCGTGATCGAAGCGGCGCCGTTCTCCGCGCAACCCGCGTACGACGAACGCGCGCTCGTGCACGCCCCCGACGAACGGCTGTTCATCGGAGGCCAGTGGCAGGACGGCATCGTGCCGACGGCCGCCCTCGACGCCGATGCGCTCGCGCAGCAAACGCGCTTCTTCGCCTACACCGACAGCCTGCGCTCCGCGCGCGGCGCGGACGGCCGCAAGGTGTTCTGCATTCCGCTCGCGGAATCGTCGCGCGACCCGCGCTGGCGCGCGCTCGACCGGCGCTCGTTCAGGCAGTGGCTGCTCGACGAGGGCTACACCGCGACCGCGCTGCACTGGTACCTGAACTACTGCTGCCGCGACGACTACGGTGCGGGTTACGAGCACGTGTCCGCGTGGGCCGGCCTGCACTACTTCTCGTCGCGCGGCGGCCACGCGAGCGACGCGGGCGACGGCGCCGTGCTGACCTGGCCCGACGGGCTGCATACGATGGTGACGAAGCTGAGCGACTCGATCACCGCGCGCACCGGCTCGAACGCGTGGTCGCGGCACGGCTTCGCCGTTCGCGCGACCGAGCGCGCGGGCGGCGTCGACGTGCTGTGTGCGCGTGTCGGTGACGACGGCACGCTGTCGACGTTCATGCTGAAGGCGCGGCGCGTCGTCAGCGCCATGCCGCTGTTCGTCGCGGCTCGCGTGTTTCCGCAGTTGCGCGCGTACGGTTTCGATCCCACGCGCGACCTGCCGCCGCGCGCGCCGTGGCTCGTGTCCAATTTCCTGCTCGACGGGATGCCGGCCGAGGCAGCCGGCGTGCCGCTCGCGTGGGACAACGTCGTCTACGACGGCGCGGGGCTCGGCTATGTCGTGTCGACGCACCAGCTGATCCGGATGTCGCCGCCGACCCGCTCCGTGTTCTCCGCCTATCAGGCGTTGAGTACGCAAACGCCGGACGACACGCGCCGCTGGCTTGCCCAGGCAAAGCCCGATGCCTTGCGCGAACAGGCGGCGATCGACCTGCAGGCCGTCTACGGACGCGAACTGTGGAAGCATGCGACGGCGCTCGAGATCACCGTGCGCGGCCACGCGATGGCGACACCCGATGTCGGCTTCCTGAGCCGGCCGGGGCTGCTCGCGCTGCGCGAGGCTGATGGCCCCGTCGTGTTCGCGCATGCGGACCTGTCCGGGCTGTCGCTGTTCGAGGAAGCATCGTACTGGGGCATGCTCGCGGCCCGGCGCGTGCTCGCCTGAGCGCCGGTTTCCGGCGCGCGCGACGCCGCGCCTTCCGTCATTGCGGCGCCGCCGGCAACCGCTATAATCGCGCGACATTCCGACTGCATTGAGCAGGCCGACGGTGCGCGCCAGGCGACGCGCCGCATGCCCTCCTCGACAACAACAATGACAAACCGAACCCTTCGACGCCTTCGTCCGTTCGTGCGCGCCGCCGCGCGCCTGCTCGCATGCGGCCCGCTGCTCGGCGCGCCGCTCGCGCTGCATGCGGCCGATGCGGCAGGTCCGGACGCACAGCCGGCCTCCGGCCGCTACGTCGTCGTCGACACCGGCCATACGCCGGCCCACCCGGGTGCCACCGGCGCAAGCGGCCGCGTCGAATACCGGTACAACCTCGACCTGTCCACCGCCGTCGCGGAGACACTCGCCGCGCACGGCGACCGCGTGCTGCGCACGTCGGCCGATGGCCGCGAGATCGCGCTCGACCAGCGCTCGACGCAGGCGCCGGACGCAAATCTGTTCGTGTCGATCCATCACGATTCGATGCAGCAGCAGTTCATCGACGCGGGACGGCAGCGCGACTTCCGCGGTTTCGCCGTGTTCGTGTCCGAGCGTAATCCGCACTACGCGGAAAGCCTGCGTTGCGCGAAGGCGATCGCCGAACGCCTGGTCGCGGCCGGCGAACGGCCGTCGCTGTATCACGCGCAGCCGATCAAGGGCGAGAACCGCCCGCTGATCGATCCGCAACTCGGCATCCACCGCTTCGACGATCTCGTCGTGCTGCGTACCGCGCCGATCCCGGCCGTTCTGGTCGAGGCGGGCGTGATCGTCAATCCCGACGAGGAAAAGCGACTCGCGCAGCGCGAGACGATCCAGCGCCTCGCCACCGCGATCGCGGGCGGGATCGACGCGTGTACGGCGGCCCGGTAAAGGCGCCGCCGGTCGGTTTCAACGGTTTTCACCCAGTGAGGAGCACCACAATGATGAAGAAGAATCTGCTCGTATCCTGCACGCTGCTCGCGCTTGCCGTGCCGTTCTCCGCGCAGGCGGCCGGCTGCGGCAAACCGCGCAGCGCGTTCGACCAGGTGTACTGCAGCAGCAACGAGTTCTCGCAGGTCGACCGCGAACTGAACGACGAGTACGGCCGCGTGCGCAAGCAACTGAGCGGCGACCAGCAGGCGAAGCTGAAGACCGGCCAGCTCGCGTGGATGAAGCGGCGCGACGACCGCTGCAGCGAAACGCGCGACGACGGCTATCTCGTGAACCTGCAATGCGCGATCGACTTCACGCAATCGCGCCTGTCGTTCCTGCGCGAACGCGAGCGCGAATGCTCGAGCACGGGGTGCGTGACGGCGAAGCTCGGCGAGTAAGGACGGTGCAGGTGCGGCGCGACACCGCACCTGCATGCACGCCCGATTCACGGCGTTGAACGGGGCTGCTTCATCGTTGTATCCCGCAACCGGTCAAACCACGCACGCATGCCCTCGAAAACGACCACGATCGCCATCCGCACAGCCACGCCGGCCGATGCCGCAGCCATCGCCGCGATCCACGTCGCATCGTGGCGGGCAACCTACGACGGCATCATGCCGGCGTCGTTCCTTGCAGGTTTGTCGGTCGAACAACGTACCGACTTCTGGCACCACGCGCTCGCGGCAGGCGAAACGCGCGTCACGGTCGCATTCGACGCAGACGGCGTGACGGGCTGGGTCGCGTACGGCACGACGCGCGACGCCGACAAGGATCGCGCGTGGGGTGAAATCCACGCGATCTATCTGCATCCGCTGCATTGCGGCAAAGGAATCGGCAAGGCGCTGGTCCGGCATGCTTGCCGGTCGCTGCACGACGGGGGGCATGCATGGGTGTCGCTCTGGGCAATCGTCGAGAACCGCCGCGCGCGCGCGTTCTACGAACGTGAAGGCTTCGTCGCCGAAAGCGACATCAAGACGTTCGACATCGACGGGACGTCGATCGACGAAGTGCGCTACTGGCGCGCACTTCCATAGTCCGCGCCGGTCGGCGCAGCACGTCAAAGAAACCACCGATACTCGCGCGCCCCGATCTCGTTGCGAAAATCCAGTTCCTCCTGCCGCTTGTTCTCGCAATACACCATCACGAATTCACTGCCGAGCCCGTCGCGCACGGCCACGTGATCCTGCATCGCCGCGACGGCCGACAGCATCTCCTTCGGGAAATCGATCCCGCTGCCGCGATCGTCGTTGAGCGGCGCGATCGGCTCGATCCGTGCGTCGAGCCCATGCTCCATCCCGGACAGGATCGCCGCGAGCACCAGGTACGGATTCGCGTCCGCGCTCGCGAGCCGATGCTCGATGCGCAGATTGCGCGCATCCGATTCCGGAATCCGGATGCACGCGTCGCGATCCTCGAAGCCCCAGCTTGCACGGCTCGCCGCATTCACCATCGAGCCGTAGCGGCGGAACGCATTGTGGTTCGGCGCGAATACCGGCATGCAGTGCGGCAGCAGCGCGAGGCAGCCGGCCACCGCATGCCGCAGCGGCCGCTGCGCGTCCGCTGCGAGCAGGTTGCGGCCCGCGTCGTCATACAGGCTCACGTGCACGTGCATCCCGCTGCCCGGCGCATGCAGGTACGGCTTGCCCATGAAGCTCGCACGATAGCCGTGCTGCAGCGCGACGCCGCGCGTGCTGCGGCAGAACAGCGCCGACCAGTCGGCCGCGCGCAGCGCGTCGTCGGTATGGCCGAAGTTGATCTCGAACTGGCCGGGCCCGAGCTCGGCCGTGATCACCGTCGCGTCGACGCCCTGCTCGCGCGCGGCCTCGACCATCTCGTGCAGCACATCGGAAAACCGCGACAGGCGTTCGATGTGCATGTTCGGCTGGTCGTCGCGGTCGTCGCTCAAGCGGTCGCGCGGATACTGCGGCAGCCCGTCCGCGAGTTGCGCGGCGAACAGGTAGAACTCGAGCTCGAACGCGACGACCGGCCGGATGCCGCGCGCCGCGAACCGCCGCAGCACGCGCGCCAGCACCTCGCGCGGCTCGAACTCGATCGGCGCGTCCGTGCCGTCGGAGCTGATCAGCATCTGCGCGAGCGGCTGCCGCTCCCAGCGCACCGGCTTCAGCGTGCCGGGAATCAGGCGGCGCGGCGCGTCGGGGTCACCGTCGTTGAAGCAGTAATCGCCGATCTTGTAGAGGCCGCCCTGCGTGCCGAGCAGCACGCAGTTCTGCGGCAGCTTCAGCAACGAGCCCGACGCGACCTTCTCGAGCGCATCGATCGGATAACGCTTGCCGTAGAAATGACCCGGCAGGTCGAGACAGATCAGGTCGACATAACGGATCTCGGGATGCGCCTGCCGGAATGCGCGGACTTCATCGACCAGCACGGGAACGACGTCAGCCATGTCTCATCCTTTCCATGTCTTGTATGACGGTGCCGCAGCGCGGCGAACCGGACTCATCGGCATGCGGCACGTCACATGCCCGATGTCGATCAGTACTGCAAACCAGCAGCACGGCGCGACGATCCGTGGGACCGCCCGCCGGCGAACTCAGGTGAACACCCAGATCACGCGCGCCGGCGCGTCGCCCAGGTTCGCGTAACGAAACCGCTTGTGCGCGGGAAGCTGGAATGCGTCGTTCGGGCCGAGCGTGACGGGCGTGTCGTCGCCGTCGATCCAGATCGTCAGCTCGCCTTCGAGCACGAAGCCGCCCTGCTCGTCGCTGTCGTCGACGGAGCGCTCGCCGCTGCTCGCGCCGGGCGCGAGATGGCTCTCGAGGATCGAGAAGCGCGAGCGCATGTTCGGCGACACGAGGATGTCCGTGATGCCGGCCGCGTAATACACGGTGCGCCGCTCGTCGGGCCGCGTGACCCACGGCACGCTGCGCGGCTTGCTCAGGCTGTAGAAATACGTGGTCGGCACGCCGAGCGCCTCGCCGATCGCGGTGAGATCCGCGACCGTCGGGCGCGACAGCCCGCGCTCGACCTGCGACAGAAAGCCGACCGAGCGGCCGATCCGTTCCGCGAGATCGTTGAGCGTGACCTTGCGATGCTTGCGCAGGTCGCGGATCAGGATCGCCAGACTTTCTATCTCTTCCTGTTCGTTCATGATGAGTTCCGGTACGTCAGACGGTATCGCGCAAACGGTACCAGGCCTTGCCGATCGCTTCCAGCGGCGCGGCGAGGCGGTCGCCGCCGGGAAAGCGCGGGTTGCGGATGCGCTGGTACTGCGCGAGCAGGCGATCGTCGCCGAGCACGGCATCGGCGACCGCGCGCGCGCCGGCGAGCGTCGGCAGCACGCCGTGCCCCGAGAAGCCCTGCAGCCAGAAGCGCTGGCCGCGGCGGCCGATGTCCGGCGTGCGGCGCATGCTGATGTCGATGTGACCGCCCCACACGTAGTCGAGCGGCACGCCGGCCAGTTGCGGGAACACGCGTTCGAGATGCGGGCGCGTCGCGGCCGCGATGTCGGCCGGAATCCCGCCGAGATACGTGCAGCCGCCGCCGAACAGCAGGCGGTTGTCGGGGCTCAGGCGGAAGTAGTCGGGCACGAACTGGTTGTCGATCACACAGCTGTTCCGCGGCAGCAGCGAGCGGGCGACGTCCGCCGAAAGCGGCGCGGTCGCGACCTGGTAGGTGCCGACCGGCAGCAACCGGCGCGACAGTTCGGGATCGAGCCGGTCGACGTACGCGTTGCACGCGAGCACCAGCACGTCCGCGCGCACTTCGCCCTGCGCGGTGCGTGCGACGTGACCGCCGGCCGTCTCGCGACAGTCGAGCACGCGGCTTTGCTCGAAGATGCGGCCGCCGGCCCGTTCGATCGTCTGCGCAAGACCGAGCGCGAGCTTCAGCGGATTCAGATGGCCGGCCTCGGGATCGTAGAGCGCGGCGAGATAGCGCGCGCTGCCGATCCATTCGGGCATCTCGTCCTGCCCGATCACGCGCAGCCGGTCGTAGCCCCAGCGCTGCGCGGCTTCGTCGCGGGCCTGTGCGAGCAACGCAACGCGACGCGGCCGCACCGCGGCCCACAGGCTGCCGGGCCGATAGTCGATGTCGAAGCCGTGCCGCGCGGGCAGTTCGCGCACTTCGGCCGCGGCCCAGCGCATGCTGTCCCACAGCATGCGCGCGCCGTCGCGGCCGAGCGAATCCTCGAGCGGCTGCATGTCGCACGACCAGCCGAGCAGCGCCTGTCCGCCGTTGCGGCCCGATGCGGCCCACGCGACGCGGCTCGCTTCGAGCACCACCACGCGCTTGCCCGCGAGCGCCAGGCGCAACGCCGTGTGCAGCCCGCTGAAGCCCGCGCCGACGACCAGCACGTCGGCGTCGATGCGTTCGTCCAGTTCGGGACGCCGCGGGATCGGCGCCGGGTAGGTGCCGGCGTAGTAGCTTGCGACGTGACGGTCGGACTGCACGAACATGCGGGCTCCCGTGAAATTTCAGTCGTCCAATTTCATGAAAAATTAGCACGTCAATTTCACGGAGGCAAGCGGGAGGATGGGATCGTCGTCGTTGGGAAAATGAAGGCTCGCAGGGCGCCGGCACGACGCTTGCGTCCGCAGCCCGGCACGCCCCCGCCGCCCGTATCTTTTTCCATGCCCGGCGAGCGCCGATAACGCGTACGGCAACGACCGACGACACCGCACCGATGCAACGAGGCTCCCCGCATGACGACGCCATTCAAGCCGGGCGACCACGTCCGCTGGAATTCCGAAGCCGGTTACGTGACCGGCACGACCATCGCGATCCACACGCAGGATTTCGACTACAAGGCTCATCGCGAACACGCATCGCCCGACGATCCGCAATACGAGATCAGGAGCGACCGCACCGACCACATCGCCGCGCACCGCGGGCACGTGCTCGAACGCGTTGCCGGCAAGGACGATTCGTGGCGCTCCCGTTCTACACGATCGGCCATTCGAACCGCACGCTCGACGCGTTCATCGAGATGCTCGACGCGTCCGACATCGCGCTGCTCGCCGATATCCGGAAGATGACGCGTTCGCGCACGAATCCGCAGTTCAACGAAGCAACGCTTCCCGGCGAGCTGGCCGCGGCCGCCATCGCCTACGAGCACATCGCCGCACTCGGCGGCCTGCGAGGCAAGTCGCTCGGCGTGCCCGACGACGTCAACGACTTCTGGACGAACCGCAGTTTCCATCGCTACGCCGATTACGCGCTGTCGCCCGAGTTTCGAGCGGGCCTCGACAGCTGATCGCGCAAGGGCACCGGCAGCTTTGCACGATCATGCGTTCGGAAGCCATGTCGTGGCGCTGTCATCGGCGCATCGTGTCCGACTACCTGATCGCGCACGGCGAAACGGTGCTGCACATCATGGGCAAGAACCGCGTGGAGCCCACGCGTCTTACTGCCGGCGCGGTGATCCGGGACGACGGTACGATCGTCTATCCGGACGTCGAAGGCGATGCGCCAGCGGAAACGCCGACACGCAGCCGAACGCGTGACGCGACACCGGTCGGGTGCGTAACGGCGCGGGCGAAACGCGAAACGGCGCGAAAGCATCACGCCCGACGCAACGCCCACGTCGATCAGCCGCGCCCCCTGCAACGCTGCGCGCCGGCCCGCTTTGCGCCGCCGCGATCCTGCATTACCATCGGGCGTCCGCCGCGCGTACCCGCGCGCCCCGCCACTTCTCCGCTTCCGCACCAATGCTCGCCCTCATCATCGTCGCCGGCCTGTGGGCCGGCCTGCAAAACGCCCTCGCGGGCGGCGGCTCGTTCGTCACGCTGCCCGCGCTGATCGTGTCGGGAATGTCGCCGCTCGCGGCGAACATCACGTCGACGGTCGCGCTGTTTCCCGGCCAGGTCACGACAGGCTGGGCCAGCCGGAACATGGTGCGCGGCGCGGGCAAGCTGTCGTTTCGCGCGCTGTTCGCGATCAGCGTGGTCGGCGGCGCGCTCGGCGGCCTGCTGCTGCTGAAAACCCCGTCGTCGATCTTCTCGCACCTCGTGCCGTGGCTCGTGCTGTTCGCGACGGTCGTGTTCGCATGGGGCAGCTTCTTCCGCAAGACCGGCGCCGGCACGCAGCATGTCGGCCCCGTCACGGCCGCGATCTCGCAGTTCCTGATCGCGATCTACGGCGGCTACTTCGGCGGCGGCATCGGCTTCCTGATGATGGCCGCGCTGACGATGGCCGGCCTGTCGCCGCGTCACGCGATGTCGACCAAGAACGCACTCGCGGGCGTGATGAACGCGTCGGCGGTCGTGCTGTTCCTGACCTCGCCGCACCTCCACTGGCAGGCGGCGATCGCGCTCGGCGGCGGCGCGATCGTCGGCGGCCTGCTCGGCGCGTGGGCGCTGCACCGCGTGAACGAACGCGTGCTGCGGATCGCGATCGTCTGCATCGGCGCCGCGCTGACCGTGGGGCTGTTCGTCAAGCCGATCTGACGCGCGCGCCCCGATCGCGCCGACGGCACGCATGCCGTCGGTCGCGACGAACTCGCCATCGATCGGCAGGCGCCCCGTGCGCCGAGCGATGGCGGGCAATGCGCCCGCCTCGATGTCGCGGCGGATTCGCGGGCGCGGCGGGCGGCCTGCGCGCCCCGCTCGTCAATGCTTGCAGGCGCGCGCGTTCAACCGAACGGCCGCACGCCGATCAGCGGGCCGTGCAGGAACCAAGCGAAGACGGCCCATACGACGAGCCCGGCGACGATCGTCACGGCATCGCCCGACAGGCTGCCGGCCGGATAGCGGACGCCGTTGCGGCGATCGCGCGCGCGCCACACGACGAAATCGACCAGCGACCACACGAAGAATGCGCCGAACAGCACGACCGCGTGCAGCGTGCCGTTCGCGAGCAGGTGCGCGATCGCCCATACCATCACGCCGGCCACCATCGGATGGCCGACGAGCGTCTTGATGCGGTTGCGCGGCACGTAGGACGCGGCAATCAGCACGAACGCGATCGCGGTCAGCATGCCGGTGAGATGGCGAACGCCGACGGGCGACACCCACAGCAGCGTCCCGCCCTGGCGCGCGATCCCGTAACCCCAGATGATCAGCACGAAGCCGACGATCGACGCGATCGCATAGGGGCCCTTCCAGCGTTTCTCGCCGATCCGCTCGATGGTCGCGGATCGCCAGCCGTCCGCGACGATCCGAATCGAATGCACACCGAGGAAGATCGCTAAACCGAGAATCAGGACGAGCATCGGTTGTCTCCGTCTGGAACGATGAGTGGGGAATCATTCGCGCGGCTTTCGATGCGCCGTTCGCGAGGCCGGCGACACGGCCGGCGCGGGTCGCGCCAGACGCGGACGCGATCCGCGCCGATCATAAACGCCGTAGCCGCCGTTGTGAAGCATGACGCACGCACGGTTCGGCAAGGTTGATGCTTTCGTACATCCCGTGCGGTTGGCAGGAATCTGGCGCATCTCCCCACGCTTCGCGAGTCGCAAACTCAGGACAACGTAAATCGTCGCGCAGCGACGATGGGCGGCCGGCGCTACGGTTACTTGCGCTTCGCCACGGATTTCGTGGCCCGTTTCGAAACAGGTTTCGGCGCCGCTTTCGCGGAAGGTTTCGCGGACGCTTTCGCAGCCGGCTTCACACTCCGTTTCTCAGCCGGCGTTGACGCCGCTGCCGTCTTCGGCTCCGCAGGCGGCTTCGGCGCCGCCTTCCCCTTCGCCTTGCGCTTCGGCGCCCCCGCCAGCAACGCCGCCCGATACGCGCCGCGGCACCAGTCGAACAGCGCGCCCGCATCCTCCAGCACGTCGGCCGGCGTTTCGTAATAACCCTCGAGCGCAACGGTGCGCGTAGGGCGCTCATACGAGAACGGCCCCATCCCTGCCGCCACGAACGCGGGACGGTTCACGTCGTCGACGCGCAGGAACAGCGACCCGCGCGACATGAAGCCGAACATCACGCCGTCGAGCCGCATCGCGGCGCCGCTGAAGAACCGCGCGACCTCTACCTTGCCGAGCGGCGCGAGCCGGTACGCGATCTCCTCGCCGTGCGCCTTCTCCGATTGCCAGCTCATGCGGGCTCCGTGCAGCGCCGTGTCCACACGTCGAGTTCCGCGTCGTCGAAGCCGACGGCCGCCGCGCTCTCGCGGATCTGCCGCCACGTCGCGCGATCGACCGGAATGCCGTCCACGCCGCGTGCGGCGCGGCTCGCCTCCTCCGGCTCGCCGGGCATCCGCACCGGCGCATCGCCCGCCTGCGGCGACGCCTTCGCCCATTCGACGAACGCATCGGCTTCGCGCTGCGCATCGGCCGCATCGAACGCGTCAGGATCGATCAGCACCGACAGCATCCCGTTGACGATCGCGCTCGTCTTCTGCAGCGTGTCGCCGTAGGTCGTATGCCCGCCGACCAGCGCGCCGCCGAAGATCTCGCACATCGCGGCCAGCGCATACCCCTTGTGCAGCCCGAACGGCAGCAGCGCGCCGAACGGCTGCTCGTGCATGACGGCCGGATCGTCGGTCGGCTGGCCGCGATGATCGATCAGCGACCCGGCCGGCACGCGCTTGCCCTGGTTGTACGCGACCCGCGTCTTGCCGTAAGCGATCGCGCTCGTCGCGAAATCGAGCAGCAGCGGCGGCCGCCCCGCGCGCGGATACGCGGCGCAGAACGGATTCGTGCCGAAGCGCGCATCGGTGCCGTGCAGCGGCGCGACGAGCAAGTCGCCCGGCACGTTGACGAAATGGAACGACACGAGCCCCGAGCGCGCGCACTGCTCGGCCCAGTGCCCGATGCGGCCGAGGTGATGGACGTCGCGCAGCCCGATCGCGCAGATGCCCATGCGTCGCGCGCGCTCGATGCCTTCGACCATCGCCTCGAATGCGATCACCTGGCCGAAGCCGCGTCCGCCGTCGATGGTGAGCACCGCGCCGCCGTCGCGGACGATCGACGCGTGCCCGTTCAACTGCAACTGCCCTTCCCGCCACGACGCGACGTAGTTCGGGATCATCCCGATCCCGTGCGAATCGTGCCCGGCCAGATTCGCGCCGACCAGGTGATCGGCGACGAGCCGCGCCTCGCGCTCGCTGCTGCCGACCCGCTCCCAGAGTGCCGCGACGAACGCGTGCAGCGGTTCGGCGCGCATGCGCAGCGGGTCGGTATCGGGGGTCGGCAGCGCGGTCATCGGCAAGGCTCCGTCAGGTCGGGTTGGATCCGGTCGGGTCGGGACAGACGGCGCGAACGCTCAGCGCGCGGACGCGATCACGTCCGCCACCGCCGCGGTCAGCTTCTTCGCGTACGGCACGTGCAGGAACTCGTTCGGGCCGTGCGCATTCGACTTCGGCCCGAGCACGCCGCACACCATGAACTGCGCGGACGGGAAGCCGGCCTGCAGCACGTTCATCAGCGGGATCGTGCCGCCGAGGCCCATGTACGCGCAGTCCGCGCCGAAGTGGCGGCGCGACGCGGCGTCGAGCGACGACGCGAGCCACGGCGCGAGATCCGGCGCGCTCCAGCCGGTCGCGGCGCCCGCATCCGGCTTGAACGTGACCTTCGCGTTGTACGGCGGATCGAGTTCGAGCAGTTCCTTCAGTTGCTGCACGGCCTGAGCGGCATCGACCAGCGGCGGCAGGCGCAGCGACAGCTTGAACGCGGTGCGCGGACGCAGCACGTTGCCCGCGTCGGCGAGCGCCGGCAGGCCGGCCGCGCCCGTCACCGACAGCGACGGACGCCACGTCGAGTTCAACAGCGCCTCGCGCGGATCGGTGGTGGTCGGCAGCACCGGCTTGCCGTCCGCGCCGCATGCCCACGGCAGCCCCTTCCACACGGCGTCGCCGAGGATCGCGGCGGCCGCGTCGGCCTCGCGCACGCGGCTGTCGGGAATCTCGCAATGGAACACGCCCGGCAGCAGGTTGCCGTTCTTCGCGTCTTCCAGGCGCTCGAACAGCTGGCGCATCACGCGGAAGCTCGACGGCGCGATGCCGCCGAACACGCCCGAGTGAACACCCTCCTCGAGCACCTCGACCTGCAGGTCGCCGGACACCAGCCCGCGCAGCGACGTCGTGAGCCACATCTGGTCGTAGTTGCCGGCGCCCGAATCGAGGCACACGACGAGCGACACCTGGCCGAGCCGGTCGCGCAGCGCATCGACGTACGGCAGCAGGTCGTAGCTGCCCGACTCCTCGCAGGTCTCGATCAGGCCGACGCAGCGCGGGCGTTCGACGCCCTGCTCGTCGAGCGCGCCGAGCGCGGCGAGGCTCGCGTAGATCGCGTAGCCGTCGTCCGCGCCGCCGCGGCCGTACAGCTTGCCGTTCTCGAACTTCGGCGTCCACGGGCCGAGGTCCGCGCGCCAGCCGTCGAATTCGGGCTGCTTGTCGAGGTGGCCGTACAGCAGGATCGTGTCGGTGCTGCCCGAGCGGGTTGCGGGGGTTTCGAAGAAGATCACCGGCGTGCGGCCGGGCAAGCGCACGATCTCGAGCTTCAGGCCTTTCACCGGCTGGCGTTCGGCCCACTGCGCGGCATCGGTGACGACCCGTTCGAGATAGCCGCGCTTCGCCCAGTCGGGGTCGAAGGCGGGGCTCTTCGCGGGAATCGCGATGTAGTCGGTCAGTGCGTGGAGGATTTCATCGTTCCACTTGCGCTCGACGAAGGTAACGAGCTTGTCATGGTCGAGGACGGGGGTAGTGTCGACGGAGGTCATGGTGGGGTGCCTGGATAGGGCTGACGAAAAACCGGATGATACGCCGATGCCCCCGCCCCGGGGCGCTTTCCGTGCCGTATTCGGGGCCCGTTCGGGCCCGTTTCCCGCAGCGCGTCGCGCACCCGCTCAAACGGCCTGCGGGAATGCGTCGCACAACCCCGCCGCGCACGCGATCGCGTCGTCCCACAGCCGCCGGGTCAGCACCCCGGCATCCTCTTCCCGCGCGAGTGCCGCGGCCTCGCCCGACCACAGCAGCGAGAAATCGTCGCGCCCCTGCCGCTCGAACGCGACGCGCAGCGGATCGACTGCCGCCGTCGCGAGCGGGAACGCGGGCGCAAGCGCGCTCATCGGCCCCTGCTCGCGCATGAAGCGCGTCAGCAGGCCGCGTCCGGGGCGGCCCGTGTAGAGGTTGGTCACGCGCGTGCCGTCGTCGCGTGCGGCCCGCAGCGCCGCGCGGTGCTGCGTCGAGCGGCCGGCTTGCGGCGTCAGCAGGTAGCCGGTGCCGATCTGCACCGCGCGTGCGCCGAGCGCGAACGCGGCCGCGATGCCGCGGCCATCGGCGATCGCGCCGGCGGCGATCACCGGCGCGCGCACCGCGTCGACGAGCTGCGGCAGCAGCGCGAACAGGCCCGGCTGCGCGTGGATGTCGTCGGTCAGGAACATCCCGCGATGCCCGCCCGCCTCGGCGCCCTGCGCGACGATCGCATCGACGCCGCGCGCATCGAGCCAGCGCGCTTCCTCGACGGTCGTCGCGGACGAGACGATCAACGCGCCCGTGCGCCGCACCCGTTCGAGCAGTGCTTCGTCCGGCAAACCGAAATGGAAGCTCACGACGGCCGGGCGCAGTTCCTCGACGACCGCGCACATCGCGTCGTCGAACGGCGCGCGACCGGGGCCGCCCTTCACGTCGGCCGCATCGAGCCCGGCTTCCGCGTAGTAGCCGGCCAGCGCCGCGCGCCAGCGCGCGTCGACCTCGGCATCGGGCGCGGGCGGCGCATGACAGAAGAAGTTGACGTTGAACGGCGCCGGCGTGCGTGCGTGGATCGCCGCGATTTCGTCGCGCAACTGCTGCGGGCCGAGTGCCGCGCATGCGAGCGAGCCGAGCCCGCCCGCCTCGCAGACCGCAATCGTCAGCGGGCTCAGGGAACCGACCATCGGAGCCTGGATCAGCGGCAGGCGGGAAGGCAGCATCGTCATCGGAATCACCGTTCGGTAGACGTAATCAATGGCGCGGGCGAGCGCATTTCGAGCGCTCGATAATAACCGACTAATTCAATCAGGGTTTGACGACTCACTCAGCCCGCAAATTGAATTAACCGGTTCGGCAAAAATCGATTATCCGTTCAACCTGACCCGCATCTCACCTTCACCCCGGAACCACCGTCCGGACGGCCCATACAGGCCATTCGCCCCGGTGCAGCCACCGTCATCCGCACCAAAGCGTTTCACCCTTTTCAATGATCGACATCAATATTCAAGATATTAAATTGTATCGCTTACCCTTATTCAAACCTAATTAAGATATAAGATGCTGTCGTTCAATAAAACGACGATCCATTCCGGAATCGTCGACCGGCGCCGGGCCGCGCCACCTCAACCGCATCACGACCATTCAAGGAGCCTCGCATGTCCGATGCCAGCTCGTCCTCCTCCCGTTCCGCCGCCGCGCCAGCCGCGACCGCCGCGCCGAAAATCGGCGTCATCCCCGCCACGCTGATGGTCGCGGGCAACATGATGGGCTCCGGCGTCTTCATGCTGCCCGCGAACCTCGCCGCCACCGGCGGCATCGCGATCTTCGGCTGGCTGATCACCGTCGTCGGCGCCGTGTCGCTCGCGCTGGTGTTCGCGAAGCTCGCGGCGATCGACCCGGCCGCCGGCGGCCCGTATGCGTATGCGCGCAAGGCCTTCGGCCCGTACATCGGCTACCAGACCAACCTGATCTACTGGCTCGCGAACGTGCTCGGCAACGTCGGCCTCGCGGTCGCCGGCCTCGGCTATCTCACGCACTTCTTCCCGGTCCTGCACGACCCGCTCGTGTTCGCGCTCGCGCAGATCTTCGTGATCTGGCTGTTCACCTACGCGAACATCCTCGGGCCGAACGTGGTCGGCCGCGTGCAGTCGGTCACGACGATCTTCGCGCTCGTGCCGATCCTCGGGATGGCCGTGTTCGGCTGGTTCTGGTTCAGCAAGGACGTGTACTTCGCCGGCTGGAACGTGTCGGGCGCGAGCAGCTTCGGCGCGATCGGCGCGACGCTGAACTTCACGCTGTGGGCGTTCATCGGCGTCGAGAGCGCGTCGGTGTCGGCCGGCGTCGTCGAGAACCCGTCGCGCAACGTGCCGATCGCGACCGTCGGCGGCGTCGTGCTCGCGGCCGTCTGCTACGTGCTCAGCTCGACCGTGATCATGGGAATGATCCCGAACAAGGCGCTGCTCGCGTCGAGCGCGCCGTTCGCGGATGCCGCGCGCCTCGCGCTCGGCGACACCGCCGCGAACGCGGTCGCGATCTGCGCGGCGCTCGGCTGCCTCGGCTCGCTCGCGGGCTGGACGCTGCTGGTCGGCCAGACCGCGAAGGCCGCGGCCGACGACGGCCTGTTCGCCGGCGTGTTCGCCCGCGTCAACTCGAAGAACGTGCCGTCGGCGGGCCTCGCGATCGTCGCGGTCATCATGTCGGTGCAGGTGCTCGCGACGATGTCGCCGAGCGCGAGCGAGCAGTTCGGCAAGATCGCGTCGATCGCCGTGATCATGACGCTGCTGCCGTACATCTACTCGTGCATCGCGATCAAGGTGCTCGGCTACGGCAAGATGCCGTCGCACCAGTTCACCTTCTACACGATCGTCGGCCTGATCGGCGCCGTCTACGCGCTGTGGGCGATGGTCGGCTCCGACGGCCAGCAGACGCGCTGGTCGCTGATCTTCGTGATCGCGACGATCGTGTTCTACGAGCTGTCGATCAACCGCCAGCGCGAAATCGAGGAAACCCATGTCCACCCGGGCGGCCGCTCGCCGCGCTGGGTGCGCTACCTCGCGCTCGGCGTGACCATCGTCGCGCTCGTCGCGGCCTTCTGGATCTCCGTCGGCCAACACGAGGCCGCCCGCCTTCACGCACGCTCGCCGGCCGCCGCAGCAGGCATCCCGGCAACTCAACAAACGGGGGAATGACCCATGACCGCTTCCTTGACCCAACCGGCGTTCCGCCGCCTCGGCATGAAGGCGCTGCTCGTGCAGCACGACATCGACGAACGCACGGCCACCGGACGCGCGGCCACCGCGCTCGTCGAAGAATTGCGCACGCGGCTCGTCGACGTCGTGATCGCGACCTCAGCCGAAGACGCACGCGCGGTGGTCGACGCCGATCCCGCGATCCAGTGCCTGCTGCTCAACTGGGAGCTCGGCAACGATCCCGGCCATGCGCCGGCGCAGGCCGTGCTCGACGCGATGCGTGCGCGCAATGCGACGGTGCCGGTGTTCCTGCTCGCGAGCCGCGCGAGCGCGGCGGCGATTCCCGTCGACGCGATGCGCAAGGCCGACGACTTCATCTGGATGCTGGAGGACACGACCGCATTCATCGGCGGGCGGATCGTCGCCGCGATCGAACGCTACCGCGAAACCGTGCTGCCGCCGATGTTCCGCGCGCTCGCGCAGTTCTCGCGCGTCTACGAATACTCGTGGCACACGCCGGGCCACACGGGCGGCACCGCGTTCCTGAAATCGCCGGTCGGCCGCGCGTACTTCGAATTCTTCGGCGAAGCGCTGTTCCGCTCGGACCTGTCGATCTCGGTCGGCGAACTCGGCTCGCTGCTCGACCACTCGGGCCCGATCGGCGAAAGCGAACGCTACGCGGCGCGCGTGTTCGGTGCGCACCGCACGTATCACGTGACGAACGGCTCGTCGATGTCGAACCGCGTGATCCTGATGGCGAGCGTCACGCGCAACCAGGTCGCGCTGTGCGATCGCAACTGCCACAAGTCGGCCGAGCATGCGATGACGATGTCGGGCGCGATTCCGACCTACCTGATTCCGTCGCGCAACCATTACGGGATCATCGGGCCGATCATGCCGGAACGGCTCACGGCCGCCGCCGTGCGTCTCGCGATCGACGCGAACCCGCTCGTGCGCGGCCGCGACGGCATCGACCCGACGCCCGTGCATGCGCTGATCACGAACTCGACGTACGACGGCCTCTGCTACAACGTCACGCGCATCGAGGAACTGCTCGGCCAGAGCGTCGACCGGTTGCATTTCGACGA
The DNA here is from genome assembly GCF_003853505.1 of Burkholderia sp. Bp9015. Lineage (NCBI taxonomy): Bacteria > Pseudomonadati > Pseudomonadota > Betaproteobacteria > Burkholderiales > Burkholderiaceae > Burkholderia > Burkholderia sp. Bp9015. The sequence goes on from NZ_QTPZ01000026.1 coordinate 96,689, forward strand.
GGCATGGTACGGCTACGCGCGCTTCAACCCGATCTACCGCGATCGCCACGCGATGCACGGCGATCCGTCGCAGCACGACGCGAGCAAGCCGACCGTGTTCGCGACACAGTCGACGCACAAGCTGCTCGCCGCGCTGTCGCAGGCGTCGTTCATCCATGTCCGCAACGGCCGCAACCCGATCGAGCACGCGCGCTTCAACGAGGCGTACATGATGCATGCATCGACGTCGCCGAACTACGCGATCATCGCGTCGAACGACGTGAGCGCCGCGATGATGGACGGCCCCGGCGGCGAGGCGCTGACCACCGACGCGATCCGCGAGGCCGTGTCGTTCCGCCGGATGCTCGCGCGGCTGCATGCGGAATGCGAGGAGAACGACGACTGGTTCTTCAACGGCTGGCAGCCGGACACCGTGGTCGATCGCAAGACGGGCCGGCGCGTGCGCTTCCATGAAGCGGACGAAACGCTGCTCGCCACCGATCCGTCATGCTGGGTGCTGCATCCGGGCGAAACATGGCACGGCTTCGGCGAGATCGAGGACGATTACTGCATGCTCGATCCGATCAAGGTGTCGATCGTCACGCCTGGCGTCGCGCCGCACGGCGGGCTGATGCCGGTCGGCATTCCGGCGTCGGTCGTCACCGCGTACCTGGACCGGCACGGGATCGTCGTCGAGAAGACGACCGACTTCACGATCCTGTTCCTGTTCTCGCTCGGCGTGACGAAGGGCAAGTGGGGCACGCTCGTCAACACGCTGCTCGACTTCAAGCGCGACTACGATGCGAACGCGCCGCTCGAGCAGGCGCTGCCGGAGCTCGTCGCGCGCTATCCGGACCGCTACGGCACGCTCGGCCTGCGCGACCTGTGCGACCTGATGTTCAGCGCGATGAGCGACCTGAAGACGACCGAGATGATGTCGCGCGGCTTCTCGACGCTGCCGCAACCCGACTTCAGCCCGGCCGAGGCGTACGAGCATCTCGTGCACAACGACATCGAGATGCTGGAACTCGCCGAGATGGCGGGCCGCACCGTCGCGACGGGCGTGGTGCCCTATCCGCCGGGCATTCCGCTGCTGATGCCCGGCGAAAACGCGGGGCCGGCCGACGGCCCGCTGCTCGGTTACCTGAAGGCGCTCGAGCAGTACGACCTGCGCTTCCCCGGCTTCACGCACGACACGCATGGCGTCGAAGTCGAGGACGGCGTGTACCGGATCGCGTGCATCAAGCAAACCGCGCGCGATACCCGCAATACCAACACGCGCTGAGCATGCGCGCCGCGACGCCGCGCCGGCAGGATGCGGCAGGCGTCGCGACGCGCGATGAACCGGCCGGTCATGCCGGCAACTGATTAACCCACGCGGCAAGCTGCGCTTCGCCTTCTTCGTCGAGCTTGCCCTTCAGTTCCCCGTACCACGGCGCGATCGCGTCGGCCGGCTGCGTGGCCTTCAGGATCTCGAGACTGTTCTCGAGGAACGACGAAAAGAACGGAATGCCGCGCATGTAGAGGAAGGTCGAATCGGTGATCCGCACGTGGCCGTACACGTCGCGCACCCACGCGAGATGCGGCAGCGCCTCGCGCAGGTGGCCGCCTTGCATCAGCGCCGAAATGAAGTTCACGCGCGCCGCGACGTCGGACTGCTCGTGCGTGTCGTGATTGACCTCGGCGGCCTTCTGCATCCACGCTTCGCCGCGCTCCACTTCGTCGCACATCACCGACGTCGTCGCGAGCTGCACCGCGTTGTGCGCGCTCGGCTCATGGTCGAACAGCGCGAGCCAGTACGGAAACGCTTCCCGGTAACGCTTCATCGCCGAGTATGAAAGCGCGCAGAGGCGCGCCGCATCGGCCAGCCGCTCCGCGTGCGGCGCGGCGGCCGCGATCGCGGCCTCGTGCCGGCCGGCCTGGAATGCCCTCAGCGCGGGCGCGAGTTCCGGCGCGATGTCGGGGCCGCCTTGTTCGTTCGTATCGTCGGATCCTTCCGTTGCTTCCGGCGCTCCGCCTGCGTCGTGCGCGGAACGCGCGGGCGCTGCCGCTTCGTCACGCGTTTTCTTTCCGAACAGCTTGCCCAGCAGGCCCATGATGATTGTCCTTGTCGTTGTCGTTGTCGTTGCGAGCGGGAATGGCGGCGCCGCATCTACGGTCGCCGCACGGCGATCGCCATCTTACGCGTGCTCGAAGTCGACAAGAAGCAAACGACGGACTCGTTCCGCCGCGGCGCGGAAAGACGCACCACTCACGCGTCCGTGGACCTCACACCGCGATCCATCCCGCGCCGGTACGCAGCCGGGCTCGTCGCCGCGACGCGCCGGAAATGCCGGCGCAACGACTCCTCGGAACCGAACCCCGCGCGTGCGGCAATCTGCGCGAGCGACAGCCCGGGATGTGCTTCGAGCATGTCCTTCGCGACGTTCACGCGCTCGCGGATCAGCCACGCGAGCGGCGACATCCCGGTTGCATCCGCGAACTGCCGCTGCAGCGTGCGCGTGCTCATCGCGGCCTGCGCGGCCAGCGACGCGAGCGTGTGCGGCTCGGCCGCGTGCGCGCGCATCCAGTCGATCAGCTTAGCGAGCCGGTCGCTGCCGCCCGGCGCGACCGGGCGCGGCACGAACTGCGCCTGGCCGCCGTCGCGATGCGGCGGCAGCACGAGGCGCTGCGCGACGCGGTTCGCGATCGCGCCGCCGTGATCGCGGCGCACGAGATGCAGCAGCATGTCGAGCCCCGCCGCCGAGCCGGCCGACGTGACGATCTGCCCTTCGTCGACGTACAGCGCGTCGGGATTCACGCGCAGCGCCGGATAGCGCGCCTGCAGGCGCTCGGCGTAGCGCCAGTGCGTGGTCACGGTGAGCCCGTCGAGCACGCCGGCCGCCGCGAGCACGAACACGCCCGAGCAGATCGAACAGAGCCGCGCGCCGCGGCGATGCGCAGCACGCAGCTTCTTCAGCAGCGGCTCCGGCGGCAGCTCGTCCGGATCGCGCCAGCCGGGAATCACGATGGTGTCCGCGCGATCGAGCATCGCGAGCCGGTACGGCGCGGCGACCGTGATGCCGCCCGCCGCGCGCACGGGCCCGGGCTCGCTCGCGCAGACCGCGAAGCGATACCAGTCGACGCCGAGTTCCGGGCGTTCGAGCGCGAACAGTTCGACCACGCAGCCGAACTCGAAGGTGCAGAGGCGCTCGTAGGCGAGCGCGACGACGAGATGATTGTGCATGGCGCGATGTTACCGGAACTTGTCGATCGCGCCACTGCCGCGACGGCCGCCGAACCGCGATACTGCCCTTCATTCCGGCGCATTCCGCGCCGTCCTTCAGGAGCGCCTTTCATGTCATACGTCACCGACGTCCCCGCCGCCGACAGCGCCACCGCCCTCGCGCACTTCGAAGCATCGCTGCGTTTCGAGACCGATTGCTGGGACGTACACGATGCGCTTGCGTCCGGCGCGCCGGATTTCGTGCTGCTCGACGTCCGGGGTCCGGAGCAGTTTGCCGCGGGCCACGTGCCCGGCGCGCGCAACCTGCCGCACCTCAAGATCGTCGCCGGCAAGCTCGCCGACCATCCGGCCGACACGCTGTTCGTCGTCTACTGCGCGGGCCCGCACTGCAACGGCGCCGCGCGCGCGGCGATCCGGCTCGCGCGCCTCGGCCGCCCGGTGAAGCTGATGATCGGCGGCGTCACGGGCTGGCTCGACGAAGGTTTCGCGTTGAGCAACGAAGTGCAGCCTGAGGGCGTCGCCATGCGCTGATCGTTATTGAAAACGCAACAATCAATTGCCGGCACACGAACGGAAAAAGCGCGACAATCAGCCTCATTGCAGTTCGGACGGAGCAGCAACATGGAACACACAGTCCTGATTCAGGTGGCCGGTTCGGTCGCAGCGATCGCGCTCTATTTTCTTCCGGCCATCGTCGCCGATCGGCGCAGCCGGCACGACAAGCTGACGATCGCGATGTTCAACGCGCTGTTCGCGTGGACGGGCATCGGCTGGCTGATGACGCTGTACTGGGCATGCCAGCCGAACCCGCAGACCGACGTCGCGCAAACCATCCTCGCGAAGCGCCGCGGCATCAGCATGCGGACCTTCTCGACCGGTCTCGTCGAACGCGTCCAACGCCGCGTCGCCGCCCAGCAACAATGGGCCGAGAAGCAAGGTTGCCGCTAGGCAGTCCCGCCTTTCCGCTTACCTCGCCGTGCCGAACTTCGGCATCCTGACATTGGTCGAGGCCCGGTAGTCCCACACCAGCCTGTCGCGCGGCGCGTCACCGCCCGCGCGCAACCACGCCCCGAACGCCCCCGCCGTGACCGCCCGCGCGATCCGCTCGCCCGGACAGCCGTGCGGCCCCGTGCCGAACCCGAAGTTCGGCCCCGGCGCGCGGCCCGGCAGCAGTCGGTGCGGCTCGCGATGCACGGCCGGATCGCGGTTCGCCGCCGCAAGCACGACCAGGATGGCCGCACCGGCATCGACGGTCACGCCGTCGATCGTCGTGCGCGACGCGACGAAGCGGCGCGTGTTCTGCACCGGCGCATCGAATCGGCCGACCTCGGCGACGAATGCGTCGAGGGCGGCCGTATCCGGCATCGCGCGTTCGCCGTCCGTGCCATCCCATGCGACCAGCACGTTGCCGAGCCACGCGGCCGTCGCCTCGCACGTCTGCGACAGCAACCCGACCAGATTCGCGACCAGCGCGCCGCTCGCGTGCCAGCCCGCGGCGCCGGCCGCCTGCTGAACCGCGGCGACGAGTGAACCGTCCTGCGCATGCGTGCGCGCGACGCGTTCCGTCATGCGGTCGAGCAGTTGCCGCGCGGCTTCGCTCGCGCGGGCCAGCGCGGCGTCGTCCGACAGCGGCGACAGCGCGGCGACGAAGTCGACGACCAGCGCGGCGACATCGTCGAGTTGCGCGCTGTCGAAGCCGAGCAGATCGGCGACCGCGCAAACGGGCACCGTCAGGCACCACACGTTCAATGCATCGGCGTCATACGGCGCGCGCAGCCGGCTGCCGGCGAGTTGGGCGGCCCGTTCGCGCAACGCGTTCGCATCGATCGGCGCGAACGCCGCGCGCAGCGCCTGCTTCGGCACGTCGTGCCGCAATGCGCCGTCGTTCATGCGCACCAGTTCGCCGAACAGCGCACCCGCCGTCGACCCGCGCAACGCGGGCGGTACCGGCGCATCGAGCGGCCTGACGCGGCACGCCGGGTGGCCGAGCACGGCCGTCACGCTCGCCGCCCGGCTCGCGACCCACAGGCCGAGCGAGGCGTCGAACGCAAGCGGCGGCCCGTCGACGAGCGTCGCGTAATACGGGTAGGGATCGCGGTGCGTGACCGCGGCAATCGGATGGGTCGGGTTCATGCGTGCAGTATCGGCGCGCCGGGCCGCCGCATGTTTCGGGTTGACGTGAAATGTCGTGGATGTCGTCGGCATGCCGGCACGGCGGGCCACGGCGATGCGGCAACCTGCGGCCGGCAAGCGGCGCGGTGCCGCGACGGGCGCGTCGTCAGGCTGCCGACCGGTAGCGGTGCCCCTGCATGCGCACGCGGACGCGCCCGGCGGAAATCGCGCGCGGTTCGGGCACTACCGTTTCGTGATGAAACATTTCCTGCCGGAAGTGGCCGCTGTCGTCGAACCACTGGCAGATCAGCCAGTCGGCATCGTCGAACACGACCGGCCCCGCGTAGGTGACGGTCATGCGCGGCCCGCCGGTTTTCAGCGTCACGACATCGCCGACGCGAACGCCACTGCGGTGATTTTCTCGGATTGTCATCGCTCTCTCGATTTTTTATATATTCATTTTCCGGCGGCCCGCTGGCAGGTCATTCGGATATGCGGGAGATTACCAATCCGATAAATAACCGGCAACTCCCGAATACGAAAAAAAACAGCGACCGGAAAATCGCAACAATATGCGGCACCGGTTCGCGTGGCGGGCGGCTGACGCCAGAACCGGCGTGGCTTGCGTGCCGGTTCCGGTCGCACCGCCGGAATACGGAGAATAATCGATGGTTTTCGCGCCGTCATCGAACTTCAAATCGGCAGCAGTTTCGATTGATTACCGTCAATCAGCTTTCGGTTGGAAACGTTCCCACGTTTCACCGGCCCTTATTGTTCGAACTGAACGGGCGAATTGTCCGGCGCCGAAAACCAGCGATTGAGGTCGCGGCCCGGCACCGCCGCCTGCGTGAACGTGAACGTGCCGTCGCGCACCATTTCCGTCGCGGCGCGCAGGAACGCGCCGAATGCGGCCCGCGCCAGCGCGCCGCCGACGCTGACGCGCTTCACGCCGAGCGCCGCGAGCGTCTCGAGGCTCAGCAACCCGCCCTGCAGCCCCATCACGACGTTGACCGGCGCGCCGACCGCGCGCGTGAGCGCCGCGATCTCGTCGGGATCGGTCACGCCCGGTGCGTACAGCACGTCGGCGCCCGCGTCGCGGTACGCGACCAGCCGCGCGATCGTGTCGGCGAGGTCGTGGCGGCCGTGCAGGTAGTTTTCGCAACGCGCGGTCAGCGTGAACGGAAACGGCAGCGCGCGCGCCGCGTCGACCGCCGCCGCGATGCGCTCGACCGCCGCGTCGTACGGATAGATCGGTGCGTCGGCGCGGCCGGTCGCATCCTCGATCGAGCCGCCCACCGCGCCGGCGCCGGCCGCCAGGCGGATCGTCTCGGCGACCGTGTCGGGCGCGTCGCCGAAGCCGTTCTCGAGATCGGCGCTGACCGGCAGGCCGCCCACCGCGACGATCTCTGCGATGTGGGCGAGCATTTCGTCACGGCCGATCGCGTTGTCGGGCCGCCCTCTCGAAAACGCGAAACCGGCGCTCGTGGTGGCGAGCGCTTCGAAGCCGGCCATCGCGAGCAGCCGGGCGGACCCGGCATCCCACGGGTTCGGGATGATGAAGGCGCCGGGGCGCGTGTGCAGCGCGCGGAAGGTTTCGGCCTGGCGGAACTGCACGTTGGAATCGGACATTGACGTCTCCTCGGAATGGAGACGCCAGCATACGCGCGCGCGGTACCGCGACGGTTCAGGTCGCGATGAAATATCGATGCGGATGTCAGGGGCCGGCGCGCGGCGCGGTGTGCGGCCGGAAGTCGGCCGGGCCGGCCTGGCTTTCGTTGAACCGGACGAGCGGCGCCGCGATCTGCTTGCGAACGTTCACGTCGCCGACGTCGGTCACGTCGTAGGTGAACGTCATCGGTTACGTCGGATCAAGGAGAAAACGTGAGCGGAAGACAGTGGAAGCCGCGCGTGCGGCTACACGACATACGCGCCCTTCGCATGCAGTTCCGCTTCCGTGCGCTCGAGCGCCGTGATCGCATCGCTGCCTTCGAGCGCCAGCAACTGCGCGACCAGCGCCTCGGCCATCGCATGCGCGGCGACCAGCGACGGAAAGAACGACGGGCTGTCGTGCGTGAAGATCAGCTGCGCGTCCGCATGCAGCGCGATCGGCGACACCGCGCTGTCGGTGATCGCGACGATCCTGCTGCCCTGCGCTTTCGCCGCCTGCACGACGCGCGTCGCTTCCGCCGAATACGGCGCGAAACTGATGATCACGGTCACGCTCTGCTTCGCGATCGTGCGCAACTCCATCTCGAGCGAGCCGGCGACACCGTTGAGCAACGACACGGTCGGCCGGAACAGCCGGTAGCCGTACACGAAACCGAACGCCACCGGATAGCACGACCGGAACCCCGCGACATGCACGTGCGACGCCTTGCGGATCAGCTTCGCGGCGTCCGCGAGCGCGTGCCCGTTCTGTGCGGCGGTGGCGGCAAGATTGTGCTGCTGTGCGGCGAGCAGGTCGTGCGCGAGCGACGCCTTCGCGTCGGGCCGCACGAGCGAACGCGCACGCTGCGTGAGCGGCTCGGGACGTGTGCGCACGCGCGCGACGCACAGATCGCGCAGCTCGTTCCAGCCGGGGAAACCGAATTGCTGCGCGAGCCGCACGAGCGATGCGGGTTGAACCTGCGCGCGCTGCGCGACCTTGCGCATCGACGAGGTGGCGACCTCGTCGGGATGATCGAGCAGAAATGCAGCGCCCGCCTGGAATTGCGGGCTCAGTTCGGAAAATTGCGCCCGGATCCGGGACGCGAGTTCATCGAAATTGGCAGCCATCTTGGTGAGAACGGGAACCGGTCGTCCATGGTATCACCGGCCCCGTGCACACCGGTGCACCGGTCAGCGCAGCACTTCCACGTGATCGGCGTCGACCTTCACCTTGCCCGACCACTTGCGCTCGAACTCGCCGGTCAGCTTCACTTCGTTCTTGTCGCTGACGGGCTGGCCGGCCGCCCACAGCTTGTGGTCGATCTCGACGCGGATCGTGCCCGTCGCATCGGCGAACTCGTAGTCCTCGCCGCCGGCATGCTTGACGATGTGCCCCTGCAACTGCACGTGCTGGTCGTCCTTGCCGTTCGCGAGCAGTTCCTTCACGGTCGTCGTGGTCAGCGCGGACGGCCCCGTGTATTGCGCGTAGACGGCGGCGGGCAGCACCGCAAGCGCGACCGCCAGGATTCTCGTCAGGTGTTTCATGATCTCGTTCCTCCATTTTTTCGAGTGCGTCGCGCTCCGTTGAACGCGACGCACTCAGATTACGGACCGTAAGATTAAGCAAAGCTGAAGACCGTGCGCCGCGGCATGCCGTCGCAACATTCCGGTGCGCGAACGCACGCAGGCGCCCGTGTTTAAGCTCGGCCTAAGACACCTGCGCTTATCATGGGAACCCCGGGCGCCCACGCCCGCCAACAGACACGAATCCATGCGCGTACTGCTCGTCGAGGACGATCCGCTGATCGGCAGCGGGCTCGAACAGGGCCTCAAACAGGAAGGCTTCGCGGTCGACTGGGTCAAGGACGGCGACGCCGCGACGCTCGCGCTGCGCTCGACCGGCTACGGCCTCCTACTGCTCGACCTCGGGCTGCCGAACCGCGACGGCCTGTCGGTGCTCGCGTCGCTGCGCCGCCGCGACGAAACCCTGCCGGCGATCATCATCACCGCGCGCGACGGCGTGCCGGACCGCATCGCCGGCCTCGACAGCGGTGCCGACGACTACCTCGTCAAGCCGTTCGTGCTCGAGGAACTACTCGCCCGCATTCGTGCGGTCAACCGCCGCCACGCAGGGCGCGCGCAGACGACGCTCGCGATCGGCCCGCTGCGGCTCGATCCGGTCAAGCACCTGGTCTGGCTCAACGACGAAGAAGTCACGCTGTCGCCGAAGGAGTTCGTGCTGCTGCACGAACTGATGCGCGACCCCGGCGCCGTGATCTCGCGCGAACAGTTCGAGGAACGGCTGTACAGCTGGGGCGAGGAAATCGAGAGCAACGCGGTGCAGGTACACATCCACAACCTGCGCAAGAAACTCGGCCACGACATGATCCGCACGGTGCGCGGCGTCGGCTACCGGATCGGTGACGCCGCATGATGCGTCTGCAACACGCGATCGCGCGCTGGCGCAGCGCATCGCTGCGGCGGCGCCTGTTGACGTGGCTGCTGCCGGCCGCGTGCGTGATCGGGCTGGTCGCAAGCGCGGGCACCTACTGGGGCGCGCTGCGCGAACTCGACGATCTCCTCGACGACCAGATGCGCAGCATGTCGAAGCAGATCGTCGTCGGCCCGAACGGCGAACTGTCGTTCCGCAACCATCGCGACGGCAAGCACGAATTCGAGGCAGGCGACCCCGACGCCGTGCTGCTGCAGGTCTGGCGCAACGGCACGCTGGTGTATTCGACCGATCGCAAGTCCGCGCTGCCGCCGCCCGCGCAGACAGGCATCGGCAGCGTCGACGTCGGCGGCCAGCCGTGGCGCACCTACGTGACCGAACGCGGCGGCACGACGATCCGGCTCGCGCAGGCGCGCCACGCGCGCTGGGAAGCGATCGCGGGCATCGCGGTGCACCTGCTGTGGCCGGTGTTCTCGATGCTGCCGGTGCTCGCGATCGGGCTGTGGTTCGGCATCGGCGCGGGGCTGCGGCCGCTGCGCACGATCGCGGCCGGCCTGAAGCGCAGGAATGCGAACAATCTCGAGCCGGTCGACGTCGCGTCGATGCCGAACGAAGTCCGCCCGCTCGCCGAAGCGATCAACGACCTGCTCGCGCGGCTCGACCGTTCGTTCACGCTGCAGCGGCACTTCATCGCCGATGCCGCGCACGAATTGCGCACGCCGATCATGGGGCTGTCGATCCAGTCGCAATTGCTGCGGCGCGCGTCGACGGCCGACGAACGCGAGCAGATCCTCGCGCAGATCCATGCGGGCACGACACGCCTCGGCCACCTCGCCGAACAATTGCTGACGCTCGCGCGCCTCGAACCCGACGCGCAGGCGTCCGCCGCGACCTCCGCACCCGTCGATCTCGCCGCGCTGTGCCGCTCGGTGGTCGCCGATCGCACGCGCGTCGCGGATGCGCACCGCATCGACCTCGGCGCGATCGTGTCGTCGCCGGTGATGGCCGCCGGCAACATCGACACGTTGCGCGTGCTGCTGAACAACCTCGTCGACAACGCGATCCGCTACGCGGGCGTCGGCGCGCGCGTCGACGTGTCCGCGCGTCTCGACGGCGCGACGCCCGTGCTCGAAGTCGCCGACGACGGCCCCGGCATTCCGGAAGCCGAGCGCACGGACGTGTGGGAGCGCTTCTATCGCGGCGAAGGCGCGCAGGCGGTCACGTCGTCGGGCAGCGGGCTTGGGCTGTCGATCGTCAAGCGGATCGCCGAACAGCATCGCGCAACCGTCGCGCTCGGCACGACGCAAGGCGGGCGCGGGCTGACCGTGACGGTGCGCTTTCCGGTGCCGGCCTGACACACGCCCGACGGGCGGCTTTTCCACAGATTGTGTTGGCAAGCTTGTGGACAACCGGCCGCTAACGGCAGCAAACCATTGATCCGAAAGGGTTTGGCGCTCGTGCGCAGCGAATGCGCCAACCCGCGTCGAGCAGGCGCTCGCCTCGACGCGACATCGCGTACCGATCCCTTCCCTCCGAGTCGTCGCCGCACTACTTGCAGGGGCGCCCAATGCCACATTTCAAATCGATGGACCCGAACTTCCCGATCCGGCAACAGTTCGGCGTCGACGCGCAACCCGTCGTGCTCCTCAACATCTTCACGGTGGATCCGACAGACGAGGCGGTTTGCACGATGTGCCGCGCCGCGCAATCGCCACGCGGACTTCTCCACAGAAAATGTTGGCAAGCTTGTGGATATCCTGCGCACCGCAACGCTAAGCCGTTGATCCGACGGACTTTGGCACGCGTGATGCAGACGCGGCGCGCGCCGGGCCGTCACACGCGCCGGTTCGCCGCACTTCGCATCACGATGCCACGTCGATGCCCCAATGATGTGCGATGCGATCGTCGCAGCACTTACCCACAGATTTTGTTGGCAAGCTTGTGGATATCCTGCGCACGCATCGGCTAACCCGTTGATCGGCCAATGATTCATGCGCCGCGTCACCGTTGCGGCAGCACGCGGTTCGCCCGCGCGCGCAGACGGACGATCCGGCGCAACAGCGGCACCCTGCCCGCCGCTTGACGCCCGCACCTGCCACGCGTCACGATCACACGAGCCGCACGCGCCACGCATCGCGAGACTTCACGCAGCGGCACCACGGTGCCGGCCGTTGCGCCCGCATCGGACAACGACACATCATTCCGAGGAAGACCATGGAACACTTCACCGCAGGGCAGTTGATCGTCTCGCTCGTGCTCGTCGCGATCGTCGTCTATCCGTATGTCCGCATCGTTCGGCGTACCGGGCATTCAGGCTGGTGGATCCTGACGATGTTCGTCCCGGTCCTGAACTTCATCATGTTGTGGGTGTTCGCGTTCGCGCGCTGGCCCTCGGTCGACGATCGGCATGGCTGAACATCGGGCGGGCTTGTCCACAGATTGTGTTGGCAAGCATGTGGATAGCCTGCGCATACCGCGATCAAGCGCTTGATCCGTAAGACTTTGTCCGCGCCGCTTCGAATCGGGCACGCGGCCACGCGATGTGCCGTTCACGCATCGTCACGCGACGCGACGGACCGCATGTCGCGCGCGCCACGCCGCTTGTCCACAGATTTTGTTGGCAAGCGTGTGGATAGCCTGCGCATACCACGCACAAGCGCTTGATCCGAAAGGTTTTGTCCGTGCCGCTTTGAACCGGGCAGGCAAGCCTCACGCACGCCGGCGCCGCGCCCGCTGCGCGATGAACGCGGCCGCACGCCGGCTTGTCCACAATTTTTGTTGGCAAGGATGTGGATATCCTGAGCATGCGTCATCTAAGTCGTTGATCGCACAACGTTTCGACATGCCGGTCACGACTGCGGCACGGCGTGCATTCATCGACACATCGCTTCATCGTTCCGTGCATTCATCGATGAACGCACGCCGCGCCGCCCGCTCACGCGAACGTCGCGACCGCGATACGCGCGGCGGCCGCGATCACGTCGTCCTTCGCCTTCGCATCGGCACGCGTCTGCGTGTAATACACGGCGAGCACGATCGGTGCGCGCGACGGCGGCCAGATCACGCCCGCGTCGTTCGTCGTCCCGTAGTCGCCGGTGCCGGTCTTGTCGGCCACCTGCCAGCCGGCCGGCACGCCCGCGCGAATCCGCTTGTCGCCGACCTTGTTGCCGCGCAGCCAGGCGACGAGCTGCGCACGCTGCGCGGGCGGCAGCGCGTCGCCGAGCGTGAGCACGCGCAGGCTCGCAGCCATCGCGGCCGGCGTCGTGGTGTCGCGCGGGTCGCCCGGCAACGCGGTGTTCAGTTCGGTCTCCCAGCGATCGAGCCGGAACGTGTCGTCGCCGATCGAACGTGCAAACGCGGTCACCGCCGCCGGCCCGCCGATCAGCTTCATCGCCAGGTTCGCGGCCGAGTTGTCGCTGTACTGGATCGCCGCCTCGCACAACTCGGCGACGGTCATCCCGGTGCCGACATGCTTGCCCGACACCGGCGAGTAGTTCACGAGATCGGACTGCGCAACGGCCACGCGCTGCTGCAGCAGCCCCGGGCGCTCGACGCTCTGCGCGAGCACCGCCGCACTCAGCATCGCCTTGAACGTGCTGCAGAACGGGAAGCGCTCGTCCGCGCGATGCTGCACGCGCCGGCCGCCCGCGGTGTCGATCGCGCACACGCCGAGACGGCCGCCCGCCGCGCGCTCGAGCGCGGCAAACGACGTCGCGGACGAAACATCCTGCCCGGCAGCCGGCGGCGACGCGCACGCGCTGACGGTCAGGACGAGCGGCGCCGTCGCGGCGGCCAGTAGCAGGGTTCGACGTTGCGATGAGTAGGTCATGGGTGTCTCTCGTGGTGGAATGGATGCAGAACGGCCGGCCGGCGAGACAGCACTATCGTGACTTTACGGTTGCCTGACAAGCAACGATAATTGAGCGCTGACAAAAGAAATTCTTATGACGAAGCTCCGCCCTCACCTTCCGCTCAATGCGTTGCGCGCGTTCGAATCGTCGGCGCGCCACCTGAACTTCACGCGCGCCGGCCTCGAGCTGAGCGTGACCCAGGCGGCCGTGAGCCAGCAGGTGCGCTCGCTCGAAGAGCGGCTCGGCTGTGCGCTGTTCACCCGGTTGCCGCGCGGCCTCGGGCTCACCGACGAAGGGCGCGCGCTGTTGCCGGTGCTCAGCGACGCATTCAGCCGGATCGAAACCGTGCTCAAGCAGTTCGACGACGGGCGCTTCCACGAAGTGCTGACGCTCGGCGCGGTCGGCACCTTTGCCATAGGCTGGCTAATGCCACGGCTGAAGCGCTTCGGCGACACGCACCCGTTCGTCGAGCTGCGGCTGCGGACCCACAACAACGTCGTCGACCTCGCGGCCGAGGGTCTCGATTTCGCGATCCGCTTCGGGGAAGGCAACTGGCCGGCGACGCGCAACGAGCGGCTGCTCGACGCCCCGCTCACCGCGCTGTGCGCGCCGGAGATCGCGCGGCGCCTCGCGCGGCCGGCCGATCTCGCGAACGAAACGCTGCTGCGCTCGTACCGCACCGACGAATGGCACGGCTGGTTCGACGCCGCGTCGCTCGAACCGTGGGCGGTGAACGGGCCCGTGTTCGATTCGTCTCGGCTGATGGTCGAGGCCGCGATGCAGGGCGCCGGCATCGCGCTCGCGCCAGCCTGCATGTTCGCGCGCGAACTGCAGCTCGGCCTGCTCGCGCGGCCGTTCGACATCGACGTGCGCGCGGGCGGCTACTGGCTCACGTCGCTGAAGTCGAAGCCGCTCTCGCCGGCGATGACGCTGTTTCGCGACTGGATCGTCGCGGAAGCGGCCGATACCGCGCCGCTCGAATGATGCGGCCCGGCTTGTCCACAGATTGTGTTGGCAAGGATGTGGATATCCTGGGTACCCGAGGTCTAACCCGTTGATCGCGCACGAATTATCGCGCCGACGCACGCAGCGGGCAGCCCGTGCGCAAAGGCTTCGACGCCGCGGCCGCCGCGCGCCGGATCGTCAACCATCAGGAAGCAATCACGTCAGACTTATCCACAGATTTTGTTGGCAAGCCTGTGGATATTCCACCAATGTGACGCGTAACATCCTGATACAAAAGGGGATTCAGTAGATCGGGCCAGACAGGTCAATGACGCGTCATCGTGTGCGGCCTCGCGGCGCCGCTTGCGCGGCCGGTCGGGGGCCGGCCGGTTCTCCACAGATTGTGTTGGCAAGCTTGTGGATATCCTGCGCACCGGCCGGCTAACTCATTGAGCGCACGGGGTTTTGTGCGCGCCGTGCAGGATTGGGCAGCGCCGGCGCGGGCCACGCGGCCGACGCCGGCTGCCGCTTCGTCAATGCCGGTCGAGCCCGCGGCGCAATTCGCTCGCCTTGTCGCGCAGCGCCTCGTACCCGGAGCGCGCATGTTCGGGCAGGTCGGGATCGCCGATCAGCGCGCCGAGCGTTTCGATCAGGCTGAACAGGATGCCCTTCGCCGCGCCAGCCGCGATGCTCTGCGACTCGATCGACTTGTGCAGGTGGTCGACCGCCGCTTCCAGGTTTTCGAGCTTCTTCTGCTCGCCGTCGTCGGGCCGGTTGTCGGTCGTCATCGTAGGTGCCTCCGCCATCGTTCAAGGGTCATGTCACGATTCTATGCCGCTGCGTGCGGACGTGGCACGACATCGCGCAACGTCCGTGCAGCCGCATGCGCTACAGCACCGCGACCACCTTCACCCGCCCCGGCTGCTCCGCCGACGCGATCACCTGGCCATCGACGCGCCGGAACGTCAGCGATACCGTTTCGTCGCCGACGCGCAGTTCGTCGATGCGCAGCCAGTCGACACCTTCGGGCAGCGCCGGGCGCTCGACCCGCACCTCGTGGCGCGCCGCGTCGACGCTCACGCCGAGACACGCCTGCAGCATCATGAACGGCGCACCGGCCGCCCACGCCTGCGGCAGGCACGCGACCGGATAGGCGGTCGGCGGCTCGCCGCGCCGGCGCGGGAACCCGCAGAACAGCTCCGGCAGCCGCATCTCGAAGCTGACCGCGGCTTCGAACAGCGCGCGCAGCAGGTTCACCGCGGCCGTCTTGTCGCCGTAGCGCGCGAGCCCGCGCGCGATCAGCGCATTGTCGTGCGGCCACACCGAGCCGTTGTGATAGGCCATCGGGTTGAAGCGCGGCTGGCCGGCCGCGAGCGTGCGCACGCCCCAGCCCGTCTGGAACAGCGTCGAGCCGAGTACGCCGGCGACCGCCGCGCCGCGCTCGGCGTCGGGCAGGCCGAACGCGAGCAGATGGCCCGCGTTCGACGCCAGCACGCGGCACAGGTCGCCGTGACCGTCGAGCGCGATCCCGTAGAACTGGCCTTCCGGCATCCAGAACAGCGTCTCGACCTGGTCGCGCAGCGCCTTCGCGCGCAGCGCATAGCGTGTCGCGTCGGCCGCGTGGCCGCGCCGGTGCGAGCACATCGACATCGCATCGAGCGCCGCGCACGCATACGCCTGCACTTCGACGAGCGCGATCGGACCGTCGGGAAAGCGGCCGTCCGCATGAAACACCGAATCGTGGCTGTCCTTCCAGCCCTGGTTCGCGAGACCGCGCTCCGACGTGCGCTGGTAGTCGAGCAGCCCGTACGGATTGCGGTCGCACTTGTCGATCACCCACTGCGCGGCGCGCTCGAGCGCGGGCCACAGCTCGTCGATCAGCGCATCGTCGCCGGTGTGTTCGACGTACGCGCCCGCGAGCACGATGAACAGCGGGGTCGTGTCGACGCCGCCGTAATAGAGCGCGAACGGCACCTCCCCCGTCGCGGCCATTTCGCTGCGGCGGAATTCGTGCATGATCTTGCCGGGCTCCGCATCGCGAAACGCGGACGTCTCGCGCGCCTGGTGCTCCGCGAGAAAGCGCAGCACGCCGCGCGCGAGCGACGGCTGCAGCCACAGCATCTGCAGCGACGTGATCACCGCGTCGCGGCCGAACGGCGTCGAGAACCACGGAATGCCCGCATACGGATACGGCCCGGTATCGAGCTGCGTCGTGAGCAGCCCGAGATCCGCGAGCGAGCGGTCGAGCCACGCATCGAACAGCGGATTGCCGGTGTTCACGCGCGCCATCGACTCGCGGCGCGAGCGCATCTCGCGATGCACGCCGACGAGCGCGGTGCGCAGCGCGACGCGCCCGCATCCCGGGCCTTCACCGTCGTGCGCGCGGCCGAGCGTCGCGTCGACGGTCAGGTAGATCGACACGCACGCCTGCGCGGCGATCGTCAGCGTGTAATCGGCACGATCGACCGACAACGCGTCGGGCGCCGGCGAGAAATGCACGGTCACGTTGCGCTCGACCTTGTCGAGGCCGTCGTAGCGAAGCCGCACCGCACCGCCGTCGACGCGCGGCGCAACCACCGTGCCGCGCTTCGGGCGCTGCGTGCCGCGCACTTCGAACATGTCCTTGAAATCCGCCGCGAACGACAGCGACAGCGGCACCTCGGCCTCGCTCGCGCCATAGTTGGTCAGCGTCAGCGCTTCGTACAGCACGTCGCCCGCGAGCACGCGCATCCGTTCGATGTGGATCACGCCCTCGGGCGTCTCGCGACCGCCGAGCGGCGGCAGCGGGCGGTTCGTCAGGTGCGCGGTGAACGACGCGTTGTCCGCGCTCGTCGCGCCCGACAGCAGCGACGGCGCGCGGCCGCCGAACGTCAGGCGCCAGGTCGACAGCACGCGCATGTCGTCGACGAACAGGCCGTCGTCATGGCCGCCGACGTCGCCGAGCGCGTCGCTGACGACGAACGCGTCGCCGGATTTCAGGACGTACTGGTTGTTGCGTGCGAGCGCCTGCGGATCGGCTTCGGGCGCGATGAATGCGGGGCCTGTCGCCTGGGTCGGGGGGACGGGCGCGACTTGCGGCGCCTGCGTCGTGGTGGCTTCGGCGTGATTCGGCATCGATGCTCCTGTGTCGAGGCGCAACGCGCGGCGCGCGTCGCGTGTTTCGCACAGGATAGGCCAGAACGGGGGACGCGCGCAGCGCCGAAAAAGACGCGACCCCGATGCGGGCATCGCCGTCGCATCGGGATCGCGCCCAGGCACCTCAGGCGCCGGTCAGAACTTCCACAGGATGTTGCCGAGCACCGCGTTGTCGCGCACGCCACTGCCGTACTGGCCGCTGAACGTGAGACCGAGCGTCAGGCGCTTCGTGATGGTCGCATCGATGCCCGCTTCGAGCACCGCGCTGTCGCGAGCGATCGGCACGCCCGACACCTGGAACGACGTGCCGCCGTTCGCGAACGTGAACGCCGACGACGGCCGCACGTTGCCGAACGCATGCCGCCAGCCGACCGTCCCGCGCGCGGTGAACGTGCCGCTCGCGAGCGTGCCGAGCTGCGACGCCGCGCGCACGCCGAGCGTCGAGAAACCGACGTGGGTCGTCTGGCCGCCGGCCTGCAGCGCGGCCGCGCCGCCGGTTTCCGTATAGCCGTCGGTATGCAGGTTCACGTAGGCAAGACCCGCGAACGGTTCGAGCGCGACCGGCCCGACCGGCAGCGCATAGCCGACTTCGCCGAACACCTGCTCGGAATGCGCGTTGTAGCCGGCCGAATCGTGATCGGAGAAGCCCGCGAAGCCCGGATTGCGGTCGCTGTTGATGCGGTACCACGTGTACGACGCGCCGCCGCGCACGCCGAGCGCACCGTACTGCGCGCCCCCGTACAGCGACAGGTAGTAGCTGTTGACCGACGCCGACGCGCTCTGGTCGTTGTCGAGCGAGCTGTGCGTGACGCCCGCGGCGAGACCGGCACGCCACTGGTCGTTGAGCGCCATGTCGGCACCGGCGATGAAGCCCGTCATGCTGCGGTTGATCGTCGACGCGTTGCCGTCGCCCGCGAGCCGGCTGCGGCCGCCGAACGCCTGCCCCCAGACCACCGGCTGATACGGCGTGCCGCCGTAGCAACCTGCGCGCGAACCGATCCGGCGTTCCGGCGGCAGCGTCGGATCGGTCGCGCCGGCCGTGTTGTCGCCGCACAGCGCGGCACCGCCCGACGACAGCGCGGCGAGCGGCCCGGCTCCGGGCGCGAGGCCCTGGCGCACGCGATCGGTCACGGCTTCGCGCACGTAGCGGCTGTCGAGCAGCAGCATGCTCTTCAGGCTCGCCTGCAGTTCCCCGTCGAGCATCCCGTAGGCCCGCCGCGCGGTGGCCGCATCGGTCGTCAGCACCGTGTCGTAGAGCGGGTTGCCCGCGCCGAGCCCACCGATCGCGGTCGCGACCGCGCGCTGGTTCGGCGTCGCCGCGACATCGGGCAGCGCCGTGCCGTTCGCGACGAGCTGCAGGTACACGTGGTCCGGATCGTAGCTGAGCGTCGGCATCAGGAACGCGTAGTTCGAATTCACCTGGCTGAACGTGCCCTGCACGCCCGACGATGCGCTGAGGATCGTGTACTTCGTGGTCGGCTGGTAGCTGGCCTGGTTCGCGAGCACCTGCACGGTGCCGCCGTTCAGCGTGGCCGTGCCGCCCGCCGCGATGCTGCCGGCCTGCTGCGGCGTCACCGCGACCTGCAGCGTCGAGCCCGGCTGGAACGTGACGTTGCCGGCCACGTTCAGCGCCGCGCCCGGCTGCGACGCGGCCGCGAACGCGCCGCTCTGCACGACGAAGCCGCCAACCGTGCCGGTGCCCGTCAGCGTCGCGCCGTTCTGCACGGTCACGGTCGACTGGCCGAGCGAACCGTCGACCGCGAGCGTACCCGCCGCGACGGTGGTCGGGCCGCTCAGCGTATTGGTACCGGTCAGCGTCAGTTGCCCGCTGCCGGCCTGGGTCAGCGAACCGGTGCCGGACAGCACGCTCGCGAGCGTCACGTTCGCGGACTGATTGAAGATCAGCGCGCCGTTGTCGACGACATTGCCGACCACGCTGCCCGACGTGCCGCCGTTGCCGAGCTGCAGCGTGCCGCCCGATGCGATCGTCGTGCCGCCCGTATAGGTGTTGCTGCCGGTCAGCGTCTGAATGCCGGTGCCCGCGACCGTCAGGCCGCCGGTGCCGCCGATCGTCCCGCCGAATGTGCCGGCGGTGCTGCCGTTCAGTGTCAGCGCGTTGCCGCCGAGGTTCACGCTCGTACCCGCCGTGCCGGTCAGCGTGCCGATCGTCTGCGCGCCCGTTGCGCCGCTCAGGTCGAACGTCGCGCCCGTGCCGGCCAGGTTCACCGCGCCGCTCGACGCAAGGCTGCCGCCCGCGCCCAGCGCCAGCGTGCCGGCGTTGATCGTCGTGCCGCCGGTGTACGTGTTCGCGCCCGTCAGCGTCTGCGTACCGGTGCCGGCCAGCGTCAGGCTGCCGGTGCCGCCGATCACGCCGCCGAAGGTATTGCTGCCGTTGCCGCTCAGCGTCAGCGCAGTCGCGCCGAGATTCACGTTCGTGCCGGCCGCGCCGGTCAGCGCGCCGATCGTCTGCGCACCCGTTGCGCCGCTCAGGTCGAACGTCGCGCCCGTGCCGACCAGGTTCACCGCGCCGCTCGACGCAAGGCTACCGCCCGCGCCCAGCGCCAGCGTGCTGCCGCCGTTGATCGTCGTGCCGCCTGTATACGTGTTCGCGCCGGACAGCGTCTGCGTGCCGGTACCTGCGAGCGTCAGCCCGCCGGTGCCGCCGATCACGCCGCTGAACGTGCCGCTGGCCGTCCCGCCCAGTGTCAGCGCATTGCCGCCGAGGCTGACGTTCGTGCCGGCCACGCCCGACAGCGCACCGAGCGTCTGCGCACCCGACGCATTGCTCAGGTCGAGCGTCGCGCCCGCGTTCGCGAGGTTCATCGTGCCGGTTGATGCGAGGCTGCCGCCTGCGCCGATCGCGAGCGTGCCCGCGTTGATCGTCGTGCCGCCGGTGTAAGTGTTCGCGCCCGTCAGCGTGGTCGTCGCCGCGCCGTTCTTCACGAGCGCGCCCGTACCGGTAATCGCGCCGCCCAATCCGAGCGCGTTGCTGCCGCCGAGCGTGAGCGTCGCGCCCGCGCCGAGACCGATTGCATTCGCCACCGTCAGGTTCGTGTTCGTATCGAGCGTCGCCGAACCGCCGACATTCAACGCGCCGGTGCCGAGCGCCGCGGCGTTGCCGAGCACCAGTCCGCCACTATTGAGGTTCGTGCCGCCCGAATAAGTGCTCGCGCCGTTCAGCGTCTGCGTGCCGGTGCCGGCCAGCGTCAGGCTGCCGGTGCCGCCGATCGCGCCGCTGTACGTGCCGCTCGCGGTTCCGCCGAGCGTCAGCGCGTTCGCGCCGAGATTCACGTTCGTGCCGGCCGCGCCCGACAGCGCGCCGAGCGTTTGCGCACCCGACGCATTGCTGAGGTCGAGCGTCGCACCCGCGTTCGCGAGATTCATCGCGCCGGTCGCCGCCAGGCTGCCGCCCGCGCCGATCGCCAGCGTGCCCGCGTTGATCGTCGTGCCGCCCGTATAGGTGTTCGCGCCCGTCAGCGTCACCGTCGCCGCGCCGTTCTTCACGAGCGTGCCCGTACCGGTAATCGCGCCGCCCAATCCGAGCGCGTTGCTGCCGCCGAGCGTGAGCGTCGCGCCCGCGCCGAGACCGATTGCATTCGCCACCGTCAGGTTCGTGTTCGTATCGAGCGTCGCCGAACCGCCGACATTCAACGCGCCGGTGCCGAGCGCCGCGGCGTTGCCGAGCACCAGTCCGCCACTATTGAGGTTCGTGCCGCCCGAATAAGTGCTCGCGCCGTTCAGCGTCTGCGTGCCGGTGCCATCCAGCGTCAGGCTGCCGGTGCCGCCGATCGCGCCGCTGTACGTGCCGCTCGCGGTTCCGCCGAGCGTCAGCGCGTTCGCGCCGAGATTCACGTTCGTGCCGGCC
>NZ_QTPZ01000027.1:0-117041 GCF_003853505.1 Burkholderia sp. Bp9015
CCGGATACGTTCAAGATGTACGAGGAAGAGGCGTACAAGATGGGCTTCACGCACGCGGCCGTCGGCGCGATGGTGCGTTCGAGCTATCACGCCGATCTGCAGGCGCATGGGGCCGGGGTGGTCTGATTGCTCCAGACGCTCGATGCATAAAAGAACCCGCTACGCGGGTTTTTTTATGCAGTTCTTCGTCTCGATATCCTGACGAAGTGAAGCAACGGCTTCTGGCGCAAGAGCGATTTCGTCAGCGCTTCCACGGGCTTTTAGTCCTCAAGCTTGCGAAACCGGACATCGCGCATTCTGATACTCTCGACCCACAGTTCCCAATCCTCGGCTGAGATATAAGCGCCGGTCTCTTTCCTGCCCTCTTCCAGAAAGCTCGTCTGTTCATCCAGGCTCAGGCTTTCCCAGAACGAGTCCCATACATGGTTCAGCCAGTAGTGAGGATCACCCTGACTGATATGCAGAATCGGTCCAAACTCATACAACGTGATCCACGGAGCGGCGGGGTGGAAGCCTTGCTCCGAGAGCTTGGCAATCAGTTCAACATCGTTGGAGAGCAAGCGCACGTCGCGCCCTGAAAACCTCCATGTGGCGGAGATGATGGTACTCAGCGACTGCCCGTCGACTTCGCGCATGAACTGAAAATACGCAACCTCTTGTCTGCCTTGCCGCACCAGATTGAGCAAAGTCGGAAACTGACTGGGCTGAACGTGATGAACCAGCCCAAAAGCATTGATACCCGCATCGCCTTGATATATCGGCTTGGGGTAGGCAGGAAGTTGCTGCTTTTTTGGGTCGAGCGAGCCGGAACCGAAAATGGCTTGCAATTCACCGAGTGGCTTTCCAAAGGCGTCTTCCAGACTCTTCAGACTTTCACGCTCTGCCCGCTTCGTTTGCAACTCTTCAACCTTGCGCCTGAAGAAAGACACATCCCCTCCTCATCATTTATCTGGAATCTGATCGGCAATCATCGAGCCGCCGAAATAGCCGACAGCACCAAAGAGGATGCCACCGATGGCACCGGTTATTACGGCGCCAGGCCCGAGTTCAACACCGACCAGCGCGCCCGCTGTAGCACCGACTCTGGCTCCAGCAACGGCGCCGGCCCAACTACCTGCCCACCCGCCAGCCTGGCGAATGACTTCCTTTTCCAGAGGACGAATGGACTTTAGACGAATCGATTCATTGGATGCAACCGAGAGGTCATAGCCTGTAAAAGCGAGCCCGACAACCCGCACAACACGAGCATATTTGACGATGCCGAGGCTGATAGCCAAGCCACGCTGCGAGAACACGCCTTCACCGGGCACCATGGGCCGTGGCTGAACCAGAACCTCCTTGTCCATGGCCAGGACTTTTTGCTTGATATGCTCCGCCCACCGCTTGTCTTTTGAGCGAGCCTCGGCCGCATACTTATCGATGGCTTGAACGATCTCATCGGTTGTCACGAGCTTCGCGCCTGCTCGCTTGGCTTTGGCGATGTCGACATACACGGTCTTGCCCGCCATTCTCCCCGTGCCTGTAGGATAGATGCTACTGGTAGATGCATAGGAAGTTAGCTTGTCGTATTCCAGCACGTGGTCAACGACACTGCCTGGAGCTTTGGGACCGCCCTTGCTCCACAGACCATATTTTTCTGGATAGACTTCGCGCATCTCGCCAAGTGGCGAGAGTTCAAGTTGCTTCAGATATGGATTGTCGATCGTGCTGTACGTGTGACGGACCAGCATGCCATCCTTGCCGACTTCTTCAACAGTAACAAAGAAGAAAATGCGAGCAGGCATGTGATGCCCGAGCACGTCATACTTGGAGTCAGCGGTAGCGTTTGTCGTTGTTCGATAGACGAAGTTGCTCATTGTTCCCACCGCTCCAGAGCTTGCAGACCTACTGCAATGTCCAGCTTTGACACATCCTTCGTGTAGACACGAGGACAGTAACCTTGGGAATCCGTCAGTCCCTTATAGACCGCCCCTGCTGACGTGCGAATGTGATATGGGGAACTGCAAACAGGTTGATTGTTACCGTCGAGCACGCGCACGCGCTCATCGCAGTTGCCTCGATACTCTTCCGTCAGAGATTGCCCGGAAGGTCCGTACCCCATCTCGGTGAGATTGTGAGACTCGAAGCTATGAAAGCTATCGGTTTGGGAGGCAATCATCACGGGAGGAGGATGGCATTTGCAAAGGCACAAGTCGCCATCAAGAGCCTGTTCTTTGCCCATCTTATGATCGGGCCAACGAGGACCTTGAGCCGCGATGACACCCGTGGACTGGCACGCATTACAAACGACTTGAGCGCCAACAAAAGTCAGGGCTGTACCGTGATGCGTGCAACTGTCTACCCCCTCGATGACGATGCCACCCGTAGTTGACTTGTCGCCTACCTTAAGCAAGTACCGTTTCATGCTCATTATCCGTTTTTCGCAACGGACAAAGAAATATCATCGTGGCATTGGGCGCAGCAATTAGACGGGTACTAAAAACCCTGTAATCCGAATTTTTTTGAAGTATCGTGGTTTTGACCGATTTTTCATCCCTGGATCCGCGGAGCGTGAGACGTCCCGCAAGTTGGCTACGATCTCGAATCGACCGACGCGCGGCAACGGCCCGTCCCCGCACCACAATCGTCACCCGACCGGACACGCAATCCGGTCGAGCATGGAAAGCAAAGCTGAAACGGCATCGATAGCTTCGCAGGATAAGTTCGCTCCCGCCGCGCGCAAAGCTCGTAAAGTCGGCTCTCCCGCAGCAATGCCCGCATTCCGAAGGAGAGTCGCATGTCCCGTTTCAGCTTCGTCCGCCGCGCCGTCGTCGCGCTGACCGCCTTTGCCGCGCTGGGCGCGGCGCACGCCGAATCGCGCGAGGTCGTGATCGCGTACCAGGACATGGTCGTGCCGTGGCGCTATGCGCAGGCGAGCGGTGAAGTCGAAAAGGCGACCGGCTACAAGGTCACGTTCCGCAAGCTCGACAGCGGCGCCGACGTGATCCGCGCGCTCGCGTCGGGCTCCGTGCAGCTCGGCGAGGCCGGTTCCAGCCCGATCGCGGCCGGCCTGTCGCAGGGGCTCGACATCTCGCTGTTCTGGGTGCTCGACAACATCAACGACGCCGAGGCGCTCGTCGCGCGCAACGGCTCGGGCGTCACGAACGTCGCCGGGCTGAAGGGCAAGAAGATCGGCGTGCCGTTCGTGTCGACGTCGCACTTCCATACGCTCGTCGCGCTGCAGGCCGCGGGCGTCAATCCGAACGACGTGAAGATCGTCAACCTGCGTCCGCCCGAAGTCGCGGCTGCGTGGGCGCGCGGCGACATCGACGCGACCTACATCTGGGATCCGGTGCTCGCGAAGGTCAAGCAGTCGGGCACCGTGCTCACGACGTCGGGCCAGGTTGCGAAGGAAAGCGGCAAGTCGACCTTCGACGGCTTCGTCGTGAGCCGCAAGTTCGCGCGCGAGAACCCCGAGTTCGTCACGCGCTTCGTGAAGGTGCTCGCGGCGGCAGACGCCGACTACCGCGCGCACGCTGCCGCGTGGAAGGTCGGTTCGCCGCAGGTCGCGGCGGTCGCGAAGGTGTCCGGCGCGAACGCGCAGGACGTGCCGGCCAGCCTCGCGCTCTACGCGTTCCCGACGGCGGCCGAGCAGGCTTCGCCGACGTGGCTCGGCGGCGGCGCGCAATCGGGCGCCGCGAAGTCGCTCGCGGCCACGGCCACGTTCCTCAAATCGCAAGGCACGATCCAGACGGTGCTGTCCGACTATTCGGCCGGCGTCGATCCGCAGTTCGTGCAGAAGGCCGCGCGCTGAGCGCGGCCGTTCAGCCCTCTCGTCGCGGAGCCCTTCGATCATGAGCACGCTGGAAGTCCGTCAGGTATCGGTCGACTATCCCGGCGAACGCGGCCGGCCGACGACGCAGGCGCTCGCGCGCGTCGACCTGCGCATCGAAGCCGGTGAATTCGTCGTCGCGCTCGGCGCGTCCGGGTGCGGAAAGACGACGCTGCTGAACTGCATGGCCGGCTTCGTCGCGCCGACGACCGGCGACGTGCGCGTCGACGGCGTGCCGGTCACGGGCCCCGGCGCCGATCGCGGCGTCGTGTTCCAGAAATACGCGTTGCTGCCGTGGCTCGACGTGCTCGAGAACGTCGCGCTCGGGCTGCGCTTCGCACGCGTGTCGAAGGCCGAACGCGAAGCGCGGGCGCGGGAGATGCTCGCGCTGGTCGGGCTCGACAAGCATGCGCACGCGCGCGTGTACGAGCTGTCGGGCGGGATGCAGCAGCGCGTCGGCATCGCGCGTGCGCTCGCGAGCGATCCGCGCGTGCTGCTGATGGACGAGCCGATGGGCGCGCTCGACGCGATGACGCGCGGCACGATGCAGGCGCTCGTGCTCGACGTGTGGGCACGCACCGGCAAGACGGTGTTCTTCATCACGCACGACGTCGAGGAGGCGCTGTTCCTCGCGACGCGTCTCGTCGTGATGACGCCCGGCCCCGGCCGGATCGCGGAGACGTTCGAGCTGCCGTTCGCGCGGCGCTACGTCGAATCGCGCGATGCGCGCGCGGTGAAGTCGTCGCCGGAATTCATCGCGTGGCGCGAGCGGCTGATCGCGTATCTGCATCGCGACGAGGCGGTGGCGGAGCGCGCGTGATGCATGAGTTCGCGCGACGGGGCGCGTCCGTCGGGCGCGGCCGGATCAGTACTTTGCACAGGCAGGTCGACATGAGCACGCAGGAATCGTTGGCAGCCGATCGAGCAGCCTCGGAGTTCGGGCAGGATCAACGCGCGACGCGACAGCGTCACGCGGTGCGTCCGGCTCGCGCATCGCATCGCTACCGGTTGCCGGGGCAGGGGCGGACGGCCGCGCTCAGCGCGGCGACGGTCGCGGCGCTGGCCGTGCTGTGGTGGGTCGCGACGCACCGGCAGTGGTTGCCGCCGTTGTTCCTGCCCGCACCGGAAGCGGTGTGGGCCGCGTTCGTCGACGCGTGGCATGGCCGCATCCAGGGCGGCCTGCCGTTGTCGGAGCATTTGTTGTGGAGCGCCGCGCGCGTGTTCGGCGCCTTCGTGTTCGCCACTGCGATCGGCGTGCCGGCCGGCATCCTGATGGGCGTGAGCCGCATCGCGCGCGGCGTGCTCGATCCGCTGCTGGAGTTCTACCGGCCGCTGCCGCCGCTCGCGTATCTGCCGCTCGTCGTGATCTGGTTCGGCATCGACGAGACGGCGAAGCTCGTCGTGATCTTCCTCGCATGCTTCGCGCCGATCGCGATGGCCGCCCGTGCCGGCGTGCGCGCGGCAACCGTCGAGCAGATCAACGCCGCGTATTCGCTCGGCGGCAGCTTCCCGCAGATCGTGCGCCATGTCGTGCTGCCGGCCGCGCTGCCGGAAATCCTCACCGGCTTGCGGATCGCGATCGGGTTCGGCTGGACGACGCTGGTCGCGGCCGAGATGGTCGCCGCGACGGCCGGGCTCGGGCAGATGGTGCTCAACGCATCGAGCTTCCTGCGCACGGACATCGTTGTGATGGGGATTCTGATCATCGGCGCGATCGCGTGGCTGTTCGATCTCGCGATGCGATGGGTCGAGCGGCGGGTGGTGCCGTGGAAGGGGCGGGGGTGAGCGGAGGGGTGTTGCGACGCGGCGAGGTCGTCGTCGCATCAGGTCGCGGTGCCGCGTCGATAGAGGCTGAGGGCGACCGCCAGCCCGGCCAGCATGCCGGCGCAGCCGCGATTGAGCCATTTCAGGGCTTTGCCGGACATGACCTTCATCGCGTGATAGCCACTTGCCGCGTAAATTCCCATCAACAGGACGTCGATCATGGCCGTCAGGATCGCCAGCGTTGCGTACTGGGCCGAGACGTTCGATTGGGGCTGGATGAACTGCGGCAGGAATGCCGAAAAGAACAGCAAGCCCTTTGGATTTGACAGTGCAACAAGCAGCGAGCGCTTGAATGCGGAGCGGCCGTCGCGTGCGCCGTCCGCTTGCACGGCGTCGGCCGACGGCAGGGACATAGGGGCACGCCAGAGCACCCAGGCGAGGTAGAGCAGGTACGCGGCGCCCGCCCACTTCAGCATGACGAACAGGTGTTCCGACGCTTGCATGAGTGCGCCGAGCCCACATCCGACCGCGCCGATCAGAATCAGGTCGGACAGCGCGGCGCCAGCGATGCCGTAAGCCGCGATGCGCATGCCGCGTGTGGCGCCGTTGTTCAGCGCCAGCAGCATCGTCGGGCCGGGCGTGACCGTGACGGCGGATACGGTGATGACATACAGCAAGAGTGTCGTCGAATTCACGTCGCGGCTCCTCGAGGGCAGAGGGTGCCAGTCTACGCGAGATCGAGGCGCCAGCCTGCCGGCGTCATTCGCCCATCGCGACGCCTTCCCGCCGCGGGTCGGCCCCGCCGAACCACACCGTCTGCCCCTGCACGTTCAGCCGCTGGATCCCCTGCAGTCCCGAATTCATCTCGACGACCCGCACGTCGTGCCCGCGCCCTTTCAACCCGTCGACGAGCGCGTCCGACACGCGGCCGCGTTCGAGCTGCGTCGGCCCGTTCATCGACCCGACGTTCGGCAGCGCGATCGCCTGCTGCATCGTCATCCCCCAGTCCATCACGCCGATCATCGTCTTCGCGACGTGGTTGATGATCGCGGGGCCGCCGGCCGAGCCGACGATCATCGTCACCTGCTTCGTCTTCTGGTCGAACACGAGCTCGGGCGACATCGACGAGCGCGGCCGCTTGCCTGGCTGCACGCGGTTCGCGACCGGCCGCCCGTTCTCGTTCGACACGAACGAGAAATCGGTCAACTGGTTGTTCAACATGAACCCGCGCACCATCAGCCGCGAACCGAACGCGTCCTCGACGCTGGTCGTCATCGACAGCGCCTGGCCGTAGCGGTCGACGATCGCGATGTCGGACGTCGACGGCAATTCGGGGCTGCGGTCGTCGGCCAGCGCGAGCGTCGCGCCCTGCGGCGTGCCGGCCTGCGCGACGCCCATGCTGGTGTCGCCGATCAGGCGCGCGCGCTGCGCGAGATAGGTCCGGTCGACGAGGCTCGCCCAGCTGCCGCCCGGCAGCGGCGCGAAATCCGGATCGGCGACGTAGCGCGCACGGTCCGCATACGCGAGGCGTCCCGCTTCGCTGAACAGGTGCGCGGCGAACGGCGTCGGCTCGTAGCCGACTTCGTTGCGCACCGGCTTCTGCGCGCCGATTTGCTGCCAGTCGGGCATCGCCTCGAGGATGCCGAGCATCTGCGCGATCGCGAGGCCGCCCGACGACGGCGGCGGCATCCCGCACACCACCGAGCGCCGGTAGTCGGTGCACAGCGGCGCCCGCACCTTCGCCTTGTAGCGCGCGAGATCCTGCAGCGACAGCAGGCCCGGATTGGTCGGGTGCTTGCGCACCTTCGTGACGATGTCGCGCGCGATCGCGCCGGTGTAGAACGCATTCGCGCCGCGATCGGCAACCTGGCGCAGCACGGTCGCGAGCGCGGGGTTTTTCAGCACCGTGCCGGCCCCCTTCGGCGTGCCGTCCTTGTTGTAGAAGTACGCACGCGCGGCCGGGTCGTTCATCAGGTACTTGTCGTTCGCGATCAGCATCGCGAGGCGCGGGCTGATCGTGAAGCCGTGCTCGGCGAGCCGGATCGCGGGCTGGAACAGCCGGCGCCACGGCAGCTTGCCGTGCGCGCGGTGCGCGGCGTCGAGCATCCGCAGCACGCCCGGCGTGCCGACCGAACGGCCGCCCACGACACCTTCGTAGAAGCCCATCGGCTGGCCGGTCGGGCCGTAGAACAGCCGGTCGGTCGCGGCGGCCGGCGCGGTCTCGCGGCCGTCGTACGCCTGCGTCGCACGGCCGTCGAAGTACAGCATGAACGCGCCGCCACCGAGCCCCGACGATTGCGGCTCGACGAGCGCGAGCACCATCTGCGTGGCGATCGCCGCGTCGATCGCGGTGCCGCCGGCCTTCAGCATCTCGTAGCCGGCCTGCGTGGCGAGCGGGTTCGCGGCCGCGATCATGAAGCGCTGCGAGGTCCAGCCCGGCTTGTCGGTCCAGCCGGACGCCAGTTCGGGCGCGTGAACGCCGGGCAGCGGCACCGCGGCGCCGGACGCGGCAGCGACCGGGACGACGGCGCCCGACGGCGCGGACGGCGCGGACGGCGATGTGCAGCCGGCGCCGAACGTGACGAGCGCGACGAGCGCGAGCGTGGCGACGAGCGTCCGGGGACGCGAATGCGGACGGATCCGGTCGAACATTGAAACCCTCGGCAACAGTGAATTCGAAGGAGGCGGCGTGTGCGCGGCACGCGCTCCGCACGGACGGCGCGCTATTGTCGCCGTGCGGCCGGCGGATTGTCATCCGACAGGAAACCCTGACGCATCCCGCCGGGCCCGCCCCGGCCGGCCTTTCCGGCCTGTTCGAGGATGAACTCTATGAACGTCGCGGTCGCACGCGTGTGGTGCCGGTTCGGCATGTAGAGCATGTACATGTGCGTGCCGAAGATGCTGAGACGATACGCGTCGAGCGACGTGACGACCGTGCCGCGCCGCATGTCGTCCTGCATCACGTAGTCGGGCACGATGCCGACGCCGATTCCGGCGAGGATCGCCTGGCGCAGGAACAGGAAGTTCTCCGAAATCAGCGTGGGCTCGAGCAGCACCTCGTGGCGCTCGTCGCCGAGGTACGCGGCGATCCGCAGCTGCCGCCCCAGCACCGTCGCGGTGACGACCGGCGCGGCGGCCAGCGCGCCGAGGCTCGCGGGCATGCCGTGCGCGGCCGCGAACGCGGGCGACGCGCACGCGACGTAGCGCACCGCGCCCATGTCGCGCGCGACGAGGTTCTGCGGCGGCTCGGACATCACGCGAATCGCGATGTCGACTTCGTCGCGCATCAGGTCCTCCACGCGATTCTCGAACACCACGTCGAGCACGATGCCCGGATGCAGCCGCTTGAACGCGAGCAGCCAGTCGGACATCACCATCTGCCCGTAGCCGCTCGGCACCGACAGCCGCACGCGGCCCTGCAGGTCCTGGCCGAGCGTCGTCACCGATTCCTGCGCGGCGAGCAGCTCGTTGCGGATGCGCCGGCCGTGCTCGTACAGCTTCAGCCCGATTTCGGTCGGCTCGATGCGGCGCGTCGTGCGGCGCACGAGCTGCTGGCCGATCGAGCGCTCGAGCTGGTTCAGCCGATAGCTGACGTTCGCGCGGCTCATCTTGAGCCGCTGCGCGGCCTTGCTCAGGTTGCCCGCGTCGAGGATCTCGACGAGCAGCGTCAGCGCGTTCAGGTCCATGCCCGGTGTCTCCTGATCCGTCCCGCTTAAGGACCCGAAGCGGTCCGAAAGCATTCAATGTCAAGCCAGACTTGACAGCTTGTAAAGCCGGGCGGGAATTGTCAATGAATCTCGATCAATCGAGAATCGAGTCATGCCCGGCACATGCGCCGGATCGTTTCCCGCCGCGCGGGATCGGGAAGCGGCGCCGCTCGCCGGCCTGGCGACCGGTCCCGCCCGCATGGCGCACCGCAATGGAGACACGATGAATTCAACCGCTTCCCCCGAACCCGCCCAGACCGGCGCCGTCACGCGCGAACGGCGCGACAAGGTGCTCGTCGTCACGATCGACCATCCGCCCGTCAACGCGCTGTCCGCCGATGTGCGGCGCGGCCTTGCCGACGCGCTCGACGCCGCGCAGGCCGACGCCGCGATCCGCGCGGTGCTGATCGTCGGCGCCGGCCGCAACTTCATCGCGGGCGCCGACATCCGCGAATTCGGCAAGCCGCCCGTGCCGCCGTCGCTGCCCGACGTCTGCGAGCGGATCGAGTCGAGTGCGAAGCCGGTCGTGGTGGCGCTGCACGGCGCGACGCTCGGCGGCGGCCTCGAAGTCGCGCTCGCCGCGCATTACCGGCTCGCGGTGCCCGGCGCGAAGCTCGGGTTGCCCGAAGTCACGCTCGGCCTGCTGCCCGGCGCGGGCGGCACGCAGCGCGCGCCGCGCCTGATCGGCGCCCAGGCCGCGCTCGACCTGATGCTGACGGGGCGTCACGCGAGCGCCGACGAAGCGCTCGCGCTCGGCCTCGTCGATCGCGTCGCGCACAGCGACGACACGCTCGCCGAAGGCCTCGCCTATGCGCAGGAACTCGTGTCGCTCGGCGCGCCGGCTCGGCGCACGCGCGATGCGCAGGGCCTCGCCGACCGCGCGGCCGCGCAGGCCGCGATCGACGCGGCGCGCGCCGAGTTGCCGAAGAAGTCGCGCGGCCTGTTCTCGCCGGCGAAGATCGTCGACGCGGTCGAGGCCGCGCTCACGCTGTCGTTCGACGCGGGGATGAAGCTCGAACGCAGCCTGTTCCTGCAGTGCCTCGACAGCCCGCAGCGCGCGGGCCTCGTGCACGCGTTCTTCGCGGAACGCGAGGCCGCGAAGGCGCCCGAGGCGCGCCGCGCGAGCGCGCGCCCGGTCGAGCGGATCGGCGTGGTCGGCGGCGGCACGATGGGCGCGGGCATCGCGGTCGCGGCACTCGACGCCGGGTTGCCGGTGACGATGATCGAACGCGACGAAGCGTCGCTCGCGCGCGGCCGCGCGCATGTCGAGAAGGTATACGACGGGCTCGTCGCGAAGGGGCGGATGACGCCGGCCGCGCACGCGGCGCGCCTCGCGCGCTTCAAGGGCAGCACGTCGTACGACGCGCTCGCGCAGGCCGACGTCGTGATCGAGGCGGTGTTCGAGGACATGGCCGTGAAAAAGGCAGTGTTCGCCGAGCTCGCGCGCGCGTGCAAGCCGGGCGCGATGCTCGCGACCAACACGTCGTATCTCGACATCGACGAGCTGGCCGCCGGCACCGACCGGCCGGCCGACGTGATCGGCCTGCATTTCTTCTCGCCGGCGAACGTGATGAAGCTGCTCGAGATCGTCGTGCCGGCGCGCGTCGCCGATGACGTCGTCGCGACCGCGTTCGCGCTGGCCAAACAGCTGAAAAAGACGCCGGTGCGCGCCGGCGTGTGCGACGGCTTCATCGGCAACCGGATCCTCGCCGTCTATCGCACCGCGGCCGACTACCTGATGGAGGACGGCGCATCGCCGTACCAGATCGATCGCGTAGTGCGCGAATTCGGCTTCCCGATGGGGCCGTTCCAGGTCGTCGACCTCGCGGGCGGCGACATCGGCTGGGCGACCCGCAAGCGCCGCGCGGCCACGCGCGACCCGCGCGCGCGCTACGTGGAGATTTCCGACCGGCTGTGCGAGCGCGGCTGGTTCGGCCAGAAGACGGGGCGCGGCTACTACCTGTATCCGGACGGCGCGCGCGTCGGCACGCCGGACCCCGAAGTCGAGGCAATCGTCGCCGACGAACGCGCGAAGAAGGGCATCGCACCGCGCACGTTCACCGACGACGAGATCCTGCGCCGCTACCTTGCCGCGATGATCAACGAAGGCGCGAACGTCGTGCACGAGAAGATCGCGCTGCGCCCGCTCGACGTCGACGCGGTGTTCCTGTACGGCTACGGCTTCCCGCGCCATCGCGGCGGCCCGATGCACTACGCGGACACGGTCGGCCTCGCGAACGTGCTCGCCGACATCCGCGCGTTCGCGCAGGAGGATCCGCTGTTCTGGAAACCGTCGCCGCTGCTCGTCGAGCTGGTCGGGCGCGGCGCGGATTTCGCGAGTCTGAACCGTATCGACTGAACGCCCACCGCATTCGCAACGGACCCACGATGGACCTCAATTTCACTCCCGAAGAGGAAGCGTTCCGCACCGAAGTGCAGCGCTTCCTCGCCGCCGAACTGCCCGCGCGCACCGCGCGCAAGGTGAAGGGCGGCCTGCACCTGACGCGCGACGACATGCGCGAATGGCACGCAATCCTGAACGCCCGCGGCTGGCTCGCGAGCCACTGGCCGCGCGAATACGGCGGCCCCGGCTGGAGCGTCGCGCAGAAGTTCCTGTTCGACAACGAATGCGCGCTCGCCGGTGCGCCGCGCATCGTGCCGTTCGGCGTCAACATGCTTGGGCCCGTGCTGATCAGGTACGGCAGCGAAGCGCAGCAGCGCCACTGGCTGCCGCGCATTCTCGACGGCACCGACTGGTGGTGCCAGGGCTATTCGGAGCCGGGCGCCGGTTCCGACCTCGCATCGGTGAAGACGAGCGCGGTGCGCGATGGCGATCACTACGTCGTGAACGGCCAGAAGACTTGGACCACGCTCGGCCACTACGCGAACATGATCTTCTGCCTCGTGCGCACCGCGACCGACGTGCGCAAGCAGGAGGGCATCAGCTTCCTGCTGATCGACATGAACACGCCGGGCGTCGAGGTGCGCCCGATCATCACGCTCGACGGCGAGCACGAAGTGAACGAAGTGTTCTTCACCGACGTGCGCGTGCCCGTGGCGAACCTCGTCGGCGAAGAAAACCGCGGCTGGACCTGCGCGAAATACCTGCTCACGTACGAGCGCACCAACATCGCCGGGATCGGCTTCTCGACGGCCGCGCTCGAGCGGCTGCGCGCGGTGGCCGCGAAGGTCACGAAGAACGGCCGGCCGCTCGCCGACGATCCGTTCTTCGCGGCGCGCATCGCGCGCGTCGAGATCGAACTCGAGAACATGCGCACGACCAACCTGCGCGTGCTCGCCGCGGTCGCGGGCGGCGGCGTGCCGGGCGCGGAAAGCTCGATGCTGAAGATCCGCGGCACGCAGATCCGCCAGGAGATCACCGCGCTGATGCGCCGCGCGATGGGGCCGTACGCGCAGCCGTTCGTCGACGCAGCGCTCGATGCCGATTACGACGGCGAGCCGGTCGGCCCGGATGAGGCCGCGAGCGCCGCGCAGCAGTACTTCAACAATCGCAAGCTGTCGATCTTCGGCGGCTCGAACGAGATCCAGAAGAACATCATCGCGAAGATGATGCTCGGGCTGTAACGAGGGACGCGACGATGGATTTCCAGCACACAGAAGACCGCCGGATGCTGGCGG
The DNA here is from genome assembly GCF_003853505.1 of Burkholderia sp. Bp9015. NCBI lineage: Bacteria > Pseudomonadati > Pseudomonadota > Betaproteobacteria > Burkholderiales > Burkholderiaceae > Burkholderia > Burkholderia sp. Bp9015. The sequence goes on from NZ_QTPZ01000027.1 coordinate 12,922, forward strand.
ACACGTTGAACCGCTTCATCGCCGAACGGTATGCGTTCCCGGTGCGCGACCGCATCGCGCAGTCGGTCGAAGGCTTCGATCGCGCGATGTGGCGGCGCTTCGCCGAACTCGGCGCGGTCGGCGCGCTGTTTGCCGAAGCCGACGGCGGCTTCGGCGGCGCGGGTTTCGACATCGCCGTGGTGTTCGAATGCCTCGGCCGCGGGCTCGTGGTCGAGCCGTTCCTCGGCACGCTGCTCGCGGGTCGCGCGCTGGCGCTGGCCGGCGGCGACGCGCATCGCGCGCGGCTGGCCGCGCTGATCGACGGCAGCGCGAGCGCCGCGTTCGCGCACGACGAGCCGGGCTCGCACTACGAACTGACGACCGTGCGCACGCGCGCCGAGCGTGCCGGCGACGGCTGGGTGCTGACGGGCGCGAAAGGCGTCGTCGACCAGGCCGCGCAGGCGGCGTTCTTCGTCGTCAGCGCGCGCGTGTCCGGTCAGGACGACGACGCGGCCGGCATCGGCCTGTTCGTCGTGCCGGCCGACGCGCCGGGCGTGTCGCTGCGGGACTACAAGAAGATCGACGGCGGCCGCGCGGCCGAGATGCGCTTCGAGCGCGTCGTGCTGCCGGGCGATGCGGCGCTCGGCGTGCCGGAAACGCAAGACGACGAAGCAGGCGCCGCATTGCTCGAACGCGTGCTCGGCTACGGGCTGCTCGCGCTGTCGGCGGAGGCGCTCGGCGCGATGGACGTCGCGAAGGAAGCGACGCTCGACTACCTGCGCACGCGCAAGCAGTTCGGCATGCCGATCGGCAGCTTCCAGGCGCTGCAGCACCGGATGGCCGACCTGCTGCTCGAAGTCGAGCAGGCGCGCTCGGCGGTGATCAACGCGGCCGCGCAGCTCGATGCGCCGCGCGCGGTGCGCGAACGCGCGCTCGCGGCGGCCAAGTACACCATCGGCCGGATCGGCACGCTGGTCGCCGAGGAGAGCATCCAGTTGCACGGCGGGATCGGGATGACGTGGGAGCTGCCGCTGTCGCATTACGCGAAGCGGCTCGTGATGATCGATCACCAGCTCGGCGACGAGGATCACCATCTCGCGCGCTACATCGCGCTGTCGAAACAATAAAGACGAACGACGCGAATGGAGGAGACAAGGATGACGAACGAATCGCGCGCGTTGCCCCTGGCCGGCGTGAAGGTGCTCGATTTCTCGCGCGTGCTGGCAGGCCCGTGGTGCGCGATGGTGCTTGCCGATTTCGGCGCGGAAGTGATCAAGGTCGAGCATCCGGCGCGCGGCGACGACACGCGCGACTGGGGCTTGCGGATCGGCGACACCGAAACGACCTACTTCAACAGCGTGAACCGAAGCAAGCGCTCGATCTGTCTCGACCTGCAGACCGACGAAGGGCGGCGGCTCGCGCGCGAGCTGGCCGCGCAGGCCGACGTGGTGCTGCACAACTTCAAGTTCGGCGGCGCGGAAAAACTCGGGCTCGGCTACGACGCGCTGGCCGCGCTCAATCCCCGGCTCGTGCATTGCGCGATTTCCGGCTACGACCGCTCGGGCCCGGAAGCCGCGCGGCCCGGCTACGACCTCGTCGTGCAGGGCGAGGCCGGGCTGATGGCGCTGAACGGCGAGGCCGGCCAGCCACCGCTGAAATTCGGTGTCGCGGCGGTCGACTTGTTCACCGGCATGTATTCGGCGCAGGCGGTCCTCGCCGCGCTGTACGAGCGTCATGCGACGGGGCGCGGGCGGCGCATCGAGATGGCGCTGTTCGACTGCGGGCTGATGATCACCGCGTACTACGGGCTCGATGCGCTGCTGATGGGCGAGGATCCGCCGCGCTACGGCAATGCGCATCCGTCGATCGTGCCGTATGGCGTGTTCGACGCGGCCGACGGCCCGCTCGTGATCACGGTCGGCAACAACACGCAGTTCGCGCGTTTCTGCGATGCGATCGAGCGGCCCGACCTCGCCGCGGACGAACGCTACAAGACCAATCTCGGCCGCTCGGAGAACCGCGCCGCGCTGCTGCCGGAGATTCGCGGCGAACTTGCGCGGCGGCCGCGCGCGACGCTGCTCGCGGCGCTCGCCGCCGGCGGCATTCCGTGCGGCGAAGTGCTCGGGCTGCACGAGGCGCTGACCTCCGAGCGCGCGACCCGGGCGGGGCTCGTCACGCGGCAGCCGCACCCGGTCGCGGGCGGCGTCGACGTGCTGGCGCCGCCGTATCGCTTCGACGGTGCGCGGCTGCCGGTGCGCGGCGCGCCGCCGGTGCTCGGCGCGGATACGGAAGACGTGCTCGGCGGCTGGCTCGGGATGTCGGCGGACGAGGTCGCGCGACTGCGCGCGGATCGCGTCGTGTAACGCATTGACGTGCCGCCACGGCGCGGGCGGATCGATGGGCGCGCCGGCCATCCACAAGACACTTCTCGCGAAACGACGAGGAGACATTGGAGACACCATGGAGCTTTCCGTCATCGAATCGGTCACGGCGCGCCGTGACTACCAGCAGCTCGTGCGCGCACGGCGCCGCTTCAGCTTCACGCTCACGGCACTGATGATCGCCACGTACTACGGCTTCATCCTGCTCGTCGCGCTCGCGCCGCACGTGCTTGCGGCGCCGCTGTACCGCGGCGCGACGACCACGGTCGGGATCGCCGCGGGCGTCGCGATCATCCTGGTCGCGATCGGGCTGACCGCGTGCTACGTGCTGCGCGCGAACCGTGCGTTCGACCGCCGCGTCGACGCGATCCTGCAGCGTTCGTGACGGAGGCCGACATGCGACGCACTTCGAGCGCGCTCGGCGCGCTGGCCGTTCTCGTTTCCTCCACCGCGCACGCGACCGGCGTCGCGGGCCCGATGCCCGACAAGGTCGAGCTGAACCCGGTGGCGATCGCGATGTTCTTCGCGTTCGTGTTCGCGACGCTCGCGCTCACGCGCTGGGCCGCGCGCCGCACGCGTTCGACGCGCGACTTCTACACGGCCGGCGGCGGTATCACCGGGCTGCAGAACGGGCTCGCGATCGCGGGCGACTACATGTCGGCCGCGTCGTTCCTCGGGCTCTCCGGGATGGTGTTCATGTTCGGCTTCGACGGGCTGATCTACTCGATCGGCTTCCTGGTCGGCTGGCCGTTCGTGATGTTCCTGATCGCCGAGCCGCTGCGCAATCTCGGCAAGTTCACGTTCGTCGACGTGGTCGCGTACCGCTTCGCACAGCGGCCGATCCGGCTCCTGACGTCCGCGAACGCGCTGACGATCGTCGTGCTGTACCTGGTCGTGCAGATGGTCGGCGCGGGCAAGCTGATCCAGCTGCTGTTCGGGCTATCGTACGGCACGGCCGAGCTGATCGTCGGCGTGCTGATGGTCGTCTACGTGTTCTTCGGCGGGATGACCGCGACCACCTGGGTGCAGGTGATCAAGGCCGTGCTGCTGCTGTGCGGCGCGACGCTGCTCGTCCTGCTCGCGCTCGCCGAATTCGGCTTCAGCGTCGATGAGATGTTCCGTCGCGCGGTGGCCGTGCATCCGGGCGCGCTGTCGATCATGGGGCCCGGCAAGCTGATCCGCGATCCGGCCAACGCGCTGTCGCTCGGCATCGCGCTGATGTTCGGCACGGCCGGCTTCCCGCACATCCTGATGCGCTTCTTCACGGTGCCGAACGCGAAGGAAGCGCGCAAGTCGGTGCTCTACGCGACCGGCTTCATCGGCTATTTCTATCTGCTGACGTTTGTGATCGGTTTCTCGGCGATCGTGCTGCTCGCGCAGCATCCGGAATTCTTCCGGCTCGGCGCGAACGGCACGTTCAACCTGACGCACGACCTGCTCGGCGGCTCGAACATGGTCGCGGTGAAGCTCGCGCAGGCGGTCGGCGGCAACTGGTTCTACGGCTTCATCGCGGCCGTCACGTTCGCGACGATCCTCGCGGTGGTCGCCGGGCTGACGCTCGCCGGCGCGACCACGATCTCGCACGACCTGTATGCGCAGATGTGGGCGCGCGGCAAGCCCGACGAGCGGCTGGAAATGCGCATCTCGCGCGCGGCGACGATCGGCTTGTCCGCGGTCGCGATCGCGCTGTCGATCCTGTTCGAGCACGTCAACGTCGCGTTCATGGTCGGCCTCGTCGCGGCGGTGGCCGCCAGCGCCAATTTCCCGGTGCTCGCGATGTCGATCTTCTGGCGCGGGATGACGACGCGCGGCGCGGTGCTCGGCGGCGGCCTCGGCCTCGCGTCGGCGGTGGCGCTGACGGTGCTGTCGAAGTCGGTGTGGGTCGACGTGCTGCACCACGCGCACGCGCCGGTGTTTCTCGACAACCCGGCGCTCGTGTCGGTGCCGCTCGCGTTCGTCGGGATCGTCGTCGGCTCGTTCGCGGACCGCGGCGAGCGCGCGCGTCGCGAGCGCGACGCGTTCGCGCAGCAGGAGTTCTATGCGCAGACGGGCGTGCTGGCCGGTGAAGCCGTGCAGCATTGATTCGTCATATGAAACAATCGCTCCGTCCGGATCGCCGGACGGATATTTTCCGGAAATCCGGAATCCCGGATTTCCTTGCCTGCCGCATTATGAGAAATACAATGAAAACAACGGCTTGAGGGGCTCCGGAAACCTGGCATCGACCTTGCGATATAAAGCGCACGGCCATCCCCCGGCCGAACTACTACAGCAAGCAAGGAGACAACCGATGACCAATGCCTTCCTCCCCCTCCGGATGTCCTGAGGCATCGCTTGTTGCGGCACGGCAGCCGCGCGGGCGAATGCCTCCTCCCCTGAGACATTCGCCTGCGCGCGTGACGCCGTTTCCACCGGCTCATCATCTACTTCAGCAGGAACCATCGTGAAGAAGAAACCCTTCTACAAAGTGCTCTATGTGCAGGTGATCTTCGCCATCATCGTCGGCGTGATCCTCGGCCACTTCTATCCGTCGCTCGCCACCGAGATGAAACCGCTCGGCGACGGCTTCATCAAGCTGATCAAGATGGTGATCGGACCGATCATCTTCTGTACGGTCGTCACCGGCATCGCCGGCATGGAGGACATGAAGAAGGTCGGCCGCGTCGGCGGCAAGGCGCTGCTGTACTTCGAGATCGTGTCGACCTTCGCGCTGCTGCTCGGCCTCGCGGCCACGCACATCCTGCGTCCCGGCGTCGGCTTCAACATCGATCCGGCGACGCTGAACGGCAAGGAAGTCGCGTCGTACGCGGCGAAGGCGCACGGGCAGTCGACGGTCGACTTCCTGATGCACATCATCCCGAACACGATGGTCGACGCGTTCGCGCAGGGTGAAATCCTGCAGATCCTGCTGATCGCGCTGCTGTTCGGCAGCGTGCTCGCGCACCTCGGCGAACGAGGCAAGGTCGTGACCGACTTCATCGACGGCCTCACGCGCGTGCTGTTCGGCATCGTGCACATCGTCACGAAGCTGGCGCCGATCGGCGCGTTCGGCGCGATGGCGTTCACGATCGGCAAGTACGGCGTCGGCTCGCTGGTGCCGCTGCTCAAGCTGATCGGCACGTTCTACCTGACGTCGGTCGTGTTCGTGCTGGTCGTGCTCGGCGCGATCGCGCGCTTCACGGGCTTCTCGATCATCCGCTTCGTGTCGTACATCAAGGAAGAGCTGCTGATCGTGCTCGGCACGAGCTCGTCGGAAGCCGCGCTGCCGCAACTGATGGAAAAGCTCGAGAAGGCCGGCTGCTCGCGTTCGGTCGTCGGCCTCGTCGTGCCGACCGGCTATTCGTTCAACCTCGACGGCACCAACATCTACATGACGATGGCCGTGCTGTTCATCGCGCAGGCGACGAACATCGAACTGACGTGGATGCAGCAGCTCACGCTGCTCGCGGTCGCGATGCTGACGTCGAAGGGCGCGAGCGGCGTCACGGGCGCGGGCTTCATCACGCTCGCCGCGACGCTCGCCGTCGTGCCGACGATCCCGCTGTCGGGCATGGTGCTGATCCTCGGCATCGACCGCTTCATGAGCGAATGCCGCGCGCTGACCAACATCGTCGGCAATGGCGTCGCGACGGTCGTCGTGTCGGCCTGGGAGAAGGAACTCGACCGCAACAAGCTGCGCCAGGCGCTGAAGGGCGGCGGCGAGGTCACGCCGACCGAGACGGCCGGCGTCTGACGTCATGAAGGAGCAGGCGGCGGCACCGCCCGCGGGCGGTGCGCCGCGCGGCGGCCGGGGCAGCGACGAGGCGCCCTATGACACAATAGGCGATCCGCATCGCCAGGAAGTCACGTCCGTGAAGCGCCGCCTGCTCATCCTCGTCGTGCTTGCCGCCGCGCTCGCGGCGGCGTGCGCGCTGACGTGGACCATCACGTGGCAGCGCGGCGTCGCCGAGCTGCAGCGCAACGCTGCGGTGCGGGTCGACCGCACCACCAACGCGCTCAAGAGCACGCTCGACCGCTACGAATCGCTGCCTTATCTGCTCGGCAGCCATCCGTACGTGCTGGACCTGCTCGCCGAGCCGAAGCGCGCCGATTTCACCGCGCGCGCGAACCGCTATCTCGAAGACCTCAACGAACACGCGCACGCAACCGTCACCTACGTGATCGGCGCGGACGGCCTGTGCGTCGCCGCCAGCAACTGGCGCGCGCCGGACAGCTTCGTCGGGACCGGCTACCAGTTTCGTCCATATTTCATCGACGCGATGAACGGCCGGGTCGGCCGCTTCTTCGCGATCGGCACGATCTCCCGCGACCCCGGCTACTACATCTCGCAGCCGGTGTGGCGCGACGGCAGGATCGCGGGCGTCGTCGTCGTGAAGCTCAATCTCGAATGGTTCCAGGGCGCCGACGCGTCCGAGCCGCTCGTCGTCGCGGACGATCACGGCGTCGTGTTCCTGTCGTCCGTGCCCGCCTGGAAGTACCACACGCTGCATCCGCTGACGGGGCCCGTCGCCGCGTCGATCTACGAGACGCGCCAGTACGCGCAGCAGCCCGTCACGCCGCTGCCGCTGCGCGTCGAGCAGGTGCTCGGCGCCGATGCGGAGATCGTGCGCCTCGGTGCGGCCGGCGTAGGCCCCGGCCTGCGCGCGCCGCGTTTCCTCGCCAGCAAGCGGCGGATCGGCGAGCCCGACTGGCTGCTCGTCACGCTCGCGCCGATCGCGCCCATCGACGCCGACGCGCGCAACGCGACGATCGTCACGGGCTTCGGCTTCGTGTCGGTCGCGTTGCTCGCGTTCTACTGGCGCATGCGCCGCGCGCGCGTGCGCGAGATGATCCGCGGCCGCGCGCTGCTGCAGCAGGCGTATGCGGAGCTGAACCGGCGCGTCGAGGAACGCACGGCCGACCTGTCGGAAGCGAACGAGCAATTGCAGAAGGAAGTCGGCGACCGGATCCGCGCGGAGCAGGAATTGCGCGCCGCGCACGACGAACTGATCCAGGCGAGCAAGCTCGCCGCGCTCGGCCAGATGGCGGCCGGCATCACGCATGAACTGAACCAGCCGCTCGCGGCGTTGCGCAGCTTCTCGGACAACACGCGCGTGCTGCTCGATCGCGGCGAGCAGGCGGCCGCGCGCGAGAACCTCGAGGCGATCGCCGCGCTGACCGAGCGGATGGGCAAGATCACCAACCAGCTGAAGCTGTTCGTCGGCCGCGCGAAGCCGCGCAACGAACAGGCGCTCGTCGTGCGCGCGCTGCGCAGCGTGCTGTCGCTGCTCGGCGACCGGCTGCGCGGCGTCGCGCTCACGCTGACGCTGCAGGATGCGACGGTGTCGCCCGCGCAGGATGCGCCGCTCGACCTGGCGCGCGACTATCCGGAACTCGTCGCCCGCTGCGAGGACCTGCGCCTCGAGCAGGTGCTGATCAACCTGCTCGGCAACGCGCTCGACGCGGTCGCGGGCGTCGCCGCGCCGGCGATCGAAGTGACGATCGCGGTGTCGGTCGCGACGCTCGCGGTCGAGGTGCGCGACAACGGCTCCGGCATCGCGCCCGAGCTGCTGCCGCGACTGTTCGAACCGTTCTTCACGACCAAGGAAATGGGGCGCGGGCTCGGGCTCGGGCTCGCGATCTCGTCGTCGATCGCGAGCGACGCGGGCGGCGCGCTGACCGCGCGCAATGCGCCGTCCGGCGGCGCGCTGTTCGTCTTGACGCTGCGGCGCGCGCGCACGCATCATCCGGACGCCGTGTCCGAGCCGGCGGGCTCGCGCTAGGCACCGCACGACCGCATCAACGAGAGCCGCGCGCACCACCGCCGCGCGGTCTGTCAGGAGCAAGTGACTACGATGGCCAACCGGCTGCAAGTGATCTATATCGAAGACGATGCGCTCGTTCGCCGGGCGAGCGTGCAGAGCCTCCAGCTCGCCGGGTTCGACGTCGTCGGGTTCGAATCGGCCGAGGCGGCCGACAAGGCGATCGTCGCGGAAACCGCGGGCGCGATCGTCAGCGACATCCGGCTGCCCGGCGCAAGCGGGCTCGACCTGCTCGCGCAGTGCCGCGAGCGCGTACCCGACGTGCCCGTGATCCTCGTCACCGGCCACGGCGACATCTCGATGGCCGTGCAGGCGATGCGCGACGGCGCGTACGACTTCATCGAAAAGCCGTTCGCGGCCGAGCGGCTGATCGAGACGGTCCGCCGCGCGCTCGAGCGGCGCGAGCTCGTGCTCGAGAACCATGCGCTGCGGCGCGAGCTGGCCGGCCAGAACATCGTCGCGCCGCGCATCATCGGCCGCAGTCCGGCGATCGAACAGGTGCGCAAGCTGATCGCGAATGTCGCGCCCACCGACGCATCGGTGCTGATCAACGGCGACACGGGCGCCGGCAAGGAACTGATCGCGCGCAGCCTGCACGAGCTGTCGCCGCGCCGCGACAAGCCGTTCATCGCGGTGAACTGCGGCGCGCTGCCCGAGCCGATGTTCGAGTCGGAGATGTTCGGCTACGAGCCCGGCGCGTTCACCGGCGCCGCGAAGCGCCGCGTCGGCAAGCTCGAATATGCGTCCGGCGGCACGCTGTTCCTCGACGAAATCGAAAGCATGCCGCTCGCGCTGCAGGTGAAGCTCCTGCGCGTGCTGCAGGACGGCGTGCTCGAGCGGCTCGGCTCGAATCAGCCGATCCGCGTGAACTGCCGCGTCGTCGCGGCCGCGAAAGGCGACATGAGCGAACTCGTCGCGGCCGGCACGTTCCGGCGCGACCTGCTGTACCGGCTCAACGTCGTGACGATCGCGCTGCCGCCGCTCGCCGAGCGCCGCGAGGACATCGTGCCGCTGTTCGAGCACTTCATGCTCGACGCGGCCGTGCGCTACGGGCGGCCGGCCCCCGTGCTGACCGACCGGCAGCGCGCGAGCCTGATGCAGCGCGACTGGCCCGGCAACGTGCGCGAGCTGCGCAACGCGGCCGACCGCTTCGTGCTCGGCGTCGCCGACATGCCGCAGGAAGCCGGTGCGAGCGGCGACGATGCCGAGAGCGACCAGACGCTGAAGGAGCGCATCGAGCAGTTCGAGCGCGCGGTGATCGCCGAGGCGCTGAACCAGACGGGCGGTGCGGTCGCCGCGACGGCCGACCGGCTGCATGTCGGCAAGGCGACGCTGTACGAGAAGATGAAGCGCTACGGGCTGTCGGCGAAAGGCGAAACCGAGCGCTGAAAAAGAGACGGACCGCGGAACCGGGCTGGCCGGTCGTGCGATCCGTCATGTGGAGCAGGGCGCGGCGGGCGGCCCTGCGCGTCGTGTCGTGCGGAGGCGGCGCTCAGGCCGCGTTGCCGTCGAGCGCCTTCTTGAGCAGCGCGTCGAGTTCCGCGAATTGCGGGGCGCCGACGTAGCGCTTCAGGATCTTGCCGTCCTTGTCGACGACGAAGGTTGTCGGCGTAAGCTGCACGTTGCCGAACTGCTTCGCGACGCTGCCGTCGTCGAGTGCGACCTTGAACGGCAGCTGGCGCGTCTGCGCATAGTTCGCGACGTACATCGGCGGATCGTAGTTCATCGCGACCGCGACGAACTCCAGCCCCTGACCCTTGAAGCGATTGTAGGTATCGACCATCTGCGGCATTTCCTGCATGCAGGTCGCGCAGCTCGTCGCCCAGAAGTTCACGAGGTAGACCTTGCCCTTCAGGTCGCCGGCCGTCGACACCTTCTGACCGGACAGCAGCGTGAACGTGGCGTCCGGCACGGTGGACTTGCCGTTGAACGCGAAGAAGCCGGCAACGGCGATGGCCGCGACGACGACGGCCGCGACGATATAGCGGGCGGGGCCGGTGCGGCGCTGGGCGGGAGGCGTGGTGTTCATCTGCGGTGCTCTCGGAGTCGGTCGATGACGCGGATCGATGCAAAGGACGTCGAAATTCGGCGATTATTTTAGCGCGAATGCGGCGCACGCACCGGCGGCCGCCACACATCCCGGGTGTCGGCTTCGTCGGATAATGGGCCTTTTGCCTGTCCCCATCACTGCCATGCCGAAGGAAGTCATCGATTCGTTGTGCCCCCTTTTTCGTCCGCTGCGACACTTCGCCGCGCTCGCGTGCGTGAGCGCGGCGCTGGCCGCGTGCTCGCCGTCATATGACTGGCGTACGCTGCACAACGACGCCGGCTACACGATCGACCTGCCGGCGAAGCCGACCGTCGAGAACCAGCCGGTGGCGGTCGGCGGCGCGTCGATGCCGATGCGGATGCAGGCCGCGCACGTCGACGGCGCGGTGTTCGCGGTCGGCACGCTGACGCTGCCCGACGACCGCGACGACACGCGCCGCGCGGCGCTCGAGTTCCTGCGTTCCGGGCTGTCGCGCAATCTCGAAGGCGTGCCGCAGACGGCCTCGGTGCCGGTGCCGCTCGCGGCCGGCGGCGCGGTGAACGGGCTCGAGCTGCGCATCGCGGGTGCGGCGAGCGGCGGCGACCGCTCGCGCAAGACGATCGTCGCGCGGCTCGTGGCGCGCGGCCGGCACGCGTACCAGGCCGTTGCGATCGCCGACGGGCCGCTCGCGCAGGAGCAACTGGACCAGTTTTTCGGCTCGTTCAAGCTCGACTGAACAGCGGCCGGCGAGGGCGCTCAGACACTTCATGACAATTGAAAGTTCATTCGCAGCTTTCGACGCTAATCGCCGGATTTTGCGGGGATTTTTCGGCTATCCACAGCGCATGTGGATAACTTTGTTGAAAAGTTGACCGAATCGCCCGCAAAGCCGCGCCGGACGGCCTTCCGGCGCATTTGACGGTTGGCCATTCATTTCGGAAAAATCAATAAAAACAAAGGGATACGAATCTCGCGACGAAGAGGTGCCCGCGCCGGGTGATCAGGGGCCGGATTCGTGAAATTGTGCATAAGTCAAGTCTTGACAGTCATATTTTGTCCTCCGCGAGCATTCACAGCGCCGTGAGCGCACGCCGGTAGCGGATCGCCTCGGCGATCTGCGCGGCCGTCGGCAATGGGTCACCGGCCAGGTCGGCGATCGTCCGTGCGACCTTCAACACGCGGAAATACGCGCGTGCCGACCAGCCGAAGCGCTCGCCGGCCTCGCGCAGCAGCCGCTCACCATCGTCGGTCGGCCGACACAGGTCGTCGGTCTCGCGCCCGCTCAGCATGTGATTGGTCTTGCCCTGCCGGTCGAGCTGCAGCGCACGCGCCCGGGCGACCCGCGCGGCGACCGCGGTGCTCGGCTCGCCGGGCGCCGTCGCGCGCGACGCGAGTTCGGCCGGCGATAGCGCGGGCAGGTCGATCTGGATGTCGATGCGGTCGAGCAACGGCCCCGACAGCTTGCGCAGATAGCGCGTGGCGAGCTCCGGGGTGCAGCGGCAGCGCCCGGACGGATCGCCGTGCCAGCCGCACGGGCACGGATTCATCGCGGCGATCAGCTGGCACGCGGCGGGGAAGTCGGCCTGCTGCGCCGCGCGCGAGATCGTGATGCGGCCGACTTCCAGCGGCTCGCGCAGCATCTCCAGCACGTGCCGGTCGAATTCGGGCAACTCGTCGAGAAACAGTACGCCGAGGTGCGCGAGCGTGATCTCGCCCGGCTGCGGCGGGTTGCGGCCGCCAACCAGCGCGGCGGCGCTCGACGAGTGGTGCGGCGCGCGGAACGGGCGCCGCCGCCAGTGCGCGGGCGAGAAGCCGATGCGGCTCGCGGAAAGGAGCGCGGCCGACGCCAGCGCCTCGTCGTCGGTCAGCGGCGGCAGGAGGCCGGGCAGGCGCGCGGCGAGCATCGACTTGCCGGCGCCGGGCGGCCCGATCATCAGCATGTGGTGCCCGCCCGCGGCGGCGACTTCGAGCGCGCGCCGGGCGCCGCGCTGGCCGACGACGTCCGCGAGATCGGGGGCGGCAGGCGCCGGCACGCCGTCGAGGCCGGGCGCCTCGACCGGCGCGAGCCGGGCATCCGGCGCACCGGCCAGGTGCGCGCACAGCGCGGGCAGGTCGGGCGCGCCGAACACGGTGACACCCGGCACCAGCGCGGCCTCGGCCGCGCTGTCGAGCGGCAGGTACAGCTCGGGCGGACGGGCTGCGGCCGCCGGCCCGCACGGCGCGACGGCCGCGGCGCGAGACCCGAAGCCCGCGCCGGTCCCCGCGGCGGCGGGCCCGAAGCCGGATCCGGTCTCCGTGGCGCAGGACTCGAAGCCCGCTCCAGTCGCCGCGGCGCGCCAGTCCCGTGCCGCGCCGCACGCCATCGCGAACGCGCCCCGCATCGGCCGCAGCGCGCCGGTCAGCGACAGTTCGCCCGCGAATTCGCGGCCGGCCAGCGCGTCGGCCGGGAGCTGGCCGTTCGCGGCGAGGATGCCGAGCGCGATCGGCAGGTCGAAGCGGCCGGACTCCTTCGGCAGGTCGGCCGGCGCGAGATTGACGGTGATGCGCCTGACGGGGAAGTCGAATCCGCAGTTCTGCAGCGCGGCGCGCACGCGCTCGCGGCTTTCGCGGACTTCGAGATCGGGCAGGCCGACGATCGAGAACGACGGCAATCCGTTGGCAAGATGGACTTCGACGGTGACGTCCGGCGCGCGGCCGGCCGCCGGCGCGCGACTGCGCACCACGGCGAGCGACATGGCGAGGCTCCTTTAAATGAATCGGACGGGCAGCGGCCATTCGGGCCGCATGCCTCGGGAATCGGAGGAATCGGTGCGCGCTTGCCGGCGTGGCGCGGAAAAGAACGAGGAACGACGAACAGCGAAGCGCTACAAACAGCGAAGAGCGAAGAGCGAAGAGCGAAGAGCGAAGAGCGAAGAGCGAAGAACAGCGAAGAGCGGGAATTGCGAGGAACGACGGAACGACTGACCGGCCGACTTCGGATGTCAGGCGCGGGCCGCACGAGGCGGCCCGCGCCCGGACCTGTCGGTCGGGTTGGGCGTCAGGCCTGGGACGCTGCGAGCTTCTGCTCGAGTTCCGCGACGCGCTTCTCGAGTTCCTCGAGACGCACGCGGGTGCGGGCGAGCACCTGTGCCTGCGTGTCGAACTCCTCGCGCGTGACGAGATCGAGCTTCGAGAAGCCTTGCGACAGCATGGCCTTCACGTTGCGCTCGACATCCTTGGCCGGCGAGTTTTTCAGCAGGTCGCTGACGCGCGACTGCAGGTCGTTGAAAACATCGCTGGGTTGCTTCATGAGATTTCCTTCCTTGCACAAAAAGTGTGCATCTTCAGTTGCGTACGTGCCCATGATGCACGCATGACCGGAAATGGTGCGCGCGTGGCGCGAATTCCGGGCATGGCGCCCGCATGGGTGAATGGCCCGGAGATCCGGGACGTGCGTGCACTCTAGCAATGATCCTTTCGGCGCGCCAGCAAACCTGGGCCACGTTGGCCATTCGGCCGGGCTTCCGCATCTTTCCGTACCTTTCAGCACCCGATGCAACCCCGTTTCGGAGCCATTCGAGGCGGTGCTCGCGCGAACATGGCATGCGAGTTGCTGAGGAGAGACGGTCACACCATTCCAACCAATTCGACGGGATCAACCTGCGAGAGGACTCCATGAAACTGATTACCGCAATCATCAAGCCGTTCAAGCTCGATGAGACGCGCGAAGCGCTCTCCGCGCTCGGCGTCTCGGGCATCACGGTCACTGAGGTGAAAGGGTTCGGGCGCCAGAAGGGGCACACCGAGCTGTACCGGGGCGCCGAGTACGTGGTCGATTTCCTGCCGAAGATGAAGATCGAGGCGGCCGTGTCCGACGATCTCGTCGACCAGGCGGTCGAGGCGATCGAGCGTGCAGCCCGCACCGGCAAGATCGGCGACGGAAAGATCTTCGTCACGCCGATCGAGCAAGTGATCCGGATCCGGACCGGGGAGACCGGCGCAGACGCGCTGTAACAGACCAAGACAAGCGACAAGAGGAAACCCGAGATGCGCAAACTTCTGATGTCCCTGCTGATGGCTGGCTCGCTGATCGCGGCTGGCGTCGGTCCCGCGCTCGCCGACGACGCGGCCTCCGCCGCGGCAGCGTCCGCGCCCGCCGCCACGGCGTCCGATGCATCGGCAGCCGCGGCTCCCGCCGCTTCGGCGCCGGCCGCCACCGACGCATCGGCACCTGCCGCTGCCGCCGCACCCGCTTCGGGCGCCGCCTCCGACGCATCGGCCGCCGCCGCCGCGTCCGCGCCGGCCGCACCCGCCGCGCCGACCGAGCCGTTCTCCGTCGATTCGTCGAAGATCAGTGCCGGCGACACCGCGTGGATGCTGACGTCCACCGCGCTCGTGCTGTTCATGACGATCCCCGGCCTCGCACTGTTCTACGCGGGCATGGTCCGCAAGAAGAACGTGCTCGCGACCGTGATGCAGAGCTTCGCGATCACCGCCGCGATCACGGTGCTGTGGACGGTGGTGGGCTACAGCCTCGCGTTCACGCCGGGCAACGGCTTCATCGGCGGCCTGTCGCGCGTGTTCCTGCACGGCATGAACTACATCAAGGGCGACAAGGCGACCACGCTGACCGTCAGCCATCTCGCGACGACGATTCCGGAATCGGTCTACTTCGTCTACCAGATGACGTTCGCGATCATCACGCCGGCGCTGATCTGCGGCGCGTTCGCCGATCGCATGAAGTTCTCGGCGATGCTCGTGTTCATGACGCTCTGGTCGCTGATCGTCTATGTGCCGATCGCGCACATGGTGTGGGAGCCGACCGGCTGGCTGTCGGCCGACGGCGTGCTCGACTTCGCGGGCGGCACGGTGGTGCACATCAACGCCGGTATCGCGGGCCTCGTGTCGTGCCTCGTGCTCGGCAAGCGCGTCGGCTACGGCCGCGAATCGATGGCGCCGCACAACCTGGTGCTGACGATGATCGGCGGCTCGATGCTGTGGGTCGGCTGGTTCGGCTTCAACGCGGGCTCCGCGGTCGCGGCCGACGGCCGTGCCGGCTTCGCGATGCTGACCACGCAAGTGGCGACCGCCTGCGCGGCGCTCGGCTGGATGTTTGCGGAATGGGTCGCGAAGGGCAAGCCGTCGGTGCTCGGCATCGTGTCGGGCGCGGTCGCGGGTCTCGTGGCGATCACGCCGGCTGCCGGCTTCGTCGGCGTCGCCGGTGCGCTCGTGATCGGCATCGCGGCGGGCGTGATCTGCTTCTGGTCGGCCACGTGGCTCAAGTCGAAGCTCGGCTACGACGATTCGCTCGACGCGTTCGGCGTGCACGGCATTGGCGGGATTCTCGGCGCGCTGCTGACGGGCGTGTTCGCGGTCAAGGACATCGGCGGCGCCGACGGCAGCCTGCTGCTGCAGGCGAAGGGCGTGCTGATCACGCTGGTCTACAGCGGCGTGCTGAGCTTCGTGCTGCTGAAGCTGATCGACCTGACGATTGGCCTGCGCGTGTCCGAAGAGGAAGAGCGCGAGGGCCTCGACGTGATCCTGCACGGCGAACATGTCGAATAAGTCACAAGGATGACGGCGGGCCGCCGCGCAGACGGCGCCCGCCACGAATGAGCGCAGCGACTTCGGCCCGCCACCCGGCGGGCTTTTTTTCTCCTGCCGCGTGCTGCCGTAGCGCATAACCCTTCAGGCTATCGGGTCAATAGCCGAAAACTTCCTCCATATCCTTGTGAAGCCGGGAACAATCCCCAAATGGGCAAGGCAATTGCTCTACAATCTTCATTCTCCCGCTCGCGAGTGATTCATGGTTCCCCACCTCGTTACCGCGTTGAACGGTCCGCTGCTCGAGCTCGAGCAGAAGATCCTCGACGCGACGCCTGCGATCGAACGCTGGTTCAGGCTCGAATGGCAGGAACACACCCCGCCGTTCTATTGTTCGGTGGACCTGCGCAACGCCGGTTTCAAGCTGGCGCCCGTCGACGCGAACCTGTTCCCCGGCGCGTTCAATAATCTGCCGTCCGAAGTGCTGCCGCTCGCCGTCCAGGCCGCGATGGCGGCGATCGAGAAGATCTGCCCGGACGCGAAGAACCTGCTCGTGATTCCCGAGCTGCCGACCCGCAACGCGTTCTACCTGGAAAACGTCGCGCGGCTCGCGACGATCATGCGCCAGGCCGGCCTGAACGTGCGCTTCGGCTCGCTCGACCCGAGCATCACCGACATGACGCCGATCACGCTGGCCGACGGCCAGAAGATCGTGCTCGAACCGCTCGAGCGTTCGCAGCGCCGCCTCGGCCTGAAGAATTTCGATCCGTGCTCGATCCTGCTGAACAACGACCTGTCGGCCGGGATTCCCGCCGTGCTGGAGAACCTGCACGAGCAGTACCTGCTGCCGCCGCTGCACGCGGGCTGGGCCGTGCGCCGCAAGTCGACGCACTTCTCGTGCTACGACGACGTCGCGAAGAAGTTCGCGAAGATGGTCGGCGTCGATCCGTGGATGGTGAATCCGTATTTCGCGCACGTCGAAGGCGTCGACTGGCAGGCGCATGAAGGCGAGCAGGCGCTCGCCGACGCGATCGACGGCGTGCTGAAGAAGATCGCGCGCAAGTATCGCGAATACGGCATCAGCGAAAAGCCGTACGTCGTCGTGAAGGCCGACGCGGGCACCGCCGGGCGCGGCGTGATGACCGTGCACGACGCGGCCGAGATCGGCCGCATGTCGAAGGCCGAGCGCGCGCAGATGGCCGAGTCGAAGGCCGGCCTCGCGGTGCGCGACGTGATCGTCCAGGAAGGCGTGTACACGTTCGAGCGCGTCGGCGACGAAGTGGCCGAGCCGGTCGTGTACATGATCGACCGCTACGTGGTCGGCGGTTTCTACCGCACGCACGGCGGCCGCGAGCGCGACCAGAACCTGAACGCGCCCGGCATGCACTACGTGCCGCTCGGCTTCGAGCACACCGCGCTGCCGGATGCCGGCGCGAAGCCGGGCGCCGCGCCGCCGAACCGTTTCTACATGTACGGCGTCGTCGCGCGCCTGTCGCTGATCGCGTCGTCGATCGAACTGGAAAAGACCGATCCCGAAGCCATCCAGGTGTAACGGCTTCGCTACGTACAGGACCCGCATGGACATTCTCTTTATCGCCGACCCGCTCGAGCGCTTCAAGATCTACAAGGATTCGACCTACGCGATGATGGCGGAGGCCGCGCGGCGCGGGCATGCGGTGTACGCGTGCCAGCCGCACCAGCTCGCATGGACGGGCTCGGGCGTCGAGGCTGACGTGCAGCGCGTGACGATCGTCGGCGACACGGCCGACCTGCATCGCCATCCGTGGTTCGAGGCGGCCGCGCACGAATCGCGTCAGCTGACGTCGTTCGGCGCGGTGCTGATGCGCAAGGATCCGCCGTTCGACATGGAATACGTGACGGCCACCTGGATGCTCGAGCTTGCCGAACGGGCGGGCGCGCGCGTGTTCAACAAGCCCCAGTCGATCCGCGATCACTCGGAGAAGCTCGCGATCGGCGAGTTTCCGCAGTTCGTCGCGCCGACGCTCGTCACGCGCGACGCCGCGCGCCTGCGAGCGTTCCATGCCGAGCATGGCGACGTGATCGTGAAGCCGCTCGACGGCATGGGCGGGATGGGCGTATTCCGCGTGAAGGCCGACGGGATGAATCTCGGCGCGATCATCGAGATGCTCGGCCACGACGGCACGCGCTCGCTGATGATCCAGAAGTTCATTCCCGAGATCACGGCGGGCGACAAGCGCATTCTGCTGATCGCCGGCGAGCCGGTGCCGTATTCGCTCGCGCGGATTCCGCAGGGCAGCGAGGTGCGCGGCAATCTCGCCGCGGGCGGGCTCGGCGTCGCGCAGCCGCTGACGCCGCGCGACCGCGAGATCGCCGCGACGCTCGGGCCGGTGCTCGCCGCGCGCGGGCTGCTGCTGGTCGGGCTCGACGCGATCGGCGACTGGCTGACCGAGGTGAACGTGACGAGCCCGACGTGCTTCCGCGAAATCATGGAGCAGACGGGTTTCGACGTCGCCGCGATGTTCATCGACGCGCTGGAGCGGGCGGCCGCGTAGCCCGCTTTCCGCGCAAGCCCGGCGGCGGCCGCGCAGGCCCCCCGTCGCCGGAGCGGTTCGACCGGCCTGCTACAATGCCCGCTTGCCCGGTGCCGCGACCAGCGCGCCGAAGGCCCGGCGGTCGGGCCGAAACCGTTGCAAGGCTGAACATGAAACGTTTCCCATACTCGCTATGCTCGTTGCCCCGCTGCGGGGCGTCGGCCCGCCAAGGGCGGCCGGGGGCAGTCTGACATGGCCGGGATTCTGATCATCGCGCACGCGCCGCTCGCCACCGCGCTGCGGGACTGCATCGCGCACATCTACGGCGGCGTGCCCGCGCGCATCGGCTGCATCGACGTGCTGGCGGACAGCGACCCGACCCAGGTGATGGCGTTCGCGCACGCGGAGCTCGCGCGGCTCAGGGAAGAGAACGGCGTCGTCGTGCTGACCGACATGTACGGCGCGACGCCCGCGAACATCGCGGGCCAGCTCGCGAAGCTCGACAACGTGCGCGTGCTGGCGGGCGTGAACCTGCCGATGCTGGTGCGCGCCGTCTGCTACCGTACCGTGCCGCTCGACAAGCTCGTCGACAAGGCGCTGTCCGGCGGCGCGAAGGGCGTCCACGAGGTGTCTGCCGGCACGCCGCCGCCGCCTTCGGAAACCGGCT
The DNA here is from genome assembly GCF_003853505.1 of Burkholderia sp. Bp9015. Taxonomy (NCBI): domain Bacteria; kingdom Pseudomonadati; phylum Pseudomonadota; class Betaproteobacteria; order Burkholderiales; family Burkholderiaceae; genus Burkholderia; species Burkholderia sp. Bp9015. Next base: position 31,815 of record NZ_QTPZ01000027.1, read on the forward strand.
GCGGCCAGTGCGCGCCGATTCCGCCCGAGCCGCAACCGCGCACCGAATCGCACTGACCGTCCCGTTTTCCGTTTTAGACCGACCCGCCGACGCACGTCGCCGGCGGCCTCGACCGACCCGACCGAGAACCATGCTTCAACAAGAAACCACCATCGTCAACAAATTGGGGCTCCATGCGCGCGCATCGGCCAAGCTTACGCAACTGGCCGGCAACTTCCAGTCGGAAGTCTGGATGACGCGCAACGGACGCAAGATCAACGCGAAAAGCATCATGGGCGTGATGATGCTCGCGGCGGGCATCGGCAGCAGCGTGACGATCGAGACCGAAGGTCCGGACGAGCGCGAGGCGATGGACGCGTTGCTCAAGCTGATCGCGGACAAGTTCGGCGAAGGTCAGTGATCCGGGGCCTGCCCCGCGATCGTTGCCGTTTCGAAGCAGAATGCCGCGTATGTCGCGGCATTTTTTTCGTCCGTAGCATTGATGCGGAAATCGCAATGCTGCGCTGCATGCAGCCAGCACGGAGGTGCGGAATTTATAATCGCTAACCGGGGTCATAAGCGCATCGCAGCAGTGTGCCGCGGCTTTACATGTACAGAGGAGGTGCGCGTGTCCTTCACGCTGCATGGCATTCCCGTCTCACGTGGTATCGCGATCGGGCGAGCGTATCTGATCGCGCCGGCGGCGCTCGACGTCGCCCATTACCTGGTCGAGGCGAACCAGATCGACGCCGAGGTCGAGCGTTTCAGCACGGCGCGCGAGGTCGTGCATCGCGAACTCGAGGCGCTGCGCGCCGACCTGACCGACGACACCCCGACCGAAGTGGGCGCGTTCATCGACGTCCACGCGATGATCCTGAGCGACGCGATGCTCGTGCAGGAAACCATCGACCTGGTCCGCACGCGACGCTACAACGTCGAATGGGCGCTGACCGAGCAGCTCGAGCTGCTCACGCGCCACTTCGACGATATCGAGGATGAATACCTGCGCGAGCGCAAGGCCGACATCGAGCAGGTGGTCGAGCGCGTGCTGAAGGCGCTCGCCGGTGCGCCGTCGGCGTCGCAGGCGCTCGATCGCGCGGCCAAGAACGGTACGAACGAGATGATCGTCGTCGCGCACGACATCGCGCCGGCCGACATGATGCAGTTCAAGACGCAGTCGTTCCAGGCGTTCGTCACCGACCTCGGCGGCCGCACGTCGCACACGGCGATCGTCGCGCGCAGCCTCGGCATTCCGGCCGCGGTCGGCGTCCAGCATGCGAGTTCGCTGATCCGCCAGGACGACCTGATCATCGTCGACGGCGACCAGGGGATCGTGATCGTCGATCCCGCGCCGATCGTCCTCGAGGAATATTCGTACCGCCAGTCCGAGAAGCTGCTCGAACAGCGCAAGCTGCAGCGCCTGAAGTTCTCGCCGACGCAAACCCTGTGCGGCACGAAGATCGACCTCTACGCGAACATCGAGCTGCCCGACGACGCGAAGGCGGCGGTCGAGGCCGGCGCGGTCGGCGTCGGGCTGTTCCGCTCCGAGTTCCTGTTCATGCATCAGAAGGAGATGCCCGAGGAGGAGGAGCAGTTCGCCGCGTACAAGCGCGCGGTCGAGTGGATGAAGGGCATGCCGGTGACGATCCGCACGATCGACGTCGGCGCGGACAAGCCGCTCGAGGCGCTCGACGAAGGCTACGAGACGGCGCCGAACCCGGCGCTCGGCCTGCGTGCGATCCGCTGGAGCCTGTCCGAGCCGCAGATGTTCCTCACGCAGCTGCGCGCGATCCTGCGCGCGTCCGCGTTCGGGCAGGTGAAGATACTGATCCCGATGCTCGCGCACGCGCAGGAGATCGACCAGACGCTCGACCTGATCCGCGAGGCGAAGCGCCAGCTCGACGACGCGGGGCTCGCATACGATCCGAACGTGCGCGTCGGCGCGATGATCGAGATCCCGGCCGCGGCGATCGCGCTGCCGCTGTTCCTGAAGCGCTTCGATTTCCTGTCGATCGGCACGAACGACCTGATCCAGTACACGCTCGCGATCGACCGCGCGGACAACGCGGTCGCCCACCTGTACGACCCGCTGCATCCGGCGGTGCTGCACCTGATCGCCTATACGCTGCGCGAAGCGAAGCGTGCAGGCGTGTCGGTGTCGGTGTGCGGGGAGATGGCGGGCGATCCGGCGCTCACGCGCCTGCTGCTCGGGATGGGGCTCACCGAGTTCTCGATGCACCCGAGCCAGTTGCTGGTCGTGAAGCAGGAGATCCTGCGCGCGCACCTGAAGGCGCTCGAGAAGCCGACGGCCGACGTGCTGGCCGCGTTCGAGCCGGAGGAAGTGCAGGCGGCGCTCAAGCGCCTGTCGGTCGCGGAACCGCGCGCGGACGCGGCCGCCTAGGCGGCGCGGACTGCGCGGCGAAACCGTCGCGCGCGTCGCGAAGGTAGCGAAACGTCGCGCATGCGCCGCCCGGCGCATGCGTTTATGCATCCCGCGCGCGTCAGTGCCGGCCCTGGCACACGGGGCAGTCGGCCTGGCGCGCGATCTTCATCGTCGCCCATTCCATCCGCAGCGAATCGAGCATCATCAGCCGCCCGTTGAGCGTCGTGCCGATCGCGCCGATCACGCGCAGCGCTTCGGCGGCCTGCATCGCGCCGATGATCCCGACCGTCGGCGCGAACACGCCCATCGTCGCGCACGCGACTTCCTCGAACGGCTGGTCCTCCGGAAACACGCACGCGTAACAGGGCGCGGCCGGGTCGCGGAAGTCGAAGGTGCTGATCTGGCCGTCGAAGCGCAGCGCGGCGCCCGACACGAGCGGCACGCCGTGCGCGACGCACGCGCGGTTGATCGCATGCCGCGTCGCGAAGTTGTCGGTGCAGTCGAGCACGACGGTCGCCTGCGGCACGTGCGCGTCGAGCCATGCATCGTCGACGCGCGCCGCGACCGCATGCACGGTCACTTCCGGGTTCAGCTGCCCGAGCGTGTCGCGCCCCGATTCGACCTTGCTGCGGCCGACCGAGGCCGTCACGTGCAGGATCTGTCGCTGCAGGTTCGTGAGGTCGACCGTGTCGGCGTCGACGAGCGTGATCGTGCCGACCCCGGACGCCGCGAGATACATCGCGGCCGGCGAGCCGAGACCGCCGGCACCGACGACGATCGCATGCGCGTCGAGGAAGCGCTGCTGCGCCTCGATGCCGATTTCGTCGACGAGGATGTGGCGGGAGTAGCGGAGGAGTTGATCGTCGTTCATGGGAGAGGTCGGGTGAGGCATGCCGCCGGCGGCGGCGCGGACGCCTCTGCGTCCATCTGCGTATTCTAGGCGCACATGAAAAACGGGCCATCGCGGTCTTCCCGCGATGGCCCGTCGGATGCCGGCCGGCGCTTACTGCGGCGCCGACGCGGGCTTCGGTGCGGCGGCCTTCGTGCCCGACGCCTTCGCGGGGGACGCGGCCTTGGTCGCAGGGCTCTTCGTCGTGCTCTCGGCGAGCAGCGACTTCGATTCCTGCACCGCCTTGCCCTCGAGCTTGTTGAGCGCCTGCTGCATCATGAAGTCGTCGGCGCTGCCGAACTCGATCGGCTTGCGATCGCGGTCCTTCTGGCGTTGCTCCGGCGTCTTCTTGTCGTTCTGCTCCTCGAGGACGCGCAGCTGATCCATCCGGCGCTGCTCGCGCTCTTCCTGTTCCTTCTTCTCATTCGGATCCTGCGTGTTCGCGAGGTGGTTCGTGTAGTCGACCTCGCGCGTCACGAGCACGTCGTCCGGATCGCCGTCCGCATACTGATCGACCGGCACGTCGGGCGTGATGCCCTTGTTCTGGATCGAACGGCCGCTCGGCGTGTAGTAGTAGGCGGTCGTCAGGCGCAGCGCGGTGTCGGCCGTCATCGGACGGACCGTCTGCACCGAGCCCTTGCCGAACGTCGTCTTGCCCATGATCTGCGCGCGCTTCGAATCCTGCAGCGCGCCGGCGACGATCTCCGACGCGGACGCCGAGTAAGCGTTCGTCAGCACGACCATCGGCACGGTCTTGAAGATCGGCGGCAGGCTCTTCAGCGGATCGCCGTCGAAGGACGGCAGGCGGTAGTTGTCGTAGGTGTCGCGGTAGACCTGCTTCGAATCCGGGATCTGGCCGTTGGTCGACACGACGACGGAGTCGGGCGGCAGGAACGCGCCGGCGACGCCGACCGCGCTCTGCAGCAGGCCGCCGCCGTTGTTGCGCAGGTCGACGATCAGGCCCTTCAGGTTCGGCTGCTGGCGCGCGATGTCCTGCAGCTTCGCGGCGAGATCGGGCGTCGTGCGCTCCTGGAAGCTCGTGATCCGGATATATGCGTAGCCCGGGTCGAGCAGCTTCATCTTCACGCTCTGGACCCTGATGATCGCGCGCGTGACCGTGATCGGGAACGTGCGGTCGTCGCTCTTGCGGAAGATCGTCAGCGTGACCTTGGTGCCCGGCTCGCCGCGCATCTGCTTGACGGCCTTGTCGAGCGTCATGCCGCGCACCGGCTTGTCGTTGATGCGCGTGATCAGGTCGCCCGGACGGATGCCGGCGCGGAACGCGGGCGTATCTTCGATCGGCGAGATCACCTTGACGAGGCCGTCTTCCTGCGAGATCTCGATGCCGAGGCCCGCGAAGCGGCCCTTGGTCTGCTCCTGCAGCTCGTCGTAGTCGGTCTTGTCGAGGAACGACGAGTGCGGGTCGAGGCTCGACACCATGCCCTTGATCGCCGCCGTCAGCAGCTTCTTGTCGTCGACCGGCTCGACGTACTCGCGCTTGATCTGGCCGAACACTTCCGCGAACAGGCGGAGCTGGTCGAGGGGAAGCGGTGCCGTGGCGGTCTGCTCGGCCGATGCCGAAACCTGCAGCGTGGCGAATACGCCCGTGGCGAGGCCCGCGGCAATCAGGCCGATGTTCTTCAATTTCATTCGCATAGAGAGTCTGGTGCGGTCGGGAAGCGCGTGGCGGTAGCGGGGATGTAGCGGACAAGTATAACTGTTCGCCCGATTGCTCAGTGGACCGGTGCGAAATGGTCCGGGAGCCCGGTCCCGGCGGGGGCGCCGGATGCGCAGCGGATTCGAAAGCGGGTTCGACAGCACCGGGGCCGCGAAGGTTCGCGCCCGCGCGCCGGAGCGGCCGGGCAGGCCGCGCGCGAGGCGGCCCGCCCGGCACGACGGGTATCAGCCCGCCTTGCCCTGCTTCGCGACGGCGGCCTGCGCCTTCGCGATCGCGTCCTGGTCGCCCAGGTAGTAGTGCGTGATCGGCTTCAGGTTCTCGTCGAGCTCATACACGAGCGGCACGCCGTTCGGGATGTTCAGGCCGACGATGTCGCTGTCCGAGATGCCGTCGAGGTACTTGATCAGCGCGCGCAGCGAGTTGCCGTGCGCGGCGATCAGCACCTGCTTGCCCGCACGGACGGCCGGCGCGATCGACTCGTTCCACAGCGGCAGCACGCGCGCGACCGTGTCCTTCAGGCATTCGGTGAGCGGCAGCTGCTCGCGCGGCACCTTCGCGTAGCGCGGGTCGTCGAACGGCGCGCGCTCGTCGGTCGGCTCGAGCGCCGGCGGCGGCGTGTCGTAGCTGCGGCGCCACACGAGCACCTGCTCGTCGCCGAACTTGGCGGCCGTTTCCGCCTTGTTCAGGCCCGACAGCGCGCCGTAGTGGCGCTCGTTCAGGCGCCACGAGTGGACGACCGGCAGGTACATCAGGTCCATCTTGTCCTGCACGTGCCACAGCGTGCGGATCGCGCGCTTGAGCACCGACGTGTAGGCGATGTCGAACGTGTAGCCGGCCTCCTTGAGCAATTCGCCGGCCTGGTAGGCCTCGTTGCGACCCTGTTCGGTCAGGTCGACGTCGACCCAGCCGGTGAAGCGGTTTTCCTTGTTCCACGTCGATTCGCCGTGGCGGATGAGAACGAGTTTGTACATGGATCTTGCGGTCGGTAGTGATAGGGAAGCGGGGCGCGTCGCGCGGTACCCGGCCCGGGTCCGCCATCGCGCAAGGCGGTTATTTTATAATGGCGCGATTGTCCTCATCCGATTTCTCTTTTTCCGGCGGCATTCCGTGACGTTCTTTACCAATTACACGAACCTGGCCCTTATCGCGATCCTTCTGGTTTCCGGCGGCCTGCTCGCATGGCCGGCCCTGCGCCGCGGCCGCGGCGGCCTGTCGGCCGCGGAGGCGACGCAGCTCATCAATCGCCGCAACGCGGTCGTGATCGACCTGCGTACCGCGTCCGACTTCGCCGCCGGCCACCTGCCGTCGGCGCGCCAGGTCGCCGCCGGCGAGATCGGCGCGAAAATTGCGCAGGTCGCGAAAAACAAGAGCACCCCCGTGCTGCTCGTCTGCCAGAACGGCCAGCAGTCGCAGAAGGCGGCGCGCGAGGTCGAGGCGGCAGGCTATGCCGAGGTACACGTGCTCGAGGGCGGCGTCGCCGCCTGGCAGCAGGCCGGGATGCCGGTCGTCAAACAAGGAGTGGCGAAGTGAGCAAGGTTTTGATGTACAGCACGCAGGTGTGTCCGTATTGCATTCAGGCCGAGCGCCTGCTGAAGCTGCGCGGCGTGGAGCAGATCGAAAAGGTGCTGATCGACCGCGATCCGGCCCGCCGTGAGGAAATGATGACGCGCACCGGCCGTCGCACGGTCCCGCAAATCTACATAGGCGACACGCACGTCGGCGGCTACGACGATCTGTCGAAGCTCGACCGCGAAGGCGGGCTCGTGCCGCTTCTGCAAGCGGCCTGATTAGGGCAGAATGGCCGCCGGCCGCGCCGCGGCATGAGCGCGCAGGATTCAACCGAGGCGGCCGGCGTGAAGCCGGGCCGCCGCGTCACCACTTTTAGGGAAACACCATGTCCGACGTCGAAAACCAACCGTTCTTCAACATCCAGCGCGTCTACCTGAAGGATATGTCGCTCGAGCAGCCGAATTCGCCGGCGATCTTCCTCGAGCAGGACATGCCGTCGGTTGAAGTCGAAGTCGACGTCAAGGCCGAACGTCTCGCGGAAAGCGTCTTCGAAGTCGTCGTGTCGGGCACCGTCACCGCGAAGGTGAAGGACAAGGTCGCGTTCCTGATCGAAGCGAAGCAGGCCGGCATTTTCGACATTCGCAACATTCCCGACGAACAGCTCGACCCGCTCGTCGGCATCGCCTGCCCGACGATCCTGTTCCCGTACCTGCGCTCGAACATCGCCGACGCGATCACGCGTGCGGGCTTCCCGCCGATCCACCTGGCGGAAATCAACTTCCAGGCGCTGTACGAGCAGCGTCTCGCTCAGCTTCAGCAGCAGCAGGCCGGTGCGGCAGGCGCGCCGAACGGCACGACGCTGAACTGACGTTTCACTCCGGACCGGTGCTGGGTATGAAAGTAGCCGTTCTCGGCGCCGGTGCCTGGGGCACCGCGCTCGCGGGCCATCTGGCCGCGCGGCACGATACGCTTCTCTGGGCGCGCGACGCCGCGCTGATCGCCGGGCTGCAGGCCCGGCACGAAAATTCCCGCTATCTGGACGGCATCGCGCTGCCCGATGCGCTGCGCTACGACGCCGATCTCGGCGCGGCGCTCGCGCACGGCGCCGCGGACGACGCACTGTGCGTGATCGCAGCACCCGTGGCCGGGCTGCGCACGCTGTTCGGCGCGATGCGCGACGCGGGCTGCGTGCCCGCGCATGTCGTGTGGGTCTGCAAGGGCTTCGAGGCCGACACGCATCTGCTGCCGCACCAGGTGATCGCGGCCGAGCTGCCGGGGCAGCACAGCAACGGCGTGCTGTCGGGGCCGAGCTTCGCCCGCGAGGTCGGGCTCGCGCTGCCCGTCGCGCTGACGGTCGCGAGCACGTCCGCCGAATGCCGCGAGCGCACGCTGGCCGCGTTCCATCACGGCGCGATGCGGATCTATACGGGTGACGACGTGGTCGGCGTCGAGGTCGGCGGCGCGGTGAAGAACGTGCTGGCGATCGCGACCGGCATCGCCGACGGCCTCGGCCTCGGGCTGAACGCGCGCGCCGCGCTGGTCACGCGCGGTCTCGCCGAAATGTCGCGGCTCGGCGTCGCGCTCGGCGGCCGCGCGGAGACCTTCACGGGCCTCACGGGCCTCGGCGACCTGATCCTCACCGCGACGGGCGACCTGTCGCGCAATCGCACGGTCGGCCTGCAGCTGGCGGCCGGCCGCTCGCTGAACGACATCCTCGGCGCGCTCGGCCATGTGGCCGAAGGCGTGCGCTGCGCACAGGCCGTGCTCGCGCTCGCGCGCGCGCAGGCGATCGAAATGCCGATCACCGAAGCCGTGTGCGGTGTGCTGTTCGACGGCGTCGCACCGCGCGATGCGGTCAGCGGCCTGCTGCGGCGCGACGCGCGCGCCGAATAACGCCGACGAATCACACCGATTTTTTGCGGCCGGGCCCGCTCGCGCAAAGCGGGCGGCGCCAAAGCGCACTACGCTTGAACCGTCTCCGGCGTTTCGGGAGGGTGTCATGCTGCAGATCGGTTCCACCACGCTCGACGCGCAACGCGTCGACATCACGACGCTCGACGTCGACGTGATCGTCAATGCTGCGAACGGTTCGCTGCTCGGCGGCGGCGGGGTCGACGGCGCGATCCATCGCGCGGCCGGCCCGGGCCTGCTCGCCGAGTGCCGCACGCTCGGCGGCTGCGAGACCGGCGACGCGAAGCTCACGCGTGGCCACGGGCTGCCGGCCCGGTACGTGATTCATGCGGTCGGCCCGGTGTGGCACGGCGGCGGGCGCGGCGAGCCCGAGTTGCTCGCGGCATGCTACCGGCGTGCGATCGAGCTGGCCGAGGAGGTTGCGGCAACCTCGATCGCATTCCCGGCGATCAGCTGCGGCGTGTACCGCTATCCGGCCGAGGAGGCCGTCGACATCGCGGTCGGCACGGTCGCCGAAATGCTGCCGCAGGCGCCGAACCTCGCACGCGTGGTGTTCGCGTGCTTTTCATCCGACATCTACGACCTGTATCGCGCGCGGCTCGCGCGTATCTAGCGCGTGAGCGGATCCGGCCGCGCGTCAGGCGCCGCCTTCGAAGCCGGCCTGGCGCCACGCCTCGAACACGACCACCGCCACCGTGTTCGACAGGTTCAGGCTGCGGTTGCCCGGCCGCATCGGCAGGCGTACGCGCTGTTCGTTCGCGAAGCGTTCGAGCACCTCGGCCGGCAGGCCGCGTGTTTCCGAGCCGAACACGAACCAGTCGCCCGGCACGAATGCATGGTCATGGAAGCGGCCCGAGCCACGGGTCGTGAACGCGAACATCCGCGCGGGATCGGGTGCTTCGGTCGCGACGAACGCGTCCCAGTCGCGATGCACGCGCATTTCCGCGTACTCGTGATAGTCGAGGCCCGCGCGGCGCATCTTCGCGTCGTCGAGCGGAAAGCCGAGCGGCTCGATCAAATGCAGGCGCGCGCCGGTATTGGCACACAGGCGGATCACGTTGCCGGTGTTCGGCGGAATTTCGGGGGCGACGAGGACGACGTTGAACATGGTTGGGTCTGGCTGGGCCGGCCGGGACGGAGCGACGTGCACTCGTCCTGGCCGGCCGGTTCGTGACGGCCGGCGCCGCGCGCGGGCGGCCGGCCTCTCTATCTAATTAATCCCTGGCGGTGCGCAGCGCAACCAGATTCGTCACGCGTGCGGCGCCCGCCGCCTTCAATGCCTGCGCGGCCGCCGCGAGCGTCGCGCCGGACGTCATCACGTCGTCGACGAGTGCCACGTGGCGGCCGGTGAGGTCGCCCGCCACCGCGAACGCCGCGCGCACGTTGTCGCGCCGCGCGCGCCGGTCGAGCCGCGACTGCGGCGCGGTTTCGGCCACGCGTGCCAGCAGCGCCGCGTCGGCGCGCACGCCGAGCCGGCGCGCGAGCGGCCGCGCGATCGCCCACGCCTGGTTGTAGCCGCGCGCGACGAGCCGACCGTGCGACACCGGCACCGGTGCGATCACGTCGAAGCCGCCGGTGGCGCGCAGCGCGTCCGTGTCGTCGATCCGCTGTGCGAGCCGGGCCGCGAATTCCGCGCCGAGCGCGAGCCGCGCATGAAACTTCAGGCCGCGCGCGAGCCCGTCGAGCGGGGCGCGGTAATCGGCGAGCGCGAGCGTCGCATCGAACGGCGGCGGCGTCGCGCGGCATGCTTCGCACCGGTACGCGGACGCGGAACCGGCGCCGCCGTGCCCGCCGCGGGCTGCGCGCGGCCGCGGCCGCCCGACGCCCAGCGGCACGGCGCAGACGTCGCAGCGCAGCCGCGCTTCGTTCCAGTACGCGGCGTCGCAGGCGCTGCAAATCACCGGATGTGACAAATTGCCGCACAGCGCGCACCGATTCGGCAAGGCGAGTGCGACGACGCGCACGGCCAGCGCGCGAACCTGCGACAAAACGACGCGCATCGGGCGCGGGGCGGAACTGCGATCCATCGCGAACACTCCTGGCGGCCCCGCCTCGATGAAGGCTGCGAGGCGAGCGAGTATACTTCGGGCTCTTCGCCAGTGTGCCCGACATGTCCCCAGCTTCGACTTCAACCGGCCGTCCGGCCAATGACGCCCGGCGTCTGCGGCGGATCTTCGATCGCCGCGCCGCCACGTTCGACGCGGTCGCGTTCCTGCCGCGCGAGATCGCGCAGCGGATGAACGAGCGCCTCGAATACATCAAGGTGAGCCCCGCGGCCGTGCTCGACGCAGGCTGCGGCCCGGGCGACGACCTGCCGGCGCTGCGCGCGCGCTTTCCCGAAGCCCCGGTGTTCGGCGTCGACCTGTCCGGCGCGATGCTCGCACGGGCGGGCCAGCGCGAGGTCGAGCAGGCGAGCTGGCGCCGCTGGCTGCCCGCGTCGCTCGGCCGGGCGCTGGGCCAGCGCGGCCCGCGCGTCGCGCAGGCCGACTTCTCGGTGCTGCCGTTCGCGGCCGGCGCGTTCGACCTGATCTGGTCGAATCTCGCGCTGCACTGGCATTCGCGTCCCGATACGGTGTTCCCTGAATGGCAGCGCGTGCTGCGCGTGAACGGCCTGCTGATGTTCAGCACGCTCGGCCCCGACACGCTGCGCGAGCTGCGCGCGGCCTGCGCGGACGCCGAAGCGGCGCTCGGCATCGCGCCGCCGGCCGCGCGCGTCGTCGATTTCGTCGACATGCACGACCTCGGCGACATGCTCGTCGAGAGCGGCTTCGAGATTCCGGTGATGGACCAGGAAGTGCTGACCGTCACGTACAAGACCCCCGATTCCCTGCTGGCCGACGTGCGCCGCTGGGGCGCCTATCCGTTCGACCGCGCGGTGCCGCAGCATGCGGCGCGGCGCTTTCGCGCGGCGCTCGGCGACGCGCTGGAAGCGCGCCGGCGCGCGGACGGCACGATTGCCCTGACGTTCGAGGTGATCTACGGCCACGCATGGAAGGCCGTGCCGCGCACGACCCCCGAGGGGCACGGCATCGTGCGCATCGAAGATATCGGCAAGGGGCGTCCGAAGAATCGGTAAAGCGGTAAAGAGGGGTTTTGTTATGTCTGAAATTAGCGGCGCAAAGCGGGGTCGAATAGACGCCAAAAACGGCCGGGAAGCTTGTGGCGCTTGGCTCGCGGGCCGATAGCCGCTTGCTTGTGGATGCCATTGAACCCGCCTATAATGCGTCAGCTTGTCGTCCCGGGGTCCCCGCAATACGGGCCGACGAGTCCGATGCAGGCATGCATCGCATGCCATTCGCGTGAGGCGGCGATGGAAGCAGCAAGGGTGTCGGCGGAGACGAACGATGAACCGGTCCTCGAAGACTGGCTCATGAAACGCAACTGTTCGGTGTCGCCGCGCCAGTTCGTGCTGTTTTACGCGTCGCTCGCGGGCTTCTCGCTGGTGATCGCGGCAGTGCTGATGTGGCGGGGGGCCTGGCTCGTCATGCCCTTCACGGGAATCGAATTGCTGGCGGTCGGCGTCGCGTTTGCGATCCATGCCCGTCATGCGGTCGATTACGAGCGCATCAGGCTGTTTCCGCACCGGCTCGTGATCGAGCGGATGGATGCGGAGCGGCTCACGCAGATCGAATTCAATCCGCGCTGGGTGCGGGTCGAGCCGGGTGCGACGCCACGCGATCCGATTCGACTGGTATCGCGCGGGCAGACCGTCGTAATCGGGCAGCATCTCGCGCAGCACAAGCGTGCGCAGTTCGCCGACGAACTGCGCGTGTCGCTCAGGCGCTGCGGCTGACGAGGCGCGGGCACCGGCCGGAACAGGCCGGCGCCTTGCGACGGGGGAGGGTTTGAATGGAAATTTTGGGTAAGGATGCTATGAAAACAATCAAGCGAGCCCTCACGGGCGTGCTGGCATGCAGCGGATTGCTCTTTGCCGGCGCGGCTCTGGCGGTCGGTGATAGCCCGGGCGGCCCCCGCGTCAACGAGATCAACTTTCAGCCGCCTGTCACGAAGATCGCCGAGGAGCTCTACGATCTCCACACGATGATGCTGATCCTGTGTACGGTGATCTTCGTCGGCGTGTTCGGCGTGATGTTCTATTCGATCTTCGCGCACCGCAAATCCAAAGGCCACAAGGCCGCCAATTTCCATGAAAGCACGACCGTCGAAATCATCTGGACGATCGTGCCGTTCATCATCGTCGTGCTGATGGCGCTGCCGGCCACGAAGGCCGTCGTCGCGATGAAGGACACGACCAACGCCGATCTCACGATCAAGGTCACCGGCTACCAGTGGAAGTGGGGCTACGACTACGTGAAGGGTCCGGGCGAGGGCATCAGCTTCCTGTCGACGCTCAGCACCCCGCGTGACGAAGTGATGGGCAAGAAGCCGATCACCGAGACCTACCTGCAGGAAGTCGACAACCCGCTCGTCGTGCCGGTCAACAAGAAGATCCGCATCATCACGACCGCGAACGACGTCGTTCACTCGTGGTACGTGCCGGCGTTCGGCGTGAAGCAGGATGCGATCCCCGGCTTCGTGCGCGATACGTGGTTCAAGGCCGACAAGGTCGGCACGTTCCGCGGCTTCTGTACCGAACTGTGCGGCAAGGAACACGCGTTCATGCCGGTCGTGGTCGTGGTGCTGTCGGACGACGACTACGCGAAGTGGGTGAGCGCGCAGAAGGCCAAGCTGGCCGGCGCATCGGTCGATCCGAACAAGGTTTACACGATGGCCGAACTCGTCGCGCACGGCGAGGAAGTCTACAAGGCGAACTGCGCGGCCTGCCACCAGGTGAACGGCAAGGGCCTCGGCGCCTTCCCGGCGATGGACGGCAGCCCGATCGTGAACGGCCCGATCGCCGGCCACGTCGAGCGCGTGCTGCACGGCAAGGGTGCGATGCCGTCGTGGGCGTCGCTGTCGGACCTCGACATCGCATCGGTCATCACGTACGAGCGCAACTCGTGGGGCAACCACAAGAACGACCTGCTGCAGCCGAAGCAAGTGACCGACGCGCGCAACGGCAAGATGCCGGAAGACGTGGCGGGCGCCGCGGCGCCGGCCGAAGCGGCCTCGGCACCGGCGCAAGCCGCGTCGGGTGCGGCCGAGCAACCGGCGGCAGCGTCGGCATCGGCGGCTGTGTCGACGATCTACTTCGAAACGGGCAAGAGCGTGCTGCCGGCCGACGCGAAGGCGGCGATCGCCGCAGCGGCCGACTATGCGAAGGCACATCCGGACGCGAAGCTCGCGCTGTCGGGTTTCACCGACAAGACGGGCTCGGCCGACGCGAACGCCGAACTGGCCAAGCATCGTGCACAGGCCGTGCGCGACGCGCTGAAGGCAGCAGGCGTGGCGGAAGACCACATTATTCTCAAAAAGCCGGAAACGATCACGGGCGGGGCTGACGCGAAGGAAGCCCGGCGGGTCGAGATCGGGCCGGCGGCTTGACGTGTCGCTGAGTTAGTCGACGTATTCGCATTAGGAGATTCTCATGTCTAGCATCGGGCACGACGTAGCCGCGGACCACGCGCACGACGACCACGCGCACGAAATGCCGCACGGCTGGCGGCGCTGGCTGTTCGCCACCAACCACAAGGACATCGGTACGCTGTACCTGCTGTTCTCGTTCATCATGTTCCTGTCGGGCGGCGTGATGGCACTCGGCATCCGTGCCGAGCTGTTCGAGCCGGGCCTGCAGATCATGCGTCCGGAGTTCTTCAACGAACTCACGACGATGCACGGCCTGATCATGGTGTTCGGCGCGATCATGCCGGCGTTCGTCGGCTTCGCGAACTGGATGATTCCGCTGCAGATCGGCGCGTCCGACATGGCGTTCGCGCGGATGAACAACTTCAGCTTCTGGCTGCTGCCGGTCGCGGCCGTGCTGCTGGTCGGTTCGTTCTTCGCGCCGGGCGGCGCGACGGCCGCCGGCTGGACGCTGTACGCACCGCTGTCGACGCAGATGGGCCCGGGCATGGACTTCGCGATCTTCGCGGTCCACATCATGGGCGCGTCGTCGATCATGGGCGGGATCAACATCGTCGTGACGATCCTGAACATGCGCGCACCGGGCATGACGCTGATGAAGATGCCGATGTTCGCATGGACCTGGCTGATCACCGCGTACCTGCTGATCGCCGTGATGCCGGTTCTGGCAGGCGCGATCACGATGGTGCTGTTCGACCGCCACTTCGGCACGTCGTTCTTCAACGCGGCAGGCGGCGGCGACCCGGTGATGTACCAGCACATCTTCTGGTTCTTCGGCCACCCCGAGGTGTACATCATGATTCTGCCGGCGTTCGGGATCGTGTCGCAGGTGATCCCGGCGTTCGCACGCAAGACGCTGTTCGGCTATAGCTCGATGGTGTACGCGACGGCGTCGATCGCGATCCTGTCGTTCATGGTCTGGGCGCACCACATGTTCGCGACGGGCATGCCGGTCACCGGTCAGCTGTTCTTCATGTACGCGACGATGCTGATCGCGGTGCCGACGGGCGTGAAGGTGTTCAACTGGCTCGCGACGATGTGGCGCGGCTCGATGACGTTCGAGACCCCGATGCTGTTCGCGATCGGCTTCCTGTTCGTGTTCACGTTCGGCGGCCTGACGGGCCTGATGCTGGCGATGGCGCCGCTCGACATCCAGTACCACGGCACCTACTTCGTGGTGGCGCACTTCCACTACGTGCTGGTGGCAGGCTCCCTGTTCGCGCTGTTCTCGGGCTGGTACTACTGGGCGCCGAAGTGGACGGGCTGGATGTACAACGAGACGCGCGGCAAGATCCACTTCTGGTCGTCGATGATCTTCTTCAACCTGACGTTCTTCCCGATGCACTTCGTCGGTCTCGCGGGCATGCCGCGTCGTTATGCGGACTACCCGGCGCAGTTCACGGACTTCAACCAGGTGGCGACGATCGGCGCATTCGGCTTCGGCCTCGCGCAGGTGTACTTCCTGTTCGCGGTCGCGCTGCCGGCCTACCGTGGCGGCGGCGACCTGGAAAAGGCGTCGGACAAGCCGTGGGATGGCGCGACGGGCCTCGAGTGGACGGTGCCGAGCCCGGCTCCCTTCCACACGTTCGAGCAACCGCCGCACGTCGAATAAGTTTCACCCGGCGTTCCGCCGCTGCCTGCCGCGCAGGCAGGCGCGGCGGGCGCCGAATCGATGTTTCAGCGAAGTTTCAGCGAAGTTTCAGATGAACCGGAATCCACAACAAAGACGAACGCCCGAGCAGATTCGCGCGGGCAACAAGCGGCTCGGCCTCATCCTGCTCGTCATCGCCGCCGTTTTTTTTGTGGGTGTCGTGATCAAGCAGTGGTGGCTGTCCACTCACTGATATGCAGTAACTGACGCAGTAGCGAGGAAGTCGTCGTATGTCGAAGCCGGAAGAGGGCGCCGTCGATCGCGCATTCAATCGTTCGATGCTGGTGAAGCTCTTCGTCGTGGCCGGACTGATGTTCGGCTTCGGCTTCGCGCTGATTCCGATGTATCGCGCGATCTGCCAGATCACCGGCATCAACAACCTGGTGCAGCGCGATGTCAGCGAACGCGAGGTGAAGAACTCGCAGGTCGACATGAGCCGCACGGTGTCGGTCGAGTTCGATGCGAATGCGCGCGGCCCGCTCGGTTTCAAGCCGGAGCGCAACAGCCTCGACGTGCATCCGGGCGAACTGACGACGATCGTATACGACGTGACCAACGGGCAGGGCCGGCCGGTGGTGGCGCAGGCGATTCCGAGCTACGCGCCGAAGCAGGCGACGGAGTTCTTCAAGAAGATCGAGTGTTTTTGCTTCACGCAGCAGACGCTGGCTGCGAACGAGTCGCGCAAGATGCAGGTGGTGTTCGTGATCGATCCGAAGCTGCCGAAGGACGTGAAGACGATCACGCTGTCGTACACGTTCTTCGAGCTGAACACGCCGGCCGCGCCGGCGCCGGCACCGCGCAAGACGGCGGCGCAGGGCGACGCGAAGCCGGACGCATGACGACGGAGACGGGGCAGTGACAGAGACCAAGCGGAGCGGGTCGTTCGGCCAGGCGTTGCGAGCGGTGTTGTGGTCGTTCTTCGGGGTGCGCAAGCGGCGCGACCTGGAGGCCGACGCGACGCAGCTCAATCCGCTGCACGTGCTGATCGTCGCGTTGATCGCGGCCGGTGTGTTCATCGGCGTGCTGATCCTGATCGTGCGTGCGGTCGTGGGCTGAGGCTCGCGGCCACGAAAGAATGCAGTGCGTAGCGCCCGGGCGCTGCGTGCGGGAAAGAGCGGCGGCGGTCGTGCCGTGCAAGAAATAAAGCCGGAGCGGTTTCCGGTACACAAATTGGACTGAAGTGGAGAATCAAGCATGAGCGGTCAAAACCAGACCCCGTACTATTTCGTGCCGCATCCGTCGCAGCATCCGATCAGCGCGGCCTGCGGCCTGCTGGTCATGCTCGCGTCGGTGGCGCTGTGGATCAACGGTCACGACTGGGCTCCGTACACGGCGCTGCTTGGCCTGCTGTGGTTGCTCTTCACGCTGTACCACTGGTTCGGCGATTCGATCGCCGAGTCGGAAGGCGGTCATTACGGCAAGAACGTCGACAAGTCGTACCGCTGGAGCATGAGCTGGTTCATCTTCTCCGAAGTCATGTTCTTCGGCGCATTCTTCGGCGCGCTGTTCTACGCGCGTGAAATCGCGCTGCACCAGCTCGGCAGCCTCGACTACAAGCTGATCTGGCCGGATTTCTCCGCCGTGTGGCCGAACGAAGGCCCGGCCGCGCTCGCCGGTCACTTCAAGACGATGGGCCCGTGGCCGATCCCGACGCTGAACACGGCGCTGCTGCTGTCGTCGGGCGCGACGCTGACGGTGTCGCACCACGCGCTGCGCGACAATCATCGCAACAAGGCGATCGCGTGGCTGGCCGCGACGCTCGTGCTCGGCGTCTGCTTCCTGTTCACGCAGGGCTTCGAGTACTACCACGCGTACAACGAACTGAACCTGACGCTGAACTCGGGCGTGTACGGCTCGACGTTCTTCCTGCTGACGGGCTTCCACGGCTTCCACGTGTTCCTCGGCGGCACGATGCTCGCGGTGGTGCTGGTGCGGATGATCCGCGGCCACTTCAAGCCTGATCACCACTTCGCATTCGAAGGCGCCGCGTGGTACTGGCACTTCGTCGACGTCGTCTGGCTCGGCCTGTACGTCGTCGTCTACTGGCTGTAAATGCAACAACGGCCCGCGCAGCGATGCGCGGGCCGTTTTCATTGGCGGGGACGGGGCAGCGGCCGGCTGCTTGCGCTCAACGCCAATCCGGCGCCGCCGCGACTCAGTCAGGCGGCGCTTTTGCTTGGTAGCTCCGCTGTGCGGCGAAATGTCACAGCGATTACAGAGGCCGGCGCGGTGAAGGCATCAACGCCCGATCGGCAGGCCGGTCGAATGGATCCAGCCCATCCAGTTCGCGAACAGGATGAACAGGAACAGCGAGATCGACAGCCCGACACGGGTGGCAAGCGACCACACCATGCGTTTCGTATGGCCGCGGTCTTGCATCATGAAGTAGAGCGCCGAGCCCATGCTGGCGACGATGAGGACGAAGGCGATGGGAACGAGGATGTGCATGACACGAACCGGACGACGGCAATTCGAAAGGAAGAGGATAATTATCGCACTTCGCTTTCGCGAATGCGCCTCGCGGGTGGCCCGATGAAGATCCGCTGGCTGCCTGCGCTGCTGATTCTCGTCGTCGTCGCGGTCACGATTCGCCTCGGGTTCTGGCAGCGCGACCGCGCGCACCAGAAGGAAGCGCTGCAGGCGAACGTCGTGCGTTACGAGCACGCGGTGCCCGTCGACGTCGGTGCGCAGCCGATTCCGCTCGCGTCGATCGAGTTCCACCGCGTGCGGGCGAAGGGCCGCTTCCTGCCGGAGCAGGCGGTGTTCCTCGACAATCGGCCGTATAACGACCAGCCGGGTTTTTACGTCGTGATGCCGTTTAAACTCACGGGCGGCGGCGTCGTGCTGGTGAACCGCGGCTGGCTGCCGCGCAACATCGCCGATCGCACGGCGATCGAGCCGTTCCCGACGCCCGGCGGCGAGATCGAGATCGAAGGCATCGCGCGCGCCGACGCGTCGCGCGCGTTCGAACTCGGCGAAGGCGGCTCGGCCGCGCACCAGAAGATCCGGCAGAACCTGGACGTCGCCGCGTATGCGAAGGAAACGGGGCTGCCGCTGCAGCCGTTCGTGATCCAGCAGACGAGCGACGACGGCGACAAGCTCGTGCGCGACTGGCCGGCGGCGACGACCGGCGTCGAGCGCAATTACGGTTACATGTTTCAGTGGTGGGCTATGGCGGCGGTCGCGCTCGGCTTTGGCCTGTACGCCGCGCGGCGTGCGGCGAAGAAGTCGGCCGGCGCGTGAGCGCCATGGCAGGACGCGGCGCACGCGCGCCGCGGGTTCGTTTCGAGAGGTCTGATTTGTCCATGCAATCTTCCCGTCAGGGTCCGGCCGCCGCGCCGATCTCGCCCGCCGCCCGCAAGCGCGGCCGCTGGATGCTCGTGCTGCTGGGTCTCGTGTGCGCGGCGCCGATCATCGCGTCGTACTTCACCTATTACGTGATCAAGCCGAAGGGCGGCTCGACCAACTACGGCACGCTGATCGAGCCGCAGCGGCCGATCCCGGCCGACCTGCAGGTCACCGACGAAACCGGCAAGACGGTGCCGCTGTCGTCGCTGCGCGGCGTGTGGCTGTTCGTGATGACCGACCGCAGCGCGTGCGACGATGCATGCGCGCAAAAGCTCTACTTCATGCGCCAGATCCGCGTCACGCAGGCGGGCGAGCGGCACCGGATCACGATGGTGTGGCTGCGCAGCGATGCGGGCGCGATTCCGCAGAAGGTTCTGGAAGCCTATCCGGACACGCGCCGGCTGGTCGCCGATCCGGCCGCGGTGGCTGCATGGCTGCCGGCCGACGCCGGCACGAAGGACAGCGACCACCTCTACATGGTCGATCCGAACGGCAACCTGATGATGCGTTTCCCGAAGGACCCGAATCCCAGCAAGATCAAGTCGGACGTGACCAAGCTGCTGAAGTGGTCGAGCATCGGCTAAGGCGAGACGACGAGGCAACCATTCGATGTCGTATCTACTGCAACTCGGCCTGATCGGCCTCTGCATCGCGCTGCTGCCGCTGTCGTACGTGTGGGTGAAGGCCGACGACGACAAGTTCCGCAAGCTGGTGTGGATCACCACGTTCCTGACCCTCGACCTGGTGATGTTCGGCGGCTTCACGCGGCTGACCGATTCGGGCCTCGGCTGCCCCGACTGGCCCGGCTGCTACGGCACGTCGTCGCCGTTCATCGCGCACGCCGCGATCACGGCCGCGCACCAGGCAATGCCGACCGGCCCCGTCAGCATGACGAAGGCATGGATCGAGATGATCCACCGCTATTTCGCGATGGCGATCGGCGTGCTGATCATCGCGCAGGTCGTGATCGCCTGGTCCGCGCGGCTGCGCCGCCGCCCGCTGCACGTGTCGCCGTGGTGGCCGACGAGCCTCTTGCTGCTGATCGTCGTGCAGGGCGTGTTCGGCGCGTGGACGGTCACGATGAAGCTGCAGCCGGTGATCGTCACGACCCACCTGCTGCTCGGCCTCATGCTACTCGGCACGCTCGGCTGGCTCGCGGCGCGGCAGACGCCGCTGCCGTCGCATGACCCGGAGGCCGGCCGCTACCGCGCGGCCGCGCTCGCGGCGCTGGTGCTGCTGGTCGTGCAGATCGCGCTCGGCGGCTGGGTGAGCACCAACTACGCGGTGCTCGCGTGTACCGACTTCCCGACCTGCAACGGCCAGTGGATTCCGCCGATGAACTTCGGCCAGGGCTTCCATCTGTGGCGCGCGCTCGGCATGACGAAGGACGGCGACGCGATCACGCAGGACGCGCTGGTCGCGATCCACTGGACCCACCGCACGTTCGCGTTCGTCGTCGTCGCATACCTGGTCGCGTTCGCGCTGAGGATGCGCCGCTTCGAGTCGCTGCGCCGGCCCGCGAACGGCGTGCTGCTGGTGGTCCTGCTGCAGTTCCTGACGGGCCTGACCAACATCGTGCTGCAGTGGCCGCTGCCGGTCGCCGTCGCGCACAACGGCGGTGCCGCGATCCTGCTGCTGCTCGTCGTCATGTTAAACTTTCGCATCCTTTCAAGCCGCCCCGGCCGTGTCGTGCAGCCCGCGCGCGACGCCGCCCCGGCGTGACCGTCCCCATGCAAAGCACCCTTTCCCAATCGCCCGGTAGCCGGTTCTCGCAGTACATGGCGCTGACGAAGCCGCGTGTCACGCAGCTCGCGGTGTTCTGCGCGGTGATCGGCATGTTTCTCGCGACGCCGGGCATGGTGCCGTGGCATGTGCTGATCGGCGGCACGGTCGGCATCTGGCTGCTGGCCGGCGCCGCGTTCGCGATCAACTGCCTCGTCGAGCAGAAGATCGACGCGATGATGCGCCGTACCGCGTGGCGTCCGTCCGCGCGCGGCGAGATCACGACTCCGCAGATCCTGCTGTTCTCGGCCGTGCTGGGCAGCGTCGGCGCATGGACGCTCTATACCTTCACGAACCCGCTGACGATGTGGCTGACGATCGCGACGTTCGTCGGCTACGCGGTGATCTACACGCTGCTGCTCAAGCCGATGACGCCGCAGAACATCGTGATCGGCGGCGCATCGGGCGCGATGCCGCCGGCGCTCGGCTGGGCCGCGGTCACCGGCGCGGTGCCCGGCGACGCGTGGATCCTCGTGCTGATCATCTTCGTGTGGACGCCGCCGCATTTCTGGGTGCTGGCGCTCTATCGCCGCAAGGACTACGAAAACGCGGGCCTGCCGATGCTGCCCGTCACGCACGGCGAGAAGTTCACGCGGCTGCACATCCTGCTGTACACGGTGATCCTGTTCGCGGTCACGCTGATGCCGTTCATCTCCGCGATGAGCGGCGCCGTCTACCTGACGAGCGCGGTGCTGCTCGGCGCGGTGTTCCTCGCGTATGCGTGGAAGATCCATCGCGACTATTCGGACGAACTCGCCCGCAAGGCTTTCCGTTACTCGATCGTCTACCTGTCGCTGCTGTTCGCCGCGCTGCTCGTCGATCACTATGCGCGCCCGCTGCTCGGCGTGTAACCGCACGGTTTGAACGCAATGCTCCATTCATGGTTCGGGCGCCGCGCGCGCCAAGGCTGGATGCTCGCGTGCGCATTCGCGGCAGCCACGCTGCTCGCCGGCTGCGACAACGCGCCGAAATTCCAGAATCTCGACATCACCGGCAACACGCAGTTCGGCAGCGATTTCTCGCTGCCGGATACGGCGGGCAAGGTGCGCACGCTCGGCGACTTCAAGGGCCGGGCGGTCGTGGTGTTCTTCGGCTATACGCACTGCCCGGACGTATGTCCGACGACGATGGCCGAACTGTCCGAAGCGCTGAAGCAGCTCGGCCCCGATGCCGCGAAGCGTGTGCAGGTGCTGTTCGTCACCATCGATCCGGAGCGTGACACGCCCGCGCTGCTCGGCCAGTACGTGCCTGCGTTCGATCCGTCGTTCATCGGCCTGCGGCCGGCCGACGAGGCGCAGCTCAAGAAGGTTACAAAGGATTTCCGCGTGTACTACGCGAAGGTGCCCGGCAAGACGCCCGGCAGCTACACGATGGATCACACCGCCGCGAGCTACGTGTTCGATCGCGACGGCAAGCTGCGCCTGTTCGTGCGCGACGGCCAGGGCCCCGGCCCGTGGGTCCACGACCTGAAGCTGCTGGTCGACTGAACGGCGTACGCCGCAGGTTCGCCCGGGCGCTCGCCTGGCGCTACGCGTGACGGCCGCGACGCGCCGTCACGCATTCCTCCTTCTCCCCCTCGATCTGCATGCGCCGCCTCGCGGGGCGGCTGCGTATGAACATTCGGGCGCTGATGCGCTTGCGCGCGTTACGGCAGCGCCGGCACGTTGAAGCCTTGCGCGGCACGCGTGATCCGGAATTCCGTCACGCGATACGTCGCGAGCCCTTCGGTCACGAACGGATCGGTCTCGAGGATCGCGTCCAGTTCGTCGCGGTCGATGCGGGCAGCGAGGATCACGCCGCCTTCGCGCGGTACCTTCGGCCCCGCCGCGATGAAGATGCCGCGCTCGAACAGCGGCTGAAGATACGCGCGGTGGCGTTCGAGTGCATCGTCGATGCGCTCGAGCGATGCGTTGTAATGGATGTCGATGACGTACATGGATCGCCCTGGAATTGTCGCCGGCGCGTGGTGTGCCGGTCGGCCGGTCTTTTTAGCACAGCGGCCGTTCCCTGTCGTGCCGGCCGTCGTCGCGCATCGTCCACCAGCACCGCCGCGGTGCATACCCATATGAGCGGGATGTATTTCACTTCCGGCCGATCCTGTGACACCATTTGCCCCTTCCTGCGAGTCCGGGGATACCCGTATCGCGCCCCATTTTCAGTTAGCAAGAAAGCGAGAAACAGATGAAGCGTCGCAGTCTCCTGAAGGTATTTTCCGTGCTGGCCACCGGTGCCGCGCTGACGCTGTCGGCGGGCGCGCACGCCGAGGACAAGGTCATCAAGGTCGGCACGGTGGCCGGCCCGGATGCGGAAGTTTGGCAGGTCGTGCAGAAGGTCGCGAAGGAGAAGGAAGGCCTGAACGTGAAGGTCATCGAGTTCAACGACTACGTGCAGCCGAACGCGGCGCTCGACTCGGGCGACCTCGACGCGAACAGCTTCCAGCACCAGCCCTACCTCGACAGCCAGGTGAAGCAGCGCGGCTACAAGATCGTCAGCGCGGGCCTGACCTACATCTCGCCGATCGGCGTGTACTCGAAGAAGTTCAAGGCGCTGAAGGACCTGCCGCAAGGCGCGAAGCTCGCGGTGCCGAACGATCCGTCGAACGAGAACCGCGCGCTGCTGCTGCTGCAGACGCAAGGCGTGATCAAGCTGAAGACGGGCGCCGGCACGGGCGGCAACAACGCGACGGTGCTCGACATCGCCGAGAACCCGAAGAAGCTGAAGATTTCCGAGCTCGACGCCGCGCAACTGCCGCGCGTGCTGTCGGACGTCGACGCCGCCGTGATCAACACGAACTACGCGCTCGCCGCGAACCTGCAGCCGACCAAGGACGCGATCGCGCTCGAATCGCTGACGAGCCCGTATGCGAACCTGATCGCCGTGCGCGCGAAGGACAAGGATCAGCCGTGGGTGAAGAAGCTGGTCAAGGCGTACCAGTCGGCGGAAGTGCGGGAGTTCATCAAGAAGCAGTTCAAGGGCTCGATGGTCGCGTCGTTCTGAACGCGATCGATTGACCGAACGAAGGCCTGCATGTGCGCAGGCCTTTTTTGTTTGTGCGGTGAGGGATGTTCTATTGACGCTGCGCAGGCGCCGCCTCGCTGGCTTTAACATGCCCGAGATTCGCCAGCGCAGGGAAGATCACACAACGCAATTGCTGCGTACTCGCTGGTAAGCGCCGTCTGGTAACGGTCTGTTACGTTGCCATCGAGCCGGTGCGTCGTTGCTCGAGTGCGGAACCGGTATGCCTTTTCTCGAGCCGGTATCCCGCTGTGCCCCGTCATTGCTCACGTCGAGCCGCATGACAAAAGTTTCGCGGGATATTCCACCGTCGTTGCATAGAGAGCGGCCGGAAGATCGGCAGGAATTTGTCCGCTCGGTAGCCATATGTCTTCGTTAGACTGAAAAACAGTTCTGGAAATTACACGCGAGGATATTGAATGGGGGCGGCCGAAAAGTTGGGCGGCGTTTACTATTATTATGGAATGGATAATCTGACTGCCGGGGAATTGTTCTTCTGGATAATGGTCGACGAATCCATGAATCAGTTGGGTGTCGACGATGCGGTGTCGGTTGGCATGCTTCTGCTTGGTAAAAACAATTTATCGACCCGTGTGAAACCCGGCGGAGCAATAAAAGGGACCTCGCGTGCAAGCCAGTTTTCGAGAAGGGTTTTTCAGAAGGCGCAGTTTCCGTTTGGTCTTAAGTTGCCCACCCTGGTGGGCGGGCCGGTGAAGGATCTGAAAGTCAGGATGGTGAGGAACATCGGCACTTTTGTGGGGAGAACGATACCCGTCGCAGGCTGGGTAATTCTCGCGAGTGACATTTGTATTATCGCTCATAAGGCAGCTAATCATTACAATAGGGTCGCGAGGGAGGGTGACAGGTTATGGTAGACATTGAGGATGAAGTAGTTGACTTCGTGAAGAAGAGGATTGGCTTCTCCATGTTGTCGAGGAATGTGGATATAACCGAAAATACCGATCTGGATGTTGACCTGGGCTTTGATGTTGCTGAAGTCGGAGAAATGATGAAGGAGTATTCGGAGGAGTTTGGTGTCGATATGAGTAGATTCGACATTAAAAAATATTACCCCGAAGAGGACTCTTCATTTCTTGACTTGATCAATCCGTTCAAGAAAAGAGTCGTTCATCATGTTCCGGACCTGAACGTCCGAATGTTGATTGCATCGGCCAAGGCTGGGCACTGGCTCTACAACTGACTGCTCACCGCTTTGCATTTGTCTGCGTCCGGGCGGCGGCATCGCGCCGACTCCTTTAGATGCGCTGCAGGCCCAGCGCCGGCTGACGCGCGCTACTCCCTCACATCTCGCCGCGCCGCGAGCAGATCGCCATGATCTGCTGGATCGCGTAGTTGTCGCGCACGCCCGGCAGCGACTGCACGACGCACTCGTGGAAGCGCCGCTCGCGCGGCAGCAGCATCGCGTTGTTGCGGTACAGCGCGTCGCACGAGCGCTGGATCAGCTGCGCGGCCACGCCGTTGCGGCTCTCACGCAGCGCGCCCAGCATGCAGTCGTCGTATTGCGCGTAGCCGTCGGTCAGTGCGAATGCCGCACCCGGCAGCGCCAGCGCGATGGCCGCGCATGCGATCGCACGGATCCCCCGTTTCATAGGCCCTCCGATGGTGTGGATCGGGTCGGCGGACAGCATAACGTAAAGCGGAAAGGGCGGCTGACGCGGTGCGGCGGGATCGGCGCGCCGGCGTCGCTTCGGAGCCGAGTTGCGGCGGGCGGTCGTTCCGCCCCGTCGGGTCGCGCGGTGGAAGCGGGCGACACGCGCCCGCCACGCCCGGGGCGGCTCGCCGTCACATGACGGGGGCGCCGGCTTTTCCTGCGCTTTTCATCTGACAAAACCCCCGTTTCGTACTAGTACTGTGCGACATGAACGCATTGCCATATACTGTATATCCATACAGTTGTGGGTGGCGTCATGCTCGCATCCTCCATTTCTCCCGAATCCCTTCATCCATCGCTCTGGCGCGGCTCGCAACTCGCGCGCGGCGGTGCGCGCACGATCGACACGGGTTTCGCGTCGCTGTCCGCCGAGCTGCCGGGCGGCGGCTGGCCGGTCGGCGGGCTCGTCGAACTGCTGGCCGCCCAGCCGGGCTGCGGCGAGATGCGGCTGCTCGCGCCGGCGCTCGCGCGCACCGTCAGCGCGCGGCGGCCGCTCGCGCTCGTCGCGCCGCCGCAGTCGCCGCATGCGACCGCGCTGGCCGCGCTCGGCGTGCCGGCCGACGCGCTGCTGTGGCTGCGCGCCGGCAGCCGTACCGATGCGTTGTGGGCCGCCGAGCAGGCGCTCAGGACCGGCTGCTGCGGTGCGCTGCTGCTCTGGCAGGACGCGCGGCCCGATGCGCTGCGCCGCCTGCATCTCGCTGCCGCGCGCACCGGCGACACGCTGTTCGTGATGCTGCGCCCGCTGTCGGCGGCCAAACAGCCGTCGCCGGCCGTGCTGCGCGTCGCGCTGCATCCGGTGCCGGGCGGCGTGTCGCTCGACATCGTCAAGCGTCGCGGGCCCGCGCGCGGCGAGCCGCTCGCGCTCGATTTGCCGTCGCCCATCGTGGAGAGCCGCTATGCGCGTCTTGCTCGGCATCCATCTGCCGCGCCTGCCGCTCGACGTGTGCGCCCCGCCGCCGTCTGACGGCGCGACGGACGACGCAAACGACGCAGGCTGCGCGGTGCTCGAGCAGGGTGTCGTGCTGATTGCCGACCCGCCCGCGCGCCGGCAGGGCGTGCGCGCGGGCATGAAGCGCGGCGGCGTGCTGACGCTTTCGCCCGACACGCGGCTCGTCGAACGCGATCCCGCCCGCGAGGCCGATGCGCTGCGCGCGGTCGCGCTCGCGTTGCTGCGCTTCTCGCCGTGCGTCGCGCTCGACGACGAAGCGACGCTGATCGTCGACGTCGGTCCGAGCCTGCGCCTGTTCGGCGGCCTGCCGTCGCTGTGCCGCCAGGTGCGCGCGACGCTCGCGGCGCTCGGCTATGCGGCGCGCCTGTCCGCCGCGCCGACCGGGCGCGGCGCGTGGCTGCTCGCGCGCACGTCGGCGCGTGCGCGCAGCCGGCGCCGCGTGGCCGGGCCGGCTTCGCTCGTTCGTACGCTCGATCGCTTGCCGTGCGTGCTGCTGCCCGACGCGCGCCCGTATGCGGGCTGGTTCGACGGCCTCGGCTGCCGCACGCTCGCCGATCTGCGCCGCCTGCCGCGCGCGGGGCTGCAGCGGCGCTGCGGTCCCGCGCTGCTGGCCGCGCTCGATCGTGCGTACGGCGATGCGGTCGAGCCGCTCGCGTGGATGGCGGTGCCGCCCGTGTTCGACGTGCGGCTCGAATTGCCGGAGCGCGTCGAATACGCGGAAGCCGTGCTGTTCGCCGCGCGGCGGCTCGTCGTGCAGCTCTGCGGGTGGCTGGCCGCGCGGCAGCTGTCGCTGGCCGCGATGACGCTCGATCTCGAGCACGAGCGCGGCCGCCAGGCGGTGCCGCCGACGCCGCTCGAACTCGCGTTCGCCGCGCCCGTGCGCGACGAGACGCACTTCATGCGGCTGCTCGGCGAGCGGCTCGCACGCGTCGAGTTGCCGGCCGCGGTGATCGCGGTGCGGCTGAAGGCCACGCGCGTCGAATCGGTCGCACCGCCGGCCGACGATCTCTTCCCCGAGCCGGGCGGCACGCGCGAGACGCGCGCGCGGCTGTTCGAACTGCTGGTCGCGCGGCTCGGCGCGGATAACGTGCTGCGCGCGGCGCCGGTGGCCGACTATCGGCCCGAGGCCGCGAACCGCTGGCTGCCGCTCGATGCACCGGCGGGCAAGCCGGCTGACGGACTGCCGGCTGCGCCGCCGCGTCCCGCGTGGCTGCTGGCCGAGCCGCTGCCGCTGCTGATGCGCGGGGAACGGCCGGTATTTCATACGCCGCTGAGAATGATGTCGTCACCCGAACGGATCGAGGCAGGGTGGTTCGACGGTCAGCACGTGGCGCGCGATTATTGCGTCGCGCAGGACGAAGAGGGCGCGTGCTATTGGGTGTTCAGGGAGCGGACGGGGAGCGAGGCCGAACCGCACTGGTTCCTGCACGGCCTGTTCGGGTGAGCGGCGATGGTTGCGGAATTCGGTTTGCTGCCCGATTACGCGGAGTTGTTCTGCCGCTCGAACTTCTCGTTTCTGCATGGCGCGTCGCATGCGGAGGAACTGGTCGAGCGCGCGGTGGAACTCGGCTATCGAGGGATCGCGATCACCGACGAATGCTCGCTCGCCGGCGCGCCGCGCATGCATGTCGCGGCAAAAGCGCAAGGGCTGCCGCTCGTCATCGGTTCGTATTTCGACGTCACGCCGGATGAAGTCGCCCCGGGTCACGATCCGGGCCCCGGTGCGTTCGGACTCGTGTTGCTGGCGCAGAACCGCGAGGGCTACGGCAACCTGTCCGAGCTGATTTCATGGCGGCGGATGGAGGCGCCGAAGGGAACCTACCGGCTGACGTCGAGGATGTTGTCGAGGCCGCCGGAGGCTTTCGCTCATCTGCGCGGCATGCCCGACTGTTTCGCGATTCTCGTGCCCGCGTATCCGGTGCGTGCGGAGGTACTCGATGCGCAGGTCGCATGGTTTCGCGCGACCTTCGGCGAGCGTGCGCGGCTCGGGCTCGTGCAGTTGCAGCGCGCGCTGGACGGCCCGCAGCGCGACGAGATTCGGGACGCAGGCGAGCGGCGCGGCGTACCTGTCGTCGCGCTCGGCGACGTGACGATGCATCGGCGCTCATGCAAGCCGCTGCAGGACGTGATGACGGCGATCCGCGTCGGGATGCCGGTGTCGGAATGCGGCTATGCGCTCGCGCCGAATGCGGAGCAGCATCTGCGTGCGCGCGGGCGGATTGCGAAACTGTTTGCGCCGGACGAGATCGCGGAGACCTGCGCGATTCTCGATGCGTGCGATTTCGAACTCGACTCGCTGCGCTACGAGTATCCGGACGAGATCGTGCCTGAAGGTCATACGCCGACGAGCTATCTGGAACAGGAAACCCTGGCGGGCGCGCGCCGTCGCTATGCCGGGGAGCCGCCGGCTCATGTCATGGAGCGGATCGGCTACGAGTTGACGCTGATCGCGAAGCTGAGCTACGAACCGTTCTTCCTGACGGTGTACGACATCGTCAAGTTCGCACGTAGCCAGAACATCCTGTGCCAGGGGCGCGGCTCTGCGGCGAACTCGGTCGTCTGCTATTGCCTCGGCATCACCGAAGTCGATCCCGACCAGAGCACGATGCTGTTCGAGCGCTTCATCAGCGAGAAACGTGGCGAGCCGCCCGATATCGACGTCGACTTCGAGCATCAGCGCCGGGAAGAAGTCATTCAGCATATCTACGAAAAATACGGCAAGCATCGCGCCGCACTCGCGGCGGCCGTTTCGACGTATCGCCCGCGCGGCGTGCTGCGGGAAATCGGCAAGGCGCTCGGCGTCGATCCGATGCTGGTCGATCGCGTCGCGAAGGGGCATCGCTGGTTCGACGGCAGCCGCGACCTGCTGCAGCAATTCGCGTCGACCGGGCTCGATCCGGCCACGCCGATCATTCGCGCATGGGCCGAACTCGCGGGGCGCTTGCTCAACTTTCCGCGCCACCTGTCGCAGCATTCGGGCGGCTTCGTGATCAGCCGCGGCAAGCTCACGCGGCTCGTGCCGGTAGAAAACGCGGCGATGGACGGGCGGCGCGTCATTCAGTGGGACAAGGATGATCTCGAATCGCTCAAGCTGATGAAGGTCGACGTGCTCGCGCTCGGCATGCTGTCGGCGCTGCATCGCGCGTTCGACATGCGCACCGCATGGCGCGGGCCAGAGGAGGACGGCGAGCCATTCACGCTGAAGCATATTCCGCAGGATGACGAAGCAACTTACGACATGATCTGCCGTGCCGATACGGTCGGCGTGTTCCAGATCGAATCGCGTGCGCAGATGTCGATGCTGCCGCGGCTGAAGCCGCGCAACTACTACGACCTCGTCGTGCAGGTGTCGATCGTGCGGCCGGGGCCGATCCAGGGCGGCGCCGTGCATCCGTATCTGAAGCGGCGCAGGATCGTGGCCGGCGAAGAGGAGGGGGAAGTCACGTATCCGAGCGAGGCGCTCAAGGAAGTGCTCGTTCGCACGCTCGGCGTGCCGATCTTCCAGGAACAGGTGATGCAGATCGCGATGGTCGCGGCCGGATTCACGCCAGGCGAGGCCGACCAGTTGCGTCGCGCGATGGCGGCGTGGAAGCGCAGGGGCGATCTCGGCCCGTATCACGACAAGATCGTCGACGGAATGCTCGAACGCGGCTACACGCGCGAATTCGCCGAGCAGATCTTCGAGCAGATCAAGGGCTTCGGCGAATACGGCTTCCCCGAGAGCCACGCGGCCAGCTTCGCGAAACTCGCGTACGCGAGCAGCTGGCTCAAATGCCACGAACCCGCGATCTTCGTCGCGTCGTTGCTGAACAGCCAGCCGATGGGGTTCTACGCGCCCGCGCAGCTCGTGCAGGACGCGAAGCGCCACGGCGTGAAGGTGTTTCCGGCCGACGTCACGCGCAGCGGCTGGGAAGCGTCGCTCGAAGCGCTGCCCGGCCAGCCGCCGCCGCACGGCCAGCCCGCGGTGCGGCTCGGCCTGTCGCTGGTGCGCGGTCTCGGCGAGGCCGCCGCGCGGCGCATCGAGGCCGCGCGCGCGGCCGGCCCGTTCGAGAACGTCGACGCGCTCGCGGGCCGCGCGCAGCTCGAACGGCGCGATCTCGAAGCGCTCGCCGCCGCGAACGCGCTCGCGACGCTCGCCGGCCATCGCCGCGATGCATTATGGCAAGCCGTCGCCGCAGCCCCCGAACGCGACCTGCTCGCCGCCGCGCCGATCGACGAAACGGAGCAGCCCGTGCTCGGCGCGCCGTCGGAAGCCGACGACATCCTCGCCGACTATCACACCACCGGCCTCACGCTGAACCGCCACCCGGTCGCGCTGCTGCGGCCCGCGTTGCGCGCGCAGCGGCTGTCGTCCGCGGCCGAGTTGCGCGACCGTCCCGACGGCCGGCTCGCGCGCGCGTGCGGGCTCGTGATCGCGCGGCAGATGCCGGGCACCGCGAAGGGCGTGATGTTCATGACGCTCGAGGACGAGACGGGCTGCGTGAACGTGATCGTGCGGCCCGAACTGCTCGCGCGGCAGCGCCGCGAAACGCTCGATTCGCGGCTGCTCGCGGCGTCGGGCGTGTGGCAGGTCGTCAGCGACGTGCGGCACCTCGTCGCGCAGCATTTCGAGGACCTGACGCCGCTGCTCGGCGGCCTGCGCACGTCGAGCCGCGAGTTCCACTGACGCGGCGCGCCGGCACGCCGCCGGATGCATACCAGTCGACCGAACTGGTTCTATTCAGGTATCGATTCCAGCGCCCAAAACCCGTCAAATCTGGCACCGGAACTGTCCCCTTGCATACCAATCCGGGTAAATCCCTATTCTGCATCATGTTGTAAACAAAGGATTTCCCGCTACTAAACCGCTTGCCTGGCAAGGCTTCCGGCGATTTTCACCTCTCTAATACCAGTTCGTTGACTGGTATTATGGTGGTTATATAATGCGTTCACTTTCGACGGTCCGAGATCGTCGTCCGACACCCGGAGGCACATGGAAACCGGCTGGTCCGAACTGGCGCCCGATCCCCTCGACGACACGCCGCTGTATCTGCAGCTCGCCCGCAACCTGGCGCGCGCGATTCACGCCGGCGCGTGGCGCGCCGGCGAGGCGCTGCCGTCGGAGCGGCTGCTGTCGGGGTCGGTCGGCGTGTCGCGGATCACGGCCCGCCGCGCGCTCGCGCTGCTGGTGGAGCAGGGGCTGATCAAGCGGGTGCGCGGGGCGGGCAGCTTCATCACGCCGCGCGTCGCCGATCCGCTGTCGCGTCTCGTCGGCTTCACCGCGAAGATGCAGCAGCGCGGTTTCGTGCCCGATTCGGTGTGGCTGTCGCGCACGCTGCGCGCCGCGCGCCGCGACGAGATCACGCGTCTCGGCCTCGCGCCGGGCGCGACGGTCGCGCGGCTGGAGCGGTTGCGCCGCGCGGACGGCATCGTGATGGCCGTCGAGCATTCGACGCTGCCGGCCGCGGCGGTGCCGGATCCGCAGGCGCTCGGCGCGTCGCTGTACGAATACCTCGACGCCCGCGGGATGACCGTCGTGCGCGCGCTGCAGCACTTTCGCGCGTCGAACGCGACGCACGACATCGCGAAGTGGATGGCGGTGAAGCCGGGCTCGGCCCTGCTCGTGATCACGCGCATCGGCTACGGCGTCGACCAGCGCGCGATCGAAGTGACCGAAACGTATTGCCGCGACGACTATTACGACTTCGTCGCCGAACTGAAACGCTGACGCGCGAGACTGCCCGCGCGCCACGTGCAATGAAGCACAACGCATTTGCAAATCGCGACGCGGATGTCCGCGTCACCAGATCATCAAGAGAAACGTCATGCTGACTGGAAACATCCTCACCCCCGACGGCTGGATTCACGGCTCGCTCGACAGCGAGAACGGCCGCATCACCACGCTCGACGGCACGCCCGCCGATCCCGCGAAGAACGACGCGCCGTACATCCTGCCCGGCTTCATCGACCTGCACGTGCACGGCGGCGGCGGCGCCGACGTGATGGAAGGCGGCGACGCGATCGAGACGATCGCGCGCACGCACGCGCAGTTCGGCACGACGAGCCTGCTCGCGACGACGATGACCGCGCCGCGCGACGAACTGATGCAGGTCGTCGCGAACCTCGGCACCGTCGCCCGCACCCGCACGCAGGGTGGCGCGCGCGTGCTCGGCGTGCACCTCGAAGGGCCGTACATCAACCCCGGCAAGCTCGGCGCGCAGCCGGACGCGGCCGTGTCGGCCGTGCTCGACGAAGTGCTGACGTACCTGTCGATCGCGCCGATCCGCGTCGTCACGCTCGCGCCGGAAATCGCCGGCCACATCGAGATCATCGGCGAGATGGCCGCGCGCGGCGTGCGCGTGCAGCTCGGCCACTCGCTCGCGACCTACGACGACGCCGTCGCCGCGCTCAAGCACGGCGCGTGTGGTTTCACGCACCTGTTCAACGCGATGTCGCCGCTGCATCACCGCAACCCGGGCCTCGTCGGCGCCGCGCTCGCGCATGCCGAGTACGCGGAAATCATCCCCGACCTGCTGCACGTGCATCCGGGCGCGATTCGTGCCGCGCTGCGCGCGATTCCGCGCCTGTACGTCGTGACCGACAGCACGTCCGCCACCGGCATGCCCGACGGCGAATACCGGCTCGGCAGCCAGCACGTGACCAAGTGCCTCGGCGGCGTGCGGCTCGCCGACGGCACGCTCGCCGGCTCCACACTGACGATGGACCAGGCGCTGCGCAACCTCGTGTCGCTCGGCCTGCCGATCGCCGACGTGTCGAACCGGATGTCGCGCTATGCGGCCGACTACCTCGGCGTCACCGATCGCGGCCGCCTCGAGCGCGGCGCATGGGCCGACCTCGTCGTGTTCGATCGCGACCTGAACCTCACCGCGACCTACGTCGAAGGAGAATCGATTGTCGAATATGCTTAAGGAAGCGCGCGAGTCCGCCCAGGTCGTCGCCGCGCAACTCGCCGACACCACGCGCGTCGAAACGCTCGCCGCGCAACTGCTCGATCACCCGCCGGCCGTCGCGCTGACGGTCGCGCGCGGCAGCTCGGATCACGCCGCCAGCTATTTCGCGAGCCTGACGATGAGCCGCCTCGGCGTGCCCGTCGCGTCGCTGCCGATGTCGGTCGCGACGCTGCAGCAGGCGCCGCTGAAGGTGCAGGACCAGCTCGCGCTCGCATTCTCCCAGTCGGGCAAGAGCCCCGATCTCGTCAACACGATGGCCGCGCTGCGCGAAGCCGGCGCGCGCACCGTCGCCGCCGTCAACGTGCTGCCGTCGCCGCTCGCCGACGCGTGCGAGCACCAGCTGCCGCTCCTGGCCGGCCCCGAGCTGTCGGTCGCCGCGACCAAGAGCTACATCGCGATGCTGTCGCTGTCCGCGCAGATCGTCGCGTACTGGCAGCGCGACGCCGCGCTGATGATGGCATTGCGCGGCCTGCCCGACGTGCTCGCGCAGGCCGGCCGCCTCGACTGGTCGCCGGCCGTCGCCGCGCTCGCGGGCATCGAGCGGATGATCGTGATCGGCCGCGGCCTCGGGCTTGCGATCGCGCAGGAAGCCGCGCTGAAGCTGAAGGAAACCTCCGGCATCCAGGCCGAGGCATTCTCGAGCGCCGAAGTCCGGCACGGCCCGATGGAGCTGATCGACCGCGACTATCCGCTGCTCGTGTTCGCGCCGCCGGGGCCCGAGCAGGCCGGGCTGCTGCAGCTCGCGCAGGACATGCGCGCACGCGGCGCGGCCGTGCTGCTCGCGGCGCCCGCCGGCACGCCCGGCGCGACCTTGCCGCTCGCGCAGTCCGCCCATTCGGCGCTCGACCCGATCGCCGCCATTCTTTCGTTCTACGTGATGGCGGCGGATCTCGCCGTCGCGCGCGGCCGCAATCCCGACACGCCGCGCCACCTGAACAAAGTCACCGAAACGCACTGATAGCCGAGACAGCCGATGAGACGCGCCGAGGAGTCCCAGTTGAAGAGTTCCACCCATGATCAGATCGTCCTGCTCAGCCCCCTGACCGGGCCGATCGTCGCGCTGGCCGATGTGCCCGATCCGGTGTTCTCCGGCGGGATGTTCGGCGACGGCATCGGCATCGACCCGCTCGCGGGCCAGCTCGTCGCCCCGTGCGCCGGCGTCGTGTCGCATCTCGCGCGCACCGGCCATGCGGTGACGATCACGACGCCGCAAGGCGCGGAAGTGCTGCTGCATATCGGCATCGACACCGTCGAGCTGAACGGGCAGGGCTTCACCGCCCACGTCGAAGCCGGCGCACGCGTCGACGCGGGCGACCTGCTGATCGAGTTCGACCAGGACGCGGTCGCGCGCAGCGCGCATTCGCTGGTTTCGGTGATCGCGATCGCGAACTCCGACGCGTTCGACGTCGTCGAGCGCGCGAGCGGTTTCGCGACGGCCGGCGAGACGCCGATCCTGACGCTGCGCGGCAAGGGCGAAGCGGCCGCGCAGGCGGCGCAGGCCGGCGCCGCGGCGATGAACGAAGTGCGTCGCGAACTCGTGCTGACGCAGCCGGGCGGCCTGCATGCCCGGCCGGCCGCACGCGCACGCGAATCCGTGCGCGGCTTCGACGCGACGGTCGACGTGCAGTTCGACGGCCGCAAGGCGTCGATCGCGAGCGTCGTGGGCCTGCTCGCCCTTGGTGCCGGCGAAGGCGCGACGATCGAGCTGATCGGCCGCGGCGCGCACGCGCAGCAGGCCGTCGACGCGGTCGAGCACGAGCTGCTGCGCGAAGCGCACGGCGAAGTCGAGGAGAAGCCGGCGCGGCTGCGTTCGCCCGCACCGCAGCCGATCGTGCACGACACCGGCGCGACACTCGACCCGAACACGCTCGCGGGCGTGTGCGCGGCGCCCGGCATCGCGGTCGGCACGCTGGTGCGTCTCGACGATGTGGAGATCGTGCCGCCCGAACAGGCGAGCGGCACGCCCGCATCGGAAAGCCGCCGGCTCGACCAGGCGCTGACGGCGGTCGACGCCGAACTCGACGAAACGGTGCGCAACGCATCGGCGCGCGGCGCGGTCGGCGAGGCGGGGATCTTCGCGGTGCATCGCGTGCTGCTCGAAGACCCGACGCTGGTCGACGCGGCGCGCGACCAGATCAGCCTCGGCAAGAGCGCGGGCTTCGCGTGGCGCGCGACGATCCGCGCGCAGATCGACACGCTGTCGAAGCTCGACGATGCGCTGCTTGCCGAGCGCGCGGCCGACCTGCGCGACATCGAGAAGCGCGTGCTGCGCGCGCTCGGCCACACGAGCGGCGCGACCCGCACGCTGCCCGCCGAGGCCGTGCTCGCCGCCGAGGAATTCACGCCGTCGGACCTGTCGTCGCTCGATCGCCAGCGCGTGACCGCGCTCGTGATGGCGCGCGGCGGCGCGACGTCGCATGCGGCGATCATCGCGCGCCAGCTCGGCATTCCGGCGCTCGTCGCGGTCGGCGACGCGCTGTATGCGATTCCCGACGGCACGCAGGTCGTCGTCGATGCGAGCGCGGGCCGTCTCGAACATGCACCGACCGCACTCGACGTCGAACGCGCGCGCCACGAGCGCCAGCGCCTGGACGGCGTGCGCGAGGCGAACCGGAAGCTGGCCGGCGCCGCCGCCGCGACGGTCGACGGCCGCGCCATCGAGGTCGCCGCGAACATCGCGACGCTCGACGACGCGAACACCGCGGTCGACAACGGCGCGGACGCGGTCGGCCTGCTGCGCACCGAGCTGATGTTCATCCATCGCCAGGCCGCGCCGAGCGTCGTCGAGCACCAGCAGAGCTACCAGTCGATCGTCGATGCGCTGCAGGGCCGCACGGCGATCATCCGCACGCTCGACGTCGGCGCCGACAAGGAAGTCGACTACCTGACGCTGCCGCCCGAGCCGAACCCGGCGCTTGGCCTGCGCGGCATCCGCCTCGCGCAGGTGCGCCCCGATCTGCTCGACGATCAGCTGCAGGGCCTGCTCGCGGTGAAGCCGTTCGGCGCGGTGCGCATCCTGCTGCCGATGGTGACGGATGCCGGGGAACTCGTGCGGCTGCGCCAGCGCATCGACGAATTCGCGCGGGCGCAGGGCCGCACCGAGCCGATCGAGGTCGGCGTGATGATCGAGGTGCCGTCGGCGGCGCTGCTCGCCGACCAGCTCGCGCAGCACGCGGATTTCCTGTCGATCGGCACCAACGACCTGACGCAGTACACGCTCGCGATGGACCGCTGCCAGGCCGATCTGGCCGCGCAGTCCGACGGCCTGCATCCGGCCGTGCTGCGCCTGATCGACATCGCGGTGCGCGGCGCCGCGAAGCACGGCAAATGGGTCGGCGTGTGCGGCGCGCTGGGCGGCGATCCGCTCGCGGTGCCGATTCTCGTCGGCCTCGGCGTGACCGAACTGTCGGTCGACCCGGTGTCGGTGCCGGGCATCAAGGCGCGCGTGCGCCGTCTCGATTACCAGCTGTGTCGCCAGCGTGCGCAGGATCTGCTCGCACTCGACTCGGCACAGGCGGTAAGGGCAGCAAGCCGCGAGGTCTGGCCGCTCGACTGAACGTCGACGGCGGGCGCGCGACCCGTTTCACTACGCAAGCAATTAGGTCAACGACGCTTAATGACGAGACATGGATTGGAGGATTGAATGGACGGGAATCCGTTTCTGAAGATACAGGGCCTGGGCCGGGCGCTGATGCTGCCGATCGCGGTGTTGCCGGTCGCCGGCATCCTGCTGCGGCTCGGGCAGCCGGACGTGTTCAACATCAAGATGATCGCCGACGCCGGCGGCGCGATCTTCGACAACCTGCCGCTCCTGTTCGCGATCGGCGTGGCGGTCGGTTTCGCGAAGGACAACAACGGCGTGGCGGCACTCGCGGGCGCGATCGGCTACCTGATCGAAACCGCGATCATGAAGGACATCGATCCCAAGCTGAACATGGGCGTGCTGTCCGGGATCATCGCGGGTGTCGTTGCGGGCCTGCTGTACAACCGCTACAAGGACATCAAGCTGCCCGACTACCTCGCGTTCTTCGGCGGCAAGCGGTTCGTGCCGATCATCACCGGGCTCGTGTGCGTGGTACTCGGCATCGTGTTCGGATACGTGTGGCAGCCGGTCCAGCATCTGATCGACGCGGCCGGCCAGTGGCTGACGACGGCGGGCGCGATCGGTGCGTTCGTGTTCGGCTTCCTGAACCGCCTGCTGCTCGTCACGGGCCTGCACCACATCATCAACTCGCTCGCATGGTTCGTGTTCGGCAACTTCACGCCGCCGGCCGGCGGCGAGCTCGTGCACGGCGACCTGCACCGCTTCTTCGCGGGCGATCCGACCGCGGGCACCTTCATGGCCGGCTTCTTCCCGATCATGATGTTCGGCCTGCCGGCCGCGTGTCTCGCGATGCTGCACGAAGCGCCGAAGGAGCGCCGCGCGATGGTCGGCGGCCTGCTGTTCTCGATGGCGCTCACGTCGTTCCTGACCGGCGTGACCGAGCCGATCGAATTCAGCTTCATGTTCCTCGCGCCGGTGCTGTACGTGATCCACGCGGTACTCACCGGGCTGTCGCTCGCGATCTGCCAGATCCTCGGCGTGAAGCTCGGCTTCACGTTCTCGGCCGGCGCGATCGACTACGTGCTGAACTACGGGCTGTCGACGAAGGGCTGGATCGCGGTGCCGCTCGGCATTGCGTACGGCGTCGCGTACTACGGGCTGTTCCGTTTCTTCATCCGCAAGTTCAACATGGCGACGCCCGGTCGCGAGCCGGCCTCGGCCGACTCGGCAACCGAGTCGTTCGCGTCGGGCGGTTTCGTCGCACCGGCGGCCGGTGCCGCGGCGGCAGCGCCGCGTGCGCAGCGCTACATCGCCGCGCTCGGCGGCGCGGGCAACCTGACGGTCGTCGACGCCTGCACGACGCGCCTGCGCCTGAGCGTCGTCGATCCGGAGAAGGTGTCGGAGCCGGAACTGAAGTCGATCGGCGCGCGCGGCGTGCTCAAGCGCGGCGGCAACAGCGTGCAGGTGATCATCGGGCCGGAGGCGGACATCATCGCCGACGAGATGCGTTCGGCGATCGGCAGCGGTGCGGCCGGTGCCGCGGCGGCGGCGGCGGTCGCGCCCGCGCAGCCGGTCATGGGCGCTGCGGCCGGTCCGCTCGATCCCGATCCGCTGCGTTGGCTTGCGGTGTTCGGCGGCGCGACCAACGTCGCATCGCTCGACGCGATCGCGACCACGCGCCTGCGCGTCGTCGTGCGCGACGCAGCGGCGGTCGATCGCGATCGGCTCGGCGCGCTCGATGTCGCATGGGTGGCGCCGGACACGTTCCACATCGTCTGCGGCAACGCGGCGGCGCGCTATGCGGAACAGCTCGGCGCGCGCCTGCCGTCGACGGGCGGTGGTGCGGCCGTGCAACCGGCATGATCTGACGAGACCGGCCCGATCCGCCTCGCGGATGCGGGCCGCCGGTCGGTAAAACGAAAACGGCTTGCGACGCGTGTGTCGCAAGCCGTTTTTCTTTGTCGGCGCGCGGGCGCGATGCGTGCATCGGCATCGCGCTCAATTGGCTTCGACGTGCCGCGCGTGCCGAACGAATGTCCGGACGAAAAAAAACCTCGCACGTAGCGAGGTTCGTTCCCGACGGCGGGCGGCGGGGCGATCAGCCGCCGCCGCGCCGGAGCGGTCAGTCGCGGCGTGCGCGCACCGGCGCTTCCTGCGGCTTCTGCCGCGCTTCGAGCCACATCGCGTTGACGATGCCGAACGACAGCGCGACGCCGATACCGAGAATCCAGCTGAAGTACCACATGATCCGACTCCTTGCGAAACGGTGGGCGAGGGCGCGTGCGCGCCCCGGCCGGGTTCAATACATCGAGTGCTTGTTCTCTTCGAGCGACTGGTGCGTGACCTTGCCGCGCATCACGCGGTACACCCAGCTCGTATAGAGCAGGACGATCGGCAGGAACACGATCACCGCGAACAGCATCACCTGCAGCGTCATGTGGCTCGACGTCGAATCCCACACGGTCAGGCTGCTGCGCGGGTCGAGCGACGACGGCATGATGAACGGGAACATCGAGAAACCCGCGGTCAGGATCACGCCGGCGATCATCAGGCCGGTGCAGAAGAACGCCGTCTTTTCCTGCTTCGAGCCGGCGAGCAGCAGTGCGAGCAGGCCGCCCGCGATCCCGACGACCGGCGCCGCGATCATCCACGGATACTCGCCGTAATTCGCGAGCCACAGGCCCGAGCCGGCCGCCACGTCCTTCAGCAGCGGGTTCGCGACCGTGTCGGTCGGCGCGGCGTGCGTGATGTGGAAGCCGCCGATGGTCGACGCGATCAGCACGCCGGCCAGCACGAACAGCACGACCGCGACGAGCGCCGACACCCGCAGCGCGATCGACGCGCGGCGTGCGATCACGCCGTCGGTCTTCATCTTGATGAATGCCGCACCGTGCGCGACCAGCATCGTGAGGCTGACGAGCCCGCAGAGCAGCGCGAACGGGTTCAGCAGCGCCCAGAAGCCGCCGTAGTAGGTGACGCGCAGGTCGCTGTCGAACTTGAACGGCACGCCCTGCAGCAGGTTGCCGAACGCGACGCCGAACACCAGCGCGGGCACGAAACCGCCGACGAACAGGCCCCAGTCCCAGCCCGCGCGCCAGCGCGGGTCGGGCCGCTTGCTGCGATAGTCGAAGCCGACCGGCCGGAAGAACAGCGCGAACAGCACGAGCAGCATCGCGAAGTAGAAGCCGGAGAACGACGCGGCATAGACGAGCGGCCAGGCGGCGAACATCGCGCCGCCGGCCGTGATCAGCCACACCTGGTTGCCTTCCCACGTCGCACCGACCGTGTTGACGATGATGCGGCGCTCCTCGTCGGTCTTGCCGAGGAACGGCAGCAGCGCGGTCGCGCCCATGTCGAAGCCGTCGGTGACGGCGAAGCCGATCAGCAGCACGCCGACGAGCAGCCACCAGATCAGCTTGAGAGTTGCATAGTCCATAGCGATTCCTTGTTCCGTTGCGGGGGCGTGCTCAAACCGCGGCACGCTCGCCGGCTGCGGCGAGTTCGTGGTGATAGCGGCCGGTATGCAGCGACGACGGGCCGAGCCGCGCGTACTTGAACATCAGCTTGATCTCGATGACGAACAGTGCCGTGTAGAACGCGATGAAACCGGCGAGGCTCAGGTACAGGTCCGTCGACGTCAGGCTGGACGCGGACAGATGCGTCGGCAGGATGCCCGCGATCGTCCACGGCTGGCGACCGAGCTCGGCGACGACCCAGCCGAATTCCGCGGCGAGCCACGGCAGCGGGATCGCCCACACCGCATAGCGCAGGAACCAGCGGCGGTTGTCCTGCAGCAGCTCGCGGCGCGCGCAGAACCAGAACGCGGCGACGAAGGTCGCGAGGAACAGGAAGCCGAGGAACACCATGATCCGGAACGAGAAGAACACGGGCGCGACCGGCGGAATGGTCTTCTTCGCGGCGGCCTTGATCTGATCCGGCGTCGCATCGGTCACGTTCGGCGTGAACTGCTTGAGCATCAACCCGTAGCCGAGATACTGCTTGTGCTGGTCGAACAATGCGCGGGTCGCGTCGCTCGTGTCGCCCTGCTTGATCTTCTGCAATGCGCCGTACGCGACCATCCCGCTCTGGATGTGCTCCTCGCTGCGCTTCGCGAGCTCGCGCAGGCCGATCACCGGCTCGTCGATCGAGCGCGTCGCGATCAGGCCGAGCGCGTACGGGATCTTGATCGCGTAGTCGGTGCGCTCTTCCTTCTGGTTCGGAATGCCGATCAGCGTGAACGACGCCGGCGCCGGCTGGGTTTCCCATTCCGATTCGATCGCGGCGAGCTTCATCTTCTGTACTTCGCCGGTCGTATAGCCCGACTCGTCGCCAAGCACGATCACGCAAAGCGTCGACGCGAGACCGAAGCCGGCCGCGACCGCGAACGAGCGCAGCGCGAAGTCGGTGTCGCGCTTCTTCAGCAGGTACCACGACGAGATACCGAGCACGAACATCGCGGCCGTCACGTAGCCGGCCGACACGGTGTGCACGAACTTCACCTGCGCGACCGGGTTGAACAGCACGTCGAACAGGTTCGTCAACTCCATGCGCATCGTCTGATAGTTGAACTCGGCGCCGACCGGGTTGTTCATCCAGCCGTTCGCGACGAGGATCCACAGCGCGGACAGGTTCGAGCCCAGCGCGACGAGGAACGTGACCATCAGGTGCTTGACCTTCGACAGACGGTTCCAGCCGAAGAAGAACAGGCCGACGAACGTCGATTCGAGGAAGAACGCCATCAGGCCCTCGACCGCGAGCGGCACGCCGAAGATGTCGCCGACATAGTGCGAGTAGTACGACCAGTTCGTGCCGAACTGGAATTCGAGCGTGATGCCGGTCGTCACGCCCATCGCGAAGTTGATCCCGAACAACTTGCCCCAGAACTGCGTCATGTCCTTGTAGACCTGTTTGCCGGTCATCACGTAGACGGCTTCCATGATGACGAGCAGCCAGGACAGGCCGAGCGTCAGCGGCACGAACAGGAAGTGGTAGAGCGCCGTGATGCCGAACTGCAGACGCGACAGATCGACGACTTCGCTACTTATCATGGTGGTCTCCCTCGGTAGATGCAGGCGCCGGCACCGAGAGCAGCTTCTCGGCGACGACGGCAGGCGGCAGCGACATGTGCTCGGCCTGCGGATGATTGAAGAATGCGTATTTGAGCGACATCAGGAGGATCAGCTTGACGATCAGCACCAGCGTGATGTCGCGCATGAGGGTCGGCCCGCGCGCCCACGCGGCGATGCGTGCGCGCCAGCCGCTGCCTGTGGCCTGCGGGGGACGCGGCGCAGGCGCTTTATTGATCGAGATCAAGGTGATTATCCTGAATCGATTTACATCGGTTTTGGGGCGACTTTACGTCGGATTTATGACGGCAGTTAAGCTGTTTTAATCCTTTTGAGCCGACATGCCAATTTTAAAATGCCGGCTTTCCGATGCCGAGTGCGGCGATGCGGCAGACCGTCGCGAAGCGCGTGCCGAAACTTGAGGCAGATCAAGGTTATGCGGAAGGGGCCGGAATTCGCCCGATACCCGATCAACAAGGTCGATTAATCAGACACGATCGAGGCTAAAAACGACAGACGAAAAAAAACCGCTGCCGGGCGGGCAGCGGTTTTGGGTGAAGCGCTCTAAATTGCGGATTCAGGCGTATTCGGCAAGTGCGGTGCGCATCTTCTTCATGGCGCTCGCTTCGATCTGGCGGATGCGTTCCGCCGATACGCCGAACTCGGCCGCGAGATCGTGCAGCGTCGAGCCGCCCGAGCCGTCGTCGTCGACGTTCAGCCAGCGCGCCTCGATGATCCGGCGGCTGCGGGCGTCGAGCGCCTCGAGCGCCTGCGCGATGCCGTCCGTCTGCAGCATGTCGCGCTGACGCGCGGCGAGCACGGCGGTTGGCTCGTTGTGCGAATCGGCCAGGTAGGCGATCGGCGCGTACGACTCCTCGCCGTCTTCCACTTGGCCCTCGAGTGCGATGTCGCCGCCCGACAGGCGCGTTTCCATTTCGGTCACGTCTTCGCGCTTGACGTTGAGCTCCTGCGCGAGGCCGTCGATTTCCTCGGGCGTCATCGCCTGCATGCTCTTCTTGTGGCTGCGCAGGTTGAAGAACAGCTTGCGCTGCGCCTTCGTCGTCGCGACCTTCACCATCCGCCAGTTGCGCAGGATGTACTCGTGGATCTCGGCCTTGATCCAGTGGATCGCGTACGACACCAGACGCACGTTTTGCGCCGGGTCGAAACGCTTCACCGCCTTCATCAGGCCGATGTTGCCTTCCTGGATCAGGTCGCCGTGCGGCAGGCCGTAGCCGAGATAGTTGCGCGCGATCGACACGACGAGCCGCAGGTGCGACAGCACGAGGCGGCGTGCCGAGTCGAGGTTGTTGTCTTCGCGGAATTCGGTCGCGTACTGGCGTTCCTCTTCGGCGCTCAGCAGCGGGATCCGGTTGACGGCCTGGATATACGCGTCGATGTTGCCAAGCTGGCCCGGCAACATCGATTGAGTCGCGAGCGCCAGCGAGCCTGCCGATTCGGCCTTGGCCGGCGTCGGGCTCAGGGTATTCGGAAGGGTCAGGGCGTGGCTCACTAAAAAACTCCTTTGGAATCAGGGACAAACCCCTGGTCTCGGATGAGA
The DNA here is from genome assembly GCF_003853505.1 of Burkholderia sp. Bp9015. Classification (NCBI taxonomy): domain Bacteria; kingdom Pseudomonadati; phylum Pseudomonadota; class Betaproteobacteria; order Burkholderiales; family Burkholderiaceae; genus Burkholderia; species Burkholderia sp. Bp9015. Next base: position 75,186 of record NZ_QTPZ01000027.1, read on the forward strand.
TTCCGGGGCCCATCTTAGCACTCCCGTAATCCGAGTGCTAATTCCTTAGAGGGCACGGGGGCATCCGAGTTCCCAGTTTTCTATCGAACTTGTCGAGTCGATAGTCTAATTTGCGACCGGGCTGGCGGAGGGAAGTTCCGTAAGCCATTGTTTCTGATGGTAATCAGTAGACGATTTCGATTTTTGTAGTTTTGGAAGCAAACAATTTCGCTTCGCGATGCCGATCCGAAAAGTCCTTTACCATACCATTCAGTTCGCTCGGGCCCGGCCGCTGCGGCAAGGCTCCATTCAACCCACAAAGTTGGAGTGTCAGATGAACAATAAGAAGAATCGCCGGCCCCATAGTCGGCTTGCGCTGCACGCGTTGCTGGCGGCGTCGCTGCTGGGCGGATCGGGTGCCGCGTTCGCGGATCGATGGGGAATCCAGGCCGGCGGCGGGTTTTCCGATCGCCACGGGATCGACAAGGGCGATCTCGGCGTCGTATGGGATCCGGGCTGGAACTGGTGGGAAATCGGCGGCTGGCACTTCGCGTTCGTGGTGGAAGGGCACGCCGGCTACTGGCATACGGGCGGCAATGTTCATGGCAGCATCGGCGAATTCGGCGCGCAGCCGATGTTCCGCTTCATCAAGAGCGCGGGCCAGGTGCGTCCGTTCATCGAGGCCGGTGCCGGCATCCGCTTCCTGACTTCCCCGACGATCTCCAACAATCTGTCGCTGGCGACGTCGTTCCAGTTCGTGGACGTCGCCGGCGTTGGCGCCCAGTTCGGAGAACGGCAACAGTATCAGGTCGGTTACCGTTTTCAACATGTGTCTAACGCGGGTATCAAAGAGCCGAATCCTGGTATAAATTTCCACCAGTTCTACGTGCAGTACAACTTCTGATCCGCACGCCGGCGCACGGCGGGCGCGTTGCCGAGGAGTCAGGCGATGGCGAAGGTGGTCGATGCGGTTCGCGCGCTCGAGCGCGATCGGTTCCGGGCGATGGTCGACGGAGACGGCGAGGCGCTCGACGCGCAATTGTCGGACAAGGTGTTCTTCGTGCACACCAACGGCAAACGCGAAACCAAGCAGCAGTTCATCGACGCCATCGTCGCCGGCCGCCGCCGCTATCGCCAGATCGAAATCCAGTCGCAGGACCTGCTGCCCGTCGGCGACGCGACCTGCGTCGTCACCGGGCGCGCGTTGATCGAGATGGAAACGAACAACGGCGGGCTGGTGTTTCCGATCGCCTATACGGCCGTCCACACGCATGAGCAGGGCCACTGGCGCCTGCTCGCGTGGCAGGCGACGCGGTGCGCGACCGAGACATGAGCGCGCCTGGCGCTCCTTTTCATGTCCCGACCGAAGCGGCCTTCTGGGCCGCTTTTCATTGGCCCGTGCGGCGCGGATCGCGCGGCGCACGGGCGGTCACGCACCGCTCGCTGACGTTCGAACCCTGAAGCGAAGCCTGCCGTCAGGCCGCCGCACGGCGGTCGGCGCAATGCCAGGCCGAGCGGTTGATCGCGCTGACGACCGCATCGAGCGCGGCGCTCGCCGCGTCGTCGTGCACCCCGACACCATGCCGCAGCGGCGCGTCGCCGACCCGGCAGCCGACCGATACCGCGATCCGGCCGTCCGTCGTGCGCGCGTGCTCGCACGAGGCGACGTCGATCGTCGCGCCGGCTGCCGTCGCGAAGGCCGCGGCCATGCGCTGCACGGCGTCTTCGGGCGTCGCATCGGCCGGCGGCGCGCTCGCGATGTCGCGGTTCTGCCAGCGCGCCCCGTTGCCGTGGCGCGCGGCCGGGCCGTCGGTCTCGAAGAATTCGCGCGCGAACAGCGCACAGATCGCGTCGCCGGTCACTTCCTCGCCGGATGCGTCGGCGAGCGTCTGCACCGCGTGGCTGAATTCGATCTGCACGCGGCGCGTCGGCGTGAAGCCCATCCCGCGTTCGAGCAGGAACGTCGCGCCGCCCTTGCCGGACTGGCTGTTCACGCGGATCACCGCGTCATAGCTGCGGCCGAGGTCGGCCGGGTCGATCGGCAGGTACGGCACTTCCCACACCGCGTCCGGGCGCTGCTGCGCGAAGCCCTTGCGGATCGCGTCCTGGTGCGAGCCGGAGAACGCGGTGAACACGAGGTCGCCCGCGTACGGATGGCGCGGATGCACCGGAATCTGGTTGCAGCGCTCGACCACGCGGCGCACCGCGTCGATGTCGGAGAAATCGAGGCCCGGGTCGATACCCTGCGTATAGAGGTTCAGCGCGAGCGTGACGAGGTCGACGTTGCCGGTGCGCTCGCCGTTGCCGAACAGGCAGCCCTCGATGCGGTCGGCGCCCGCGAGCAGCGCGAGTTCGGCGGCGGCGACCGCGGTGCCGCGATCGTTGTGCGGATGCACGGACAGCACGATGCTGTCGCGATACGCGAGGTTGCGGTCCATCCACTCGATCTGGTCGGCGAACACGTTCGGGCTCGCGGCTTCGACGGTCGCCGGCAGGTTGACGATCATCTTGTGATCGCGGGTCGGACGCCACGCCTGCGCGACCGCGTCGCATACTTCGCGCGCGAACGTCAGCTCGGTCATGCTGAAGGTTTCAGGAGAGTACTGATAGGTCCAGTGCGTGTCCCGGCGGGCCGCCGCGTGTTCCTTGATGAGTCGCGTGCCCTCGACCGCGAGCGCCTTCACGTCGTCCTTCGACATCCCGAACACGATGCGCCGGAACGACGGGCAGATCGCGTTGTACAGGTGCACGATCGCGCGCGGCACGCCGTCGAGCGCGTCGAAGGTGCGCGCGATCAGGTCTTCGCGCGACTGCACGAGCACTTCGATCGTCACGTCGTCGGGGATCCGCTTCTCGTCGATCAGCTTGCGGACGAAATCGAAGTCGGTCTGCGACGCCGACGGAAACCCGACTTCGATCTCCTTGAAACCGATCGCGACCAGCATGTCGAAGAACTCCAGCTTCTGTTCGATGCTCATCGGCTCGATCAGCGACTGGTTGCCGTCGCGCAGGTCGGTGCTCATCCAGACCGGCGCACGCTCGATGGTGCGGGTCGGCCAGCGGCGGCCATTGATGCGGACGGGTTCGAACGGACGATACTTGTCTTGCGGGTTGCGCTTCATCTTCTGGACCTCGGGTCTCAAGTCGCGAGCGAAGACGGGCGGCATGGGCGACGGTAGGCGCTGCCTCGCACCGTGGCGCCGGAAACGCGCTGCGGATGCGGATGATCTTCGCGAATCGACCGACGGATAGACGGACGAATGCTGACGACTTCGGGTTGTAAAAACTGCGAGAAGGGTGCTGCGAGGAACTGCAGGGAGGGACCGTGCGGACAGCACACGGCGCTAAGACAGCCTTAGGCTAGTCGTAGCGATAGCGACCGCGCTAGGCGGCCGGAGGTAATTCGGAGGGTGTTCGGAAAGGAACGCATGGCGACAACTCTATGCCAGGATGCGGGTGCGTGTCAAATGGTCGGTTGAAAAGGCCGGCGCGACAGCACGCCGGCCCGGGATGCCGGTCAGGGTGCGATCCGGGCGATCCGCACGATCGTGTCGACCTGCCGCGCAAGCGCGTCCGGCACCGGAACTTCGCCGCGCAGCACGGCGTCCGTCCACGCGGCCGTGGTCGCCGCGTCGCGCGATTCGGGCAGCGCGACGGGCGGTGCGTCGCTCGACGAGCGCTCGGGCTCGATCAGCGTGTCGCACATGCCGTCGTGCAGCCAGTCGACCTGCACCTGGCGCCGCGTGTCGGCCACCGCTTCGCCTTCGGTGCCGCGCGCGAGCAGCGCACCGCCGCGCGCGGCGTCCGGATGATCGCGGAACAGTTGCGCGAGGCTGTCGCGGTACGGCGGATGCGTGTAGTTGACGAGCCGCAGCCCGGCCGGCGCGAACGGCTGCAGGATCTTCACGAGCGTGTGCGTGGAGTTGCGCACGCCGAGCACGCCGCGCAGCGCCAGCAGACGCGCGATGCGCGGCGCCAGCGCGTCGATCGGCGCAAACGCGACGCGGCGCTCCGCGAGCATGTCCTCGATCGCGTCGTGCGACTTCGACGGCGCGATCGACAGCGCCGAGAAGATCTCCCCGCTCGTCACGCGGCCCGGATCGCGTTCGACGCCGTGCACGAGCACCGGCACGCCTTCGCGCGCGAGCAGCAGCGCGAGCAGCGGCACCAGGTTCGGCTGCTTGCGCGCGCCGTTGTAGCTCGGGATCGACACCGGGCGGAAGGCGGCGTCCTGCACGTGCACCGGTTCGAACGACGCCTGCGCGGCGGCGAGCATCGCGGACAGTTCGTCGGCGCTTTCGCCCTTCAGGCGATACGCGATCAGGATCGCGCCGAGTTCGACGTCCGACACGCGCGCGTCGAGCATCGCGCGATAGAGCTCGAACGTGTCTTCGGCGGACAGCGCGCGTGCGCCGTTCGGGCCGCGGCCGATTTCCTTGATGAAGCGGGCGCAGGGGAACGGCGAGGCGGCGGAGTCGTGGGGAGCGGTCATCGGGGCGTGGGGCGGGCGGCCGGCATCGGGCCGCGCGGTGAGCGGTAAGGAATGCCCCGAGTATCGCATGGGCGCGGCTCGCCCAAGCGCGGCTGCGCGCCACCGCCGCGCGGCGCGCTAAACTCGGGTTCCCGGCGGTGCCGTGCGTGCGCTGCAGGCGCCGTTACCGGCCGAATACGACCAACAGAGAGACACCCATGAAGCTTTACAGCTATTTCCGCAGTTCCGCGTCGTACCGCGTGCGGATCGCCCTGAACCTGAAGCAGCTGCCGTTCGACACGGTCCCCGTGCACATGCTGCGCGACGGCGGCGAGCAACTGAAGGACGCGTATCGCGCGGTGAATCCGGATGCCGTCGTGCCGACGCTGATCGACGGCGATGCCACGCTGCAGCAATCGCTCGCGATCATCGAATATCTCGAGGAAACGCATCCCGAACCCGCGCTGCTGCCGAAGGCGCCGGTCGACCGCGCGTATGTGCGGGCGATCGCGCTGCAGGTCGCGTGCGAGATCCATCCGCTGAACAACCTGCGCGTGCTGAAATACCTGAAGCACACGCTGAAGGTGCCGGAGGAAGCGAAGAACGAATGGTACCGGCACTGGATCGAGGCGGGTTTCGCGTCGCTCGAGACGCGCCTCGCGAGCGATCCGCGCACCGGCAAGCTGTGCTTCGGCGACACGCCGACGCTCGCCGATATCTGCATCGTGCCGCAGGTGTTCAACGCGAACCGTTTCTCGATCGACACGACGCGCTTTCCGACGATCCAGCGGATCGCAGATCATGCGTCGACGCTCGATGCGTTCAAGGCCGCCGAGCCTGGCGTGCAGCCCGACGCCGAATGACATCGAATGACGTCGCGGGGCCGCCGGCTTCCGGCTGACGGCTTCCGGCCGCGCATGTAAAAAGGGCGCCCGAAGGCGCCCCGTGCGATGCGGGCCGGCGGCGTTCAGCCGAGCAGCGCGTCCGCGAATTCCACTGCGTTGAACGGCTGCAGGTCCTCGACCTTCTCGCCGACGCCGATGAAGTAGACGGGCACCGGGCGCTGCCGCGCGATCGCGGCGAGGATCCCGCCCTTGGCGGTGCCGTCGAGCTTCGTGACGATCAGGCCCGTGAGGCCGAGCGCTTCGTCGAAGGCCTTCACCTGCGTGAGCGCGTTCTGGCCCGTGTTCGCGTCGATCACGAGCAGCACCTCGTGCGGCGCGCCGTCGTGCGCCTTCGAGATCACGCGCTTCACCTTCTTCAGCTCTTCCATCAGGTGCAGCTGCGTCGGCAGGCGGCCGGCCGTGTCGGCCATCATCACGTCGATCTTGCGGGCGCGCGCGGCGCTGACCGCGTCGAAGATCACCGCGGCCGGATCGCCGCTTTCCTGCTGGACGACCGTCACGTTGTTGCGCTCGCCCCAGACCGCCAGCTGTTCGCGCGCGGCCGCGCGGAACGTGTCGCCCGCGGCCAGCAGCACCGACTGGTCGAAGCTCTGCAGGTGCTTCGCGAGCTTGCCGATGCTGGTGGTCTTGCCCGCGCCGTTCACGCCCGTGATCATCATCACGAGCGGTTGCGCGCGACCGAGCATCAGCGACTTCTCGAGCGGCGTCAGCAGTTCGACGAGCAGGTCGTGCAGCGCGCCCTTCACCTGCTGCGGATCGGTCAGCCGGCCCGCGCGCACCTTCTCGCGCAGCGCGCCGAGCAGGTACTCGGTCGCGTCGACGCCGGCGTCGGACATCAGCAGCGCGGCTTCGAGCTCCTCGTACAGATCCTCGTCGATCTTCGTGTTGACGAACACGCCGGTGATGCTCGAGCCCGTCTTCGCGAGCCCCGACTTCAGGCGCGCGAGCCACGACTTCTTCGCGGACGCGTCCTGCGTCGGCGGCGGCACGATCTCGACCGCCTCGACGACTTCGTCGCTGCCGTCGTTGGTCGGCGTGACCGTCATCACGACGGCCGGCGCGGCCTGTCGCGGTTGCGCGGGCGCTTGCGGTGCTTCGACCGCCCGGCGGGGCTCGGGGGCGGGCGCGGGCGCGTCGGACGGCTCGTCCGGTTGCGGCGCGTCGGCTGATTGCGATTCCGCGGAGTCGGGCTCCTGCGTTTTCTTGAATCGTTTGAAGAAGCTGAACATGGTCTGACGTCGGGAAGAGGGCGGGGCGCCGCCAGGGCGGAGCGCCGGAGAGGCCGGCGCGCGTGCGCACGACGGCCGAAACCGTGCATTTTATCAGTGCGGCGAGGCACTCGCGTCAGTCGGTGCCGCCGCTGTGGTAACGTGCGCCTGTTTGGCGGTGCGCCCGCGTGCGCACCCGTTCCCTCCGTTGTCGATATTCCGTATGTCCCGTTCCTCTTCCGGCCGCCCGGCGGCCCCCGCCGGCCGCGGCAAGCCGCACACGATCCGCATCATCGGCGGTGACTGGAAACGCACGCCGCTCGCCGTGCTCGATCTCGACGGCCTGCGGCCGACGCCCGATCGCGTGCGCGAGACCCTGTTCAACTGGCTCGGCCAGGATCTCGAAGGCCGGCGCTGCCTCGACCTGTTCGCGGGCACCGGCGCGCTCGGCTTCGAGGCCGCGTCGCGCGGCGCGACGAGCGTCGTGATGGTCGAGCGCCACCCGCGCGCGGCGCAGCAGCTGCGCGCGATCAAGGACAAGCTCGGCGCACGCTCGGTCGAGGTCGCGGAAGCCGACGCGCTGCGGCTCGCGGCCGGGCTGACCCCGGGCGCGTTCGACGTCGTGTTCCTCGATCCGCCGTTCGGCGAGCCGGCCGTGCTCGACCGCTCGATCGCGCTGGCGGCGCCGCTCGTCTCGCCGGATGGTGCGCTGTACGTCGAAACGGGGGCGGAGCTCGACCCGGCCGCGCACGACGCACTGGCCGGCTGGCAGATGGTGAAGCACGGCAAGGCCGGTGCGGTTCACTATCATTTGCTGCGGCGCGAAAATGATGAATAATGCGCGTTCCATACGAGGCGGCGCGCGGCAAAGGCGACGCATGCCCATCTCGGCAGTGGCGTGCGCGTCGCACGGCTGCCACCCCGTTTGCGTGATGACAGGAGGAGCGACATGGTAGTCGCCGTGTATCCCGGTACGTTCGATCCGCTGACGCGCGGGCACGAAGACCTCGTGCGGCGTGCGTCGAGCATTTTTGATACGCTGGTGGTGGGTGTCGCCGACAGCCGCGCGAAGAAGCCGTTCTTCTCGCTGGAAGAACGTCTGACGATTGCGAACGAGGTGCTCGGTCATTATCCGAACGTGAAGGTCATGAGTTTCACGGGCCTCCTGAAGGATTTCGTCCGCATCAACAACGCGCGCGTGATCGTGCGCGGCCTGCGTGCCGTGTCCGATTTCGAATACGAGTTCCAGATGGCGGGGATGAACCGCTATCTGTTGCCCGACGTCGAGACGATGTTCATGACGCCGTCCGATCAGTACCAGTTCATCTCGGGGACGATCGTGCGCGAAATCGCGCAGTTGGGCGGCGATGTCAGCAAGTTCGTGTTCCCGTCCGTCGAGAAGTGGCTGACCGAGAAAGTCACTGCGATGGGAGGCCCGGCCGCGTGACGCGGCGCCGGCCGGTTTCGTCGTGAAGCCGGCCGCCGGCCTGAAGAAGTGAGATCAGTATGTCTTTGATGATTACCGACGAGTGCATCAATTGCGACGTGTGCGAGCCCGAGTGCCCGAACGGCGCGATTTCGATGGGCCCGGATATCTACGTGATCGACCCGAACAAGTGCACCGAGTGCGTCGGCCATTTCGACGAGCCGCAGTGCCAGCAGGTGTGTCCGGTCGAATGCATTCCGCGCGATCCGCAGCACGACGAATCGCACGCGCAGTTGATGGCGAAGTATCACGCGTTGACCGCCGCGAAGGGCGACGACGTGCGGTGACGCCCTGCTGACGTCGCGCGTCTCGACGTCACGATTTCCTCGGCCGGCGCCGTTCGGCGCCGGTTCCGTTTCAGCTTCCGCTACCGTTTCAGCCGATCAGCTCGCGCAATGCCGCGACGAGCGCGTCGCATTCGGCGTCGGTACCGACGGTGATGCGCAAGTGCTGGTCGATGCGCGGCGCCCGGAAGTGCCGCACGAAAATTTCCCGATCCTTTAGCTGTGCCGCGATCGTGCCCGCATCGTGCGCGGGATGGCGCGCGAACACGAAGTTCGCGGCCGACGGCACGACGTCGAAACCGAGCGCCTCGAGCGCGTGCGTGAGCCGCGTGCGGCTGTCGATCACGCGCCGGCAGGTCGCGCCGAAATAGTCGGTATCTTCGTATGCCGCCTGCGCCGCGGCCTGCGCGAGCCGGTCGAGCGGATAGGAATTGAAGCTGTCCTTCACGCGGTTCAGTGCGTCGATCAACGCGGCATCGCCAAACGCGAAGCCGACGCGCATGCCCGCGAGCGAGCGCGCCTTCGACGTCGTGTGCACGACGAGCAGGTTCGGATGGCGGTCGATCAGCGTGATCGCGGATTGCGCGCCGAAATCGACATACGCCTCGTCTATCAGCACGACAGACGACGGGTTCGCGGCCGCGATCCGCTCGATGTCCGCGAGCGGCAGCGCGCGCCCGGTCGGCGCGTTCGGGTTCGGGAACAGCACGCCGCCCGCGTCGTCGAGATAGTCTTCGACCCGGATCGAGAAGTCGTCCGCGAGCGGCACGATCGCAGTCTCTACGCCATACAGGCGCGCGTAGGTCGGGTAGAAGCTGTACGAGATGTCGGGAAAGCGCAGCGGCCGGTCATGCTTGAGCAGGGCCTGGAATGCGTGCGCGAGCACTTCGTCGGAGCCGTTGCCGACGAAGACCTGTTCGGGCTTGATGCGGTGATGGGCCGCTACCGTCTCGCGCAGTGCGCGCGCGAGCGGATCGGGGTAGCGGCGCAGTGTGTCGCCGGTATCGCCGAGTTCGCGTGCGATCGCCGCGACGACGCGCGGCGAAGGCGGATAGGGATTCTCGTTGGTGTTCAGCTTGACGGGGTGTGCGAGCGCGGGCTGTTCGCCCGGCACGTAAGGCACGAGTTGCTGAACGACGTCGCTCCAGTAACGGCTCACCGCTTGGCTCCTGACGGGCAAAAACGACCAGATTACCGCATGTGGGCGTTGCAGTGCGCAATTGCGCGGCAGGACGGGGCTGCCCGGCGCAACCGGGCGGCACATTGCACCGCACCGGTGCAGCGCGGGTTCAGTTGCGATGCAGCTGCATCGTCGCGCGGTCGAGTTCGCCCTTGACGACCATCGGCATCACGGCGAGCGCGCGTTCGATCGATGCGTCGATCACGTCCTGCTCCTCGCGGCGCGGCGGCTTCAGCACGAAGTTCGCGACGTCGGGTTTCGCGCCGGCGCGCGCGCCTTCCGGAATCAGGTCGCGCGGATGGCCGATGCCGATGCGCAGGCGCCAGTACTGTTGCGACGACAGATGCGCGGAGATGTCCTTCAGGCCGTTGTGGCCGCCGCTGCCGCCGCCGAGCTTCAGCTTCACGGTGCCGGGCGGCAGATCGAGTTCGTCGTGGGCGACGAGGATCTGGTCGGGCAGGATCTTGAAGAAATTCGCGAGCGCGACGACTGACTGGCCGGAGCGGTTCATGTAGGTTTGCGGCTCCAGCAGGTGGACTTCCTCGCCGTGCAGGCGCGCTTTTGCGTAGAAGCCGTGAAAGCGGCGCTCGTCGCGCAGCGTCGTGCCGGCTTCGCGGGCGAGCTGGTCGATCAGCCAGAAGCCGGCGTTGTGGCGCGTCGCGGTGTATTCCGCCCCGGGATTGCCGAGGCCGACGATCAGTTTGATCATGACGTTTCGTAGGCGGCAGCGCCCGCCTGGGCGCAGAAAAAGAAAAACCCGCCGGGCAAGCCGCGGCGGGTTGCATCGACCGTTTCGCGAAACGGATCGAATGGCGCGTGGGCAGCCGCTTAGGCAGCCGGCGTTTCGCCTTCGCCTGCTGCGTCCGACACGGCACCAGCCGGGACCGTCGCCGATGCGACAACCGGGTTTTCCGCGTCGACGTGCGCGACCAGCGTCACGCCCTTCGGCAGTGCGATGTCCTTCGCGTGCAGCGACTGACCTGCTTCGATCTTCGACAGATCGACTTCGAGGAATTCCGGCAGAGCCGACGGCAGGCACTCGACTTCGATTTCCGTCGCGACGTGCGAGACGATTGCGCTCGACAGCTTCACTGCCGGGCTGACTTCAGCGTTCAGGAAGTGCAGCGGCACCTTCGTGTGCAGCTTCTTCTTCGCGTCGACGCGCTGGAAGTCCACGTGCAGCACGAGTTGCTTGAACGGGTGGTATTGCACGTCGCGCAGCAGAACCTGTTGCGACTGGCCAGCGACTTCCAGGTCGAGGATCGACGAGTGGAAGGCTTCCTTCTTCAGGGCGTGCCACAGCGCGTTGTGATCCAGTTCGATCTTTTGCGGGGCTGCTTCGCCACCGTAGACGATACCCGTGGTCTTACCGGCGTTGCGCAGGCGGCGGCTCGCACCCGTACCTTGCTGTTGGCGCTCGAAAGCGACGACTTTCATGTGATTCTCCATTTGCTGCCCGCGACCAGGCAGTAAAACGGGGCCGGCGAAATGGCGGCCCCCGATGAAACGGACGGGGTTTCGTCTATCCCGTCCGATTGTGCAAAAAGCGAAGCGTTGCCGCTTCGCTTTCTGCGCATGCTATATCGTGTCGTTCCGCGATCAGGATTCCGCGAACAGCGACATCACCGAGTCGCCGCGGCGAATCCGCGAGAACGTTTCTGCCAGCAGGCTCGCGCTCGTCAGCGAGCGGATCTTCGAGCAGGACAGCGACTCGGCCGACAGCGGGATCGTATCGGTGACGACCAGCTCGTCGAGTGCCGATGCGGCGATACGCTCGGCGGCACCACCCGACAGAACGGGGTGCGTCGCGTACGCGAACACCTGCTTCGCACCGCGATCCTTCAGCACTTGCGCGGCCTTGCAGAGCGTGCCGGCCGTATCGACCATGTCGTCCATGATCACGCAGGTGCGGCCTTCGACTTCACCGATGATGTTCATCACTTCGGCGACGTTCGCCTTCGGGCGACGCTTGTCGATGATCGCGAGATCGCAGTTGAGTTGCTTCGCGAGTGCCCGGGCGCGGACCACGCCGCCGACGTCCGGCGACACGACGAGCAGATCCGAGTAGTTCTGCTTGCGCAGGTCACCCAGCAGGATCGGCGTTGCGTAGATGTTGTCGACCGGGATGTCGAAGAAGCCTTGAATTTGGTCGGCGTGCAGATCCATCGTGATGATCCGCTCGACGCCGGCGATTTCCAGCATGTTCGCGACGATCTTCGCCGAGATCGCGACGCGCGCCGAACGCGGGCGGCGGTCCTGGCGGGCATAGCCGAAGTAGGGGATGGCAGCGGTGATCCGGCCGGCGGATGCGCGCTTGAGCGCATCGACCATGATCATCAGTTCCATCAGGTTGTCGTTGGCCGGCGCGCACGTGGATTGCAGGACGAAGACGTCCTTGCCGCGCACGTTTTCCTGGATCTCGACCTGGATCTCACCGTCGGAGAAACGGCTGACCATTGCTTTGCCGAGGGGGATTCCAAGGATATTGACGACTTCCTGGGCGAGCGCGGGATTCGCGTTGCCAGTAAAGACCATCAAGCCATCATGGCTGTGGCTGCTCATCGTGCACCTGCTTCAGGCTTAGGCGGGAAATGCGGGAAAATTTTTGGCAGGGGAGGAAGGACTCGAACCCTCGCATGCCGGAATCAAAATCCGGTGCCTTGACCAACTTGGCGACTCCCCTACACTCAACTGATAACTTCACCGGACTTGTAGGCCATCCGGCAAAGCAAAACTTCATGACGCGAAAGCGAAGAGCGGATGCTCGTTCAGGCTCTCGGCAACTGCACCGTTCCAACCGGTGGGCAGCCTGGCTTGCGCCGCTTCTGCCTCGTGCTTGCTATGAAACGCTGCAAACACGCTTGCTCCGGAGCCGGTCATCCTCGCGGGGGTCACATTATACAACCATTTGACCACCTGCGCAACTTCCGCGTACTTACTTGTCACAACTTGCTGCATATCGTTCCGGCCGAAGCTATCTGGCCATCCCGCATCGCTGTTTTGCTGTGCAAGAAAGTCTGTAATTGTGACTCGCTTTGTATCTCTTGTCAACAACTCGTCTGAAAAAATTTCAGCGGTGGGGACATGAACTCGCGGCGTCACAACCAAAAACCAGCGAGTCGGCAATTCTACCTCAGCTAATTCTTCTCCGATACCCTCTGCGAACGCATTTTTTCCAAAAACAAAAAACGGAACGTCGGCACCGAGTTTCACCGCGAGCGACTGGAGTTCCGCGCGCGGCAGGTTCAGTTGCCACAGACGGTTCAGCGCGAGCAGCGTCGTTGCCGCATCGGAGCTGCCGCCGCCGAGGCCCGCGCCCATCGGCAGGCGCTTGTCGATCTCGATGTCGACGCCGGCCGCGGTGCCCGTGTGCGTTTTCAGCAGGTTGGCCGCGCGCACGACGAGATCGCTTTCCTCGGGCACGCCCGGCACGTCGGTGACGCGTGCGACGCGACCGTCGTCGCGCAGCGTGAAATGCAGCGTGTCGCCCCAGTTCAGCAGCTGGAACACGCTCTGCAGATCGTGATAGCCGTTCGGGCGGCGGCCGGTGATGTGCAGGAACAGGTTGAGTTTCGCGGGCGCAAGGCAGTTGCGCAGCGAGCGGATCGAATCGGTCATGCGTATGTCGGGGCTAGGTTCACGTGCTTACTGGTCGAGCACGAGCTTGATGTCGAGCGGCGGCGTCGCGCGCACGAGGTTGACGCGTTTGACGCCCGTGGCCGGTGCGTCCGCGTAGGCGAGATAGTCGATCGTCCAGCCGTCCTGGCGGATCTGCTTGACGTGCGTCGTGTCGGCCGGGTCGCGCACCGTCTGCGCGGGCGTCGCGGGCGCGGGCGTCGGCAGCAGCCAGTAGCGCAGGCCCGCCAGCGGCAGCGAGAAGCCGAGCGTGTTCTGCATCAGCTCGCCGACGTCCGTCGCGTATTGCGGCTGGCGGTTCGGCAGTTCGAGCGACGCGGCCTGCGGTGTCGATTTCACGACCGCGAGCGTCTGGCCGAGCGGGCTGCGCAGCTCCAGCGACACGTCGTCGCCGTACTCCTGCCAGTCGAAGTTGCCGTACACGTTCTGCGGTCGGCCGAGGCGATCGTTGTACTGCACCGCGAAACGGCCGTGGTACGCGTGCGTCGCGGCCGTTTGCAGCACGGCGCCCGCCGGCGCATTCGCCGCCGGCGGCGTGCTCGCGCAGCCGGCGAGCGCGAGCGCGGCGCCGGCCGCGGCCAGCGTGCGCAGCGCGCGGGAAGACAGGGAAAGCATCGGGAACATCCGCATCAGAGGCCGTTGATCTGCAGGCGCTTGAGCGTCTGCACGAGCGTGTCGTTGTCGGGCTCGAGCTTCTGCGCGGCACGCCACGCGGTGCGCGCGTCGTCCTGCGCGCCGCTCTTCCACAGCACTTCGCCGAGGTGCGCGCCGATCTCGGCGTTCGGCTGCAGCTCGTACGCGCGCCGCAGCACCTTCGCCGCGCCGGCCGCGTCGCCCATCCGGTACTTCACCCAGCCGAGGCTGTCCATGATGTACGCGTCGTTCGGCGCGAGCGACAGCGCCTTGTCGATCAGCTTGCTGGCTTCGGGCAGGCGCTGGTTGCGATCGGCCAGCGAATAGCCGAGCGCGTTGTACGCCTGCGGGTTGTCGGGCTGCGTGCGCATCAGCTCGCGCAGCTGCTTTTCCATTGCCGCGTAGTGGCCCGTCTTCTCGGCGGCCATCGCGTAGTCGTAGCGCAGGTCGGGATCGTCCGGGAAGTCCTGGACTGCCTGCGCGAGTCGCGCCTCGGCTTCCGGATAGCGCTTCGCGGTAAACAGGATCGACGCGTCGGTGCGTGCGACCACGGCCGCATCGCGCGGATCGCTGATCGGCAGGTCGTCGAGCACCTTGCGGGCCTCGTCGGTCTTGCCCTGTTTCTGCAGGAGCTGCGCGCGCGTGATCTGCGCGGGCAGGTAGTGCTGGCTCGTCTGGTCGACCTTGTCGAGCCATTGCGACGCCTGCGCGTCATTGCCCTGTTCGATCGAGATCTGCGCGAGGTAGATGTAGCCCTGGCCGACGTCGAGGTTCGGCTGCTTGTTGCCGAGCTGCACGTACTGCTTCAGGTATGCGTTCGCGTCGTCGAGTTTCTTCTGCTGGATCTTGATCAGCGCGAGCGCCATCAGCGGCGTCGGGTCCTTCGCGTCGAGCTTGCGCATCGTCTCGAACTGCTTCTGCGCGTCGTCGAGGCGGTCGTCGGCGAGGTAGAGCTGCGACAGTGCGAGGCGCGCATCGCGCGACTTCGGATTCTGCTGAACATATTTCTCGAACGACGTGATGCCGGCTGCGCGCTCGGCAGGCCCCATCTGCGACAGCATCAGCGCCGCCGGCAGATAGTCGGGGCGGATCTGCAGCGCCTGCTTCAGCGACTGCGCGGCGCCTTCCTTGTCGTCGACTGCGAGCTGCTGCCGCGCGATCGCGAGCTGCGCCTCGGGACGGTTCATGTCGTTCTTCAGCATGTCCTTCAGCACCGCGAGGCCGCCGACGCGGTCCGCGCCGCGCACCAGCAGCGCCTGCAGCGCGAGGATCGCGGGGCCGCGCGTTTCGCCGGTCGCGCGGGCCAGTTCGCGCGCGAGCATCGGCTGCGCGTCGGCCGGCTTGCCGGCGAGCACCAGCAGCGCGGCGTCGACTTGCGATGCGCGGTTCGAATCCGGTGCGTACTGGCGCCAGAGATTGGCCGCGGACAGCGCGTCGGCCGGGCTTTGCGCGCCGAGCGCGATCTCGGTCGCACGCTGCGCCATGCGCGGATCGCGCGTGTCGCGGGCGAGCGCGAGGTAGGTCTGGTAGGCCGGCGCCGGCTGGTTGCGCTGAAGCGCGACTTCGGCGGCCAGTACCTGGTAGACGATCTGGCTCGTCAGCGGCACGCCCGGGAGATTCTTCTGCTCGTCCGGCATCACGTGCTCGAACGCGCCCTGCGGCTCCGCGTCGTCCGATGCCGGATCCTGCGCGTGAGCCGGGATGGCGGTGAGGGTCCAGGCGGCGAACAGCGCGGCGCCGAGCGCACGGCGGACCGGGAAGGCACGCACGCCGCGCTCGGCGGCGGGGCGCTTCAGAAGCAGCTTCGAGGGCAGGGTCATGGAAATCCGTTCGATGTTTCAACCGATTGTAACGCGCTCGCTACAATACACGCACGATCGTGAATCGAGTTTCAGACCCGTAGAACATGCCAGAGTTGCCAGAAGTCGAAGTCACGCGCCGGGGCATCGAGCCCTTTGTCGCGGGCCGCCGCGTCGAGCGTGTCGACGTCCGTACCGCGATGCTGCGCTGGCCCGTGCCGGCGGGGCTCGCCGAGCAGTTGCGCGCGCGCGAGGTGCTCGCCGTCGAGCGTCGCGGCAAGTATCTGCTGTTCGAGGTCGACGCAGGCTGGTTCATCGTCCATCTCGGGATGACGGGCACGCTGCGCGTGCTGCCCGCGGCCGGCGTGCCGGTGGCTGCGAAACACGACCACATCGACTGGATCTTCGACGAATTCGTGCTGCGGTTCCGCGATCCGCGCCGTTTCGGCGCCGTGCTGTGGCACCCGCGCGAAGCCGGCGACGTGCATGCGCATCCGCTGCTCGCGAGCCTCGGCGTCGAGCCGTTCTCGCCGGCGTTCACCGGCGCGCTGCTGCACGCACGCACGCGCGGCCGCACGGTGTCGGTCAAACAGGCGCTGCTCGCGGGCGACATGGTCGTCGGCGTCGGCAACATCTATGCGTCGGAGAGCCTGTTTCGCGCGGGCATCCGGCCGACGACCGCGGCCGGCAAGGTGTCGCTGCCGCGCTATGAGCGGCTGGCCGACGCGGTGCGCGCGACGCTCGCCGACGCGATCGAGCGCGGCGGCAGTACGCTGCGCGATTTCGTCGGCAGCAACGGCGAAAGCGGCTATTTCCAGCTCGACTGCTTCGTCTACGACCGTGCGGGGCTGCCTTGCCGCGTCTGCGGCACGCCGATCCGCCAGATCGTGCAGGGTCAGCGTTCGACTTATTACTGCCCGACCTGCCAGCGTTGAGCCCCGCGTTGCAACCTTTTTCCGAAGATTCGAACACTTGAAGCCGCCCCGCATCGCCCCCGCTCCGTTCCCCGTCACGCCGCTGCATCGCACGTTCGCCACGCGACTGATCGCCTGGCAGCGCGAGCACGGCCGCCACGACCTGCCGTGGCAGAACACCCGCGATCCCTACTGGATCTGGCTGTCGGAAATCATGCTGCAGCAGACGCAGGTCTCGACCGTCGTCCCGTATTACACGCGCTTTCTCGAGCGCTTTCCCGACGTCGCTGCGCTCGCGGCCGCGCCGTCCGACGACGTGATGGCGCTGTGGGCCGGGCTCGGCTACTACTCGCGCGCGCGCAATCTGCACCGCTGCGCGCAGGTCGTCGTCGCCGAGCATGGCGGCGTATTCCCGTCGACGCCGGAAGCGCTCGCCGAACTGCCCGGCATCGGCCGTTCGACGGCCGCGGCGATCGCGTCGTTCGCATACGGTGCACGCGCGACGATCCTCGACGGCAACGTGAAGCGCGTGCTGGCGCGCGTGTTCGGCGTCGAGGGCTTTCCGGGCGAGAAGCGCGTCGAGAACGACATGTGGGCGCTGGCCGAATCGCTGCTGCCGGATGCCGCGAACGCGGCCGACGTGAGTGCCTATACGCAGGGGCTGATGGATCTCGGCGCGACGCTGTGCGTGCGCGGCAAGCCGGATTGCGCGCGCTGCCCGTTCGCGGGCGACTGCGTCGCGCAATCCACGGGCCGCCAGCGCGAACTGCCGGCCGCGCGGCCGAAGAAGGCCGTACCGACGCGCAAGACCTGGATGCTCGTGCTGCGCGACGGCGACGCCGTGCTGCTCGAACGGCGTCCGCCGGCCGGCATCTGGGGCGGCCTGTGGTGCCTGCCGCAGGCGGACGGCGACGCGGCGCTCGCGGAACTCGCGCGTGGCTTCGGCGGCGGCGGCCCGGTGCCGCTCGCGCCGTTCACGCACACGTTCACGCATTTCCGGCTCGAGATCGAGCCGCGGCTGAGCGACATGACGAACGGCGGCCTTCCGCTTGCGCATGCACGGGATGCCGAGACGGCGTGGGTGCCGCTCGCCGGGCTCGATGCGTACGGCGTGCCGGCGCCCGTGCGCAAGCTGCTCGATGCGCTGAGCGGGTCGTTGCTGTAACGATGGGGAAAGGGCGCGGCGCGGGCCGTGCTTACGGAAGTGCCGCGCCGACGCGGTCGGCTCGCCCGTCAGGATGATCCGCCCGGCGACGCCGGTGCGACGCGGCTGGCCGGCCGCGCCTTACAGCCAGCCGTGCCGGTCGAGCACGTGGTGCACGGCGTCGATCCGCGCGCCGACATCCGGAAACTCCATCAGCTTCTGCCGTGCGCGCAGGTCGAGCGGCAGCAGTTCCGCGAGTCGGTTCGACACCCAGCTCGGGTCGTCGAGGCGGAACGGTTCGCCGAACGGCATCTTGTCCGGTTCGGACTTCTTCAGCGCTTCGATGATGCGCTCGAGCACCTCGGCGCACGAGCCGAATTGTGCGAGCGCCTGTTCGCCTTCGAGCGGGATGTCGTCGGGCAGCGGCTCCGCGATCCCGACCAGCAGCCCGTTGCTTTCGACGCGATACGACAGCAACTCGAATCGCTGCGTGCCGATCGCCTGCAGGTACAGCATCCCGAATTCGCCGGTGTCGCACTCGGTGATGCGCGCCATGCAGCCGATCGTCTCGGGCACCGACACGGCGCCGTCCTGCGCGACTTCGGGCCCGCTCTTCAGGAGGCACACGCCGAACGGCGCGTCGTCGCGCAGGCACGCGCGCGACATGTCGAGATAGCGCGCCTCGAATACCTTGAGCGGCAGCAAGCCACCGGGGAACAGCACCGTATGCAGCGGAAACAGCGGTAGGTCGATCAGGGTGGTCGATAGGGTGGACATGGCGCGCCGGCGAGAGGGCGGTGTCGCTAAGGTCGTTCGACCTCGGTGACGAGCCGCGACGACGCGTCGACATCCACCGGCGCGTCACGATGCCGCACGATCACGTTCGCATCGTGCGCGAGGCGCGCGGCGAGCGTTTCCGCGATGAACACCGAGCGATGCTGACCGCCCGTGCAGCCGATGGCGACGGTCAGGTAGCTGCGGTTGTCTTCACGAAAGTGCGGCAGCCATTTCATCAGGAACGCATGGATGTCGTCGATCATCTGGTGGACGATCGGCAGTGCGTCGAGAAAGGCGATGACCGGCTGGTCCAGCCCGGTGAGCGGGCGCAGCTCATGGTCGTAGTACGGGTTCGGCAGCGCGCGTACGTCGAACATCAGGTCGGCATCGAGCGGCACGCCGCGCTTGAAGCCGAATGACTCGAACATCACCATCAGGTCGTTGTTCTTCTGCTCGATGAAGCGCTTGACCCACGTGCGCAGCACGTTCGCGCGCAGCGTGCTCGTATCGATCTGGTGGCCGAATTCTGCGAGCGGCGCGACCAGCTCGCGTTCGCGCTCGATCGCTTCCTCGAGCGACGACAGCAGTCCGACGTTCGCGTCGTGCGACGGCGAGCCGGACAGCGGGTGGCGCCGGCGCGTTTCGGAGAAGCGCTGGATCAGCGCCTGCGTGCTTGCGTTGAGGAACAGCACGCGGACATCGTGCTCGAGCGACAGCGAGCGGATCAGGCCGGGCATTTCGTCCAGCGATGCGCTCGAACGCGCATCGATCGCGACCGCGAGCCGGTGCTGGCCGCCGTCGGCCAGGTAGCGGGCGAGTTCGGGGAGCACGTGCGGCGGCAGGTTGTCGACGCAGTAGTAGCCTGCGTCTTCGAGCGCGTTCAGCGCGACGGACTTGCCTGAGCCGGAGATGCCGGTGATGAGGACGATGCGCATGGGAAGCAGAGAATCCTGACGTTTCATCATAGCACCGGCTCGACGCGTCGGCGCTGCGAGGCCGGCGCCGGGCGGTTACACGAGCTTGCCGGGGAACTGGCTGTCGGGATCCTGCATCGCGAGTCGTTGCCGATCCATGAAATCGCGCAACGTGTCGATGCCGCGCAACTGCAGGATCGTGTTCCGCACGGCCGCCTCGACCAGCACCGCGAGGTTGCGGCCGGCCGCGACCTGGATCGTGACCTTGCTGATCGGCAGACCGAGCACGTCGACCGTCTGGCTTTCCAGCGGCAGCCGCTGGAATTCGCCGTCCGGGCGGCGCACGAGCTGGACGATCAGCTTCAGCTTCATTTTCCGGCGCACCGCGGTTTCGCCGAAGATCGTCTTGATGTCGAGCAGGCCGAGGCCGCGCACTTCGAGCAGGTTCTGCAGCAGCGGCGGGCAGCGGCCTTCGACGAAATCGGGGCCAAGTCGGACGAAGTCGACCGCGTCGTCGGCGACGAGGCCGTGGCCGCGGCTGATGAGTTCGAGGCCGAGTTCGCTCTTGCCGAGCCCGGAGTCGCCGGTGAGCAGCACGCCCATCCCGAGGATGTCGAGGAACACGCCGTGCAGTGTCGCGCGCGGCGCGAGGATGCGCGACATGTAGAGCCGCAGGCTGTCGATCACGGCGGCCGCCGACATCGGCGTCGTGAACAGCGGCGTGGACGAGCGCGTGCAGCGCAGCACGAGCTCGGGCGGCGCGGCGGCGCCGCCGGCGACGACGAGGAACGGCGGTTCGAGCGCGATCAGCTCGGCCATGTGGCGCGAACGGTCTTCGTCGGTCTGCCGCTGGTAGTAGTCGATTTCGGCTTCGCCGAGCACCTGGATCCGGTTCGGGTGGATCAGGTTCAGGTGGCCGACGAGGTCGGCGCTCGACGTCGCGTTGCCGACGGTGTCGGCCGAAAAACCGCGCTCCCAGCCTTCATGCCCCGTCAGCCAGCTCAGTTTCAGCGTGGCCGCGTTGTCGTCGAAGATGCTCTGGGCGTTGATGCTGGACGTATCCATGACTCTCGTCACTCCAATGAGCCGGTGCATGCGCGCGGCGACGGGCGTCGCCATGCCGGACCGGCGCCGGGCGGCCCTGGTCGGCGGCGTGTGCCGCCTCGTTCGGGAAAATAATCCGCCCGGATCAACTCAAGGTTGCCACTGAGTGAGCAGGCGATGCAACTCGGCGAGATCCGTTTCGTTGTGCAGACGCTCTCGCGCGTCGCGATCGGACAGCAGTTGCGCGATTTCCGACAGGATCTCGAGGTGCTGCTGGGTGGCTTGCTCGGGGACGAGCAGGAAAATCAGGAGACCGACCGGCTGGCCGTCGGGCGCTTCGAACGGGATCGCGTCGGCGAGCCGCACGAAGGCGGCGAGCGGATGCTTGAGCCCCTTGATGCGCCCGTGCGGAATCGCGACGCCTTCGCCGAGCCCGGTCGAGCCGAGGCGCTCGCGCGCGAACAGGTTGTCCGTGACGGTGCTGCGGGCGATGCCGTTCTGATTCTCGAACATCAGCCCGGCTTGTTCGAAGACGCGTTTCTTGCTGGTGACGGAGAGGTCGATGACGACGTTCTCTATGGGCAGGATTTTGGCTAGGCGATTCATGTTGGCAGGCGATTGGGCGGCCTGGGGTCTCCTTGCGGCGGCAGACTGATTTTCCATGTTCGGCGATATCAAGGCGTTCGGCATCGGAAACCTGCACGACAGCTACCGCACCCAACGCCCCCCGGCGATAACCGGAACATTATAGAGCACAGCCGCGTGCGTGGCGCGGCATGGACGGACCGGTCGCACCACTGCCGCGTGGACGCAAAAAAAACGCCCGGCGAACCGGGCGGCGTGTGTGTTGCGGTGAACGTTATTGCGGCGGCAGTTCGATCTGGTCGATCGACGGCTGCAGCTTGATCGGGTCGTGCGCATGGGTCTGCAGACGCTCCATGTGCTTGACGACCTGGCGATCCAGCTTGTCGATCAGCAGATCGATCGCAGCGTACAGGTTGCCGTTTGCGCTTTCGACGAAGATGTCCTTGCCCTTCAGATGCAGGTTGATTTCCGCGCGCTGCTGCTTGTCCTTTTCCTTGTGATTGTCGACCGAGAGGATCACAGTGCCATCGATCACCTGATCGCTATGCCGTAGCACCCGGTCCAGCTTGGTGATCACGTATTCGCGAATTGCAGGCGTGACTTCGAGATGATGTCCACTGATCTTCAGGTTCATAGTGCTTCTCCAAGCGAGTGACCACCCGGCCGCATCGAGGCGGCGCTCCGGTCGACTTGCCCCTGCCGCATGGCGCGGCAAATTCGCGGACAAGTCGCCCGGCCTGTTCCCCGAGTGCGCGGTGGCCGGAACACGCCTGCCGCCGGGCAGGCAGCAGGCTTAAAGAGACTTGCGCAGATTCACTGCCGGGATCTTGAGGGCTTCGCGGTACTTGGCAACCGTGCGGCGCGCAACCACGAATCCCTGTTCTGCCAGCAGCTCGGCAATGCGGCTGTCCGAAAGTGGCGATTTGGGGTCTTCAGCTCCTATCAGTTGCTTGATCAGGGCTCGGATGGCGGTCGACGATGCGGCGCCTCCGGTGTCGGTCGAAACGTGTGATCCGAAGAAGTACTTGAATTCCAGCGTCCCGAACGGGGTCAGCATGTACTTCCCGGTTGTCACACGGCTGACAGTCGACTCGTGTAGGCCCAGCGTATCAGCTATTTCCCGCAAAACCAAGGGGCGCATGGCAATTTCGCCATGCGCAAAGAAGTTCTTCTGACGTTCGACAATAGCCTGCGCGACACGCAGGATCGTGTCGAATCGCTGCTGGATGTTCTTGATCAGCCAGCGTGCTTCCTGGAGCTGTTGTTTCAACGATCCGGCCGACGGGTCGCCGCGGCTGTTGCGCAGGATGTTCGCGTACAGGTTGTTGATCCGCAGGCGCGGCATCACTTCCGGATTGAGTTCCGCGAGCCAGCCCTGGCCGGCCTTCTTCACGATGATGTCGGGCACGACGTAGTCGGCCTCGGCCTTGCCGTAGGCAGCGCCGGGGAACGGCTCCAGCGAGCGGATCAGCGCGTGCGCGTCGCGTAGCGCGTCGTCGCTCGCCTTCAGCTGCTTGCGCAGCCGCGTGAAGTCGCGCGCGGCGAGCAGTTCGAGGTGCTGCGACACGATCTCCAGCGCGAGCGTGCGGGTGGGGGACGGATCGAGGCGCAGCAACTGCAGCTTCAGGCATTCGGACGCCGAGCGGGCCCCGACCCCGGCAGGATCGAAACTGTGCAGCAGCGCGAGCGCCGCATTCAGTTCGTCGCAGTCGATTTCCAGTTCGGGCGGCAGGTCGGCGAGCACTTCGTCGAGCGTGGCGGTCAGGTAGCCGTCGTCGTCGAGCGATTCGATCAGGAACATCACGAGCGCGCGGTCGCGCGGCCCGGCCTGCGTGACGCGCAATTGCGCGGACAGGTGGTCGCGCAGCGACGTCGCGGCTTCCTGCACCTGCAGCGGCGGGAGATCGTCATCGTCCGAGGCGCCGCTCGAGCGGCCGAACTCGTCGAGATTCCACTGCGGGCCGTCGCCGGCGTCGCCCGATGCGTATCCGTCGTATTCGTCGGCGCCGGCCGGCTCGTCGCGCTCGGCGCGTTCGCTCGACTGGCTGCTGCCGTTCGTGATGCCCGGTTCGGTGTTCTGTCCGGGCGGCGTCTGCGCGATCAGCGATCCGTCCGCCGCGACGCGCAGCGGGCTCGCGATCCATTCGTCGTCGTTCTCGAGCAGCGGATTCTGCGCGACGGCCATCGCGACTTCCTGCTGCAGTTCGAGCGTCGACAGCTGCAGGAGCCGGATCGACTGCTGCAGTTGCGGTGTCAGCGCCAGGTGTTGCGACAGGCGGAGTTGAAGGCTGGCTTTCATGGCAGAGAGGGAGTCATACCGGCAGTTTGCCACGACCCAGGCGCCTTGAGCCATCCGCGATTACGCGCGGCGCGGCGCCCGGCCGCGGCGGGGCCGCAGGACACGCGGGCGCGCCCCGCGCGGCGATGCCGGGCGGGGGCGGCCAGCCACGGGGGATTTACATGCGGAAGTGTTCGCCGAGGTACACGCGGCGCACGCTTTCGTTTTCGATGATTTCGCTCGGCGCGCCGGCGGCGAGCACCGAACCGTCGCTGATGATGTAAGCGTGGTCGCAGATGCCGAGCGTTTCGCGGACGTTGTGATCGGTAATCAACACGCCGATGTTGCGCTGCTTCAGGAACTTGACGATCTTCTGGATCTCGAGCACCGCGATCGGGTCGACGCCGGCGAACGGCTCGTCGAGCAGGATGAAGTTCGGATTGGTCGCGAGCGCGCGCGCGATCTCGACGCGACGGCGTTCGCCGCCCGACAGCGACAGCGCCGGGTTCTCGCGCAGGTGGCCGATCTGCAGTTCGTCGAGCAGCGCCTCGGTGCGCGACGCGATCGCGTCCTTCGACAGCCGCTTGCCGTCTTCGCCGTGCTGCAGCTCGAGCACCGCGCGGATGTTTTCCTCGACGGTCAGCTTGCGGAACACCGACGCTTCCTGCGGCAGGTACGACAGGCCGAGCGACGCGCGCTTGTGGATCGGCAGCAGGCCGATCGAGCTGCCGTTCAGCGAGATTTCGCCCGCATCCGTCGGCACGAGGCCGACGATCATGTAGAACGACGTCGTCTTGCCGGCGCCGTTCGGGCCGAGCAGGCCGACGACCTCGCCGCTCTTCACGTCGAGCGACACGTCCTTGACGACGGTGCGCGAGCCGTAGCGTTTCTTCAGGTTGCGCACGACGAGCGAGCTCGTCGTGCCGGCCGGCTGGCGGTTCGGAAGCGCGTTCATTGGGCCGGCGCTCCCTGGATCGTGGTCGACGGCGACAGCTTCGCCGGCGCGCCGTTCAGCTGCCCGGGGCCGCCGTTCTTCGGCGACAGCATCGCGCGCACGCGGCCGTTCGGGTTGCCCGGCGCCGCGACGTCCTTGCCGCCCTTCGCGGTGTAGAAGTCGCGCTGGCCGTCGTACGTGATCACGCTGCCGTGCACGGTGTCGGCGATCGTCGACGTGCCCTGCAGGCGGCGCACGGTCGCGGCGGTCGTCAGCGTCGTCAGGTCCTGCTTGCCGTCGTAGTCGATGCGCTCGGCGTCGCCGTCGATGTATTCGTCGAGGCCTTCGCGCTTCTGGCGGAACGTCGCGTGCTTCTTGCCGCTGCCGAACGACGTCGCGTACTGATAGCCTTCCGGATCCTGGCGCACTTCGACGCGGTCGCCCTTGATGATGATCGTGCCCTTCGTGATCACGACGTTGCCGGTCGCGACCGTCACCTGCTTCAGGTCGTCATAGGTCAGGTTGTCCGCCTCGACGTTGATCGGCTTGTTCTGGTCGGCCTTCTCGGCATGGGCGAGCGGCGCCAGCCCGACGAGCGGGAGCGCCACGAGCGTCGCGGCGAGCGCGGCGCGGACGGCGCGCGCAGCGCCGCCGGAATTCTGTCGAGGGAACGGTTCGTTCATGCAGTCACGTGAGGGATGCGTCACCTGGATTGACCTTTCGAGCCGCCGGACGTGTCCGCCGCGGCGATCGTGCCGCGCACGTTGCCGTAAAGCTCGATGACCCGGGTGACGTTGTTGTACTTCATGCCGTCGGTCGCGTTGACGAGCGACAGGCCGCGCTGAAGTTTAACCGGCTTTTCGGTCTGGATCACATCGTCATTGACGAAGATCCGGAAATGCTGGGAATCGGCCTGCATCTGCGGATCGCCGCCGCCGGCCACGCGCAGGATGCGCGCATCGTCGTACAAGTCGACGATCGACACGTCGCCGTTGACGGTGCCGCGCTTCGCGGTGGTCGTCACGACCGGCTTGCCGGGCTGGAACGCGCGCATGGCCGGATCGGTCAGGTCGCTGTTGTCGGTGTCTTCGTAATGGATCAGCTTCGCGGCCGTCAGCCGGTATTGCGTCGAGCCGGACTGGTCGAGCTCGGTGACGGAAAAGTTGTCCGCGAAATAATCGGGCGTGTGGCGCTTCGGCCGCACGGCGCCCTCGCCGGGCGGCGGCAGCGTCGCCTGCAGCAGCCACCACGTGATGCCCGCGAGCGCGGCGACCGCGACGAGCGGCAGCAGCTGGGTCCAGCGGAAATGCGTGTTCATCCGTCAGGCTCCACAGGCAGCCGCAAGCAGCGCGTCGTAGCGGCGCTGCGCGCGCAGGATCGCGTCGCAGACCTCGCGCACCGCGCCGTGGCCCCCGCGGGCCTCGGCCACCCAGTGCGCACGCGCGATCACCTCGGGGTGCGCGTTGGCCGGTGCCGTCGCGAAGCCGCAGCGCAGCATCACCGGCAGGTCGGGCCAGTCGTCGCCCATGTAGCCGCAGGCGTCGGCGGTGATGCCGAGCGATGCGATCAGGTCGGCGAACACGGCGAGCTTGTTCTCGACGCCCTGGAACAGGTGCGCGATCTTCATTTCCTTCGCGCGTGCCGCGACGATTTCCGAGCGGCGGCCGGTGATGATCGCGGTTGCGATGCCGGCTTCGCCGAGCAGCTTCACGCCGTGGCCATCGAGCGAATTGAATGACTTCATCGCGTCGCCGGCCGCGGTAAATAGCAGCCCGCCGTCGGTCAGCACGCCGTCGACGTCGAAAATCATCAGCTTCACGCGGCTCGCGCGTTCGGCCGCAGTCAGCGCTGCGCTCATCAGATCACCTTCTTCGAAAACAGGTCGTGCATGTTCAGCGCGCCGATCAGCGCGCCGTCGGCATCGACCACCAGCATCTGGTTGATCCGGTGGCGCTCCATCAGTTCCACGGCCTCGACCGCGAGATGGTCGGGGCCGATCGTGCGCGGCTCGCGCGTCATCACGTCGACGATCGGCAGCGTGCGGAAATCGCCGTCGCGCGCGAGCACACGGCGCAGGTCGCCGTCGGTGAAGATGCCGGCCACGCGGCCGTCGGGCTCGACCACGGCGGTCATGCCCAGCCGCTTCGCGGTGATCCGGAACAGGGCGTCCGACAGCGTCGCGTCGAGCCCGACGCGCGGCACGTCGTCGCCCGAGCGCATCACGTCGCGCACGTGGGTGAGCAGGCGCCGGCCGAGCGCGCCGCCCGGATGCGAGCGCGCGAAATCCTCGGAACCGAAGCCGCGCGCGTCGAGCACCGCGACGGCGAGCGCGTCGCCGAGCGCGAGCGCGGCGGTCGTGCTCGCGGTGGGGGCGAGGTTCAGCGGGCAGGCTTCCTTCGACACCGCGGCGTTCAGGTTCACGTCGGCGAGCGTGCCGAGGCTCGATTCCGCGCGGCCCGTGATCGCGATCAGCTTCGCGCCGATCCGCTTCACGAGCGGCAAGATCGCGACGAGTTCTTCCGATTCGCCGGAATAGGAGATGCCGATGAAGACGTCGTCCGACGTGACCATGCCGAGGTCGCCGTGGCTGGCCTCGGCCGGGTGGACGAAGAAGGCCGGCGTGCCGGTGCTGGCGAGCGTGGCCGCGATCTTGCGGGCGATATGCCCCGATTTGCCGATGCCGGATACCACGACGCGGCCGCGGCAGCCGAGCAGCAGCGCGACGGCCTGAACGAAGTCGCCGTCGAGCTGGTCGCGCAGCGCGCGCACGGCGTCCGCCTCGATGTCAAGCACGTCGCGGGCGAGCGCGAGCGCCCGATCATCATTGATTTTCGCTATCATGCGCGGAGTATAGCAAAGGCGTTTGTTCGCCGCGCCGCGCCTTCGGACTCGTCCGATGCCGCTTGCCTACCGCCACCACCTGCGCCCGCCTTGCCGTGGCCCCGACGAACGAGGACGCTTCGCCCGTGATTTCCCCGCTCGAAATGACCCTGCTGCTGCTGCTGGCCTCGGTAGTGGGCGTCGTCGTATTTCGCTCGCTGAACCTGCCGCCGATGCTCGGCTACCTGACCGTCGGCATCCTGGTCGGCCCGCACGCGTTCGGCATTGCCGCGGACCTCGAACGGGCCGAGCATCTCGCGGAATTCGGCGTAGTGTTCCTGATGTTCTCGATCGGCCTCGAATTCTCGCTCGCGAAGCTGCGGGCGATGCAGCGGCTCGTGTTCGGGCTCGGGCTGCTGCAGGTGGTCGCGACCCTCGCGCTCGCGGTTGTGCTCGGCGCGCTGTTCGAGCGCTGGGTGCACATCACGTGGCAGGGCAGCGTCGCGCTCGGCGGCGCGCTCGCGATGTCGTCGACGGCGATCGTGTCGAAGATGCTCGCCGAGCGGCTCGAGATCGAGACCGCGCACGGCCGCAACATCTTCGGCGTGCTGCTGTTCCAGGATCTCGCGGTGGTGCCGCTGCTGATCGTGATCGCCGCGTTCGGCGCCGAGTCGTCGAAGGATCTCGCGCTCACGCTCGGGTTCGCGGCCGTCAAGATCGTGATCGCGCTCGCGCTGCTGCTGATCGTCGGCCAGCGTTTCATGACGCGCTGGCTCAACGTCGTCGCGCGGCGCCGCTCGCAGGAACTGTTCGTGCTGAACCTGCTGCTCGTCACGCTCGGCGCCGCGTTCATCACCGACCGCTTCGGCCTGTCGCTCGCGCTCGGCGCGTTCATCGCGGGGATGCTGATCTCCGAGACGCCGTTCCGGCATCAGGTGGAAGAGGACATCAAGCCGTTCCGCGACGTGCTGCTCGGCCTGTTCTTCGTGACGACCGGGATGCTGCTCGATCCGCGCGTGATCTGGGAGCATCCGTTGCTGGTGCTCGGCTTCTTCGTCGGACAGATCCTGTTCAAGGCGACGATGATCGCGGGGCTCGCGCGGCTGTTCGGCGCGACGCCGGGCGTCGCGATGCGCACCGGCATCGGCCTCGCGCAGGCCGGCGAATTCGGCTTCGTGCTGCTGAACCTGATCCTCGACCGGCATCTCGTCGATTCGACGCTGCTGCAGGCGATCCTCGCGTCGATGCTGCTGTCGATGCTCGCCGCGCCGTTCCTGATCCAGAACGCCGACCGGATCGTGATGCGGCTGTCGTCGACGGAATGGATGCAGCAGTCGCTGCAGATGACGCGGATCGCGACGCAAAGCCTCAAGCAGCGCGGCCACGTGATCATCTGCGGCTACGGCCGCGCGGGGCAGAACCTGGCGCGCATGCTCGAGCAGGAAGGCATTTCGTATGTCGCGCTCGACCTCGACCCCGATCGCGTGAGCGCGGCCGCGACGGCCGGCGAATCGGTCGTGTTCGGCGACGCGGCGCGCCGCGAGTCGCTGCTCGCGGCCGGTATCCATCGCGCGGCGGCCGTCGCGATCACGTATGCGAACACGCCGTCGGCGCTGCGCGTGCTGCACCACGTGCACGAGCTCGAGCCGACGCTGCCGGCGATCGTGCGCACGGTCGACGATGCCGATCTCGAGAAGCTGCTCGCGGCCGGCGCGACCGAGGTGATTCCGGAGATCGTCGAGGGCAGCCTGATGCTCGCGTCGCACACGCTGGTGCTGGTCGGCGTGCCGATGCGCAAGGTCGTGCGGCGCGTCGAGGAGATGCGCGACGAGCGCTACAGCCTGCTGCGCGGCTATTTCCGCGGCGCCGACGACACGGACGACGACGATCACGAGCAGGTGCGGCTACAATCGGTGCCGGTCGACGCGCGCGCGGATGCGGTCGGGCGCTCGCTGGAGGAGCTCGGGCTGTATGCGCTCGGGCTGGAAGTCACGGCGATCCGCCGGCACGGCATCCGCGGCGTCGAACCCGACCCGCAGACCAAGCTGCGCGCGAGCGACATCGTCGTGCTGCGCGGGCTGCCCGAAGCGCTCGCGCTCGCGGAGGAACGGCTGTCGCGGCATCGGCGCGAGCCGCCGGCCGCGCTCGCCTGAGTCGCGCTTCGATAACCTGACCCGTATTTATTCGAAACGGTGCCCGATCTTCGCGCACCGTTTTTTTCGGAGAGTTTCATGCCGCATTCGTCGCCGGGCGCACCGCTCGATCCGGTCGCCTTCATCCACAGCCAGATCCGCACCGTGCCCGACTGGCCGCAGCCGGGCGTGCAGTTCCGCGACATCACGACGCTGCTGCAGAGCCCGAAGGCGCTGCGCATCCTCGTCGACCTGTTCGTCGAACGCTATGTCGATGCGAAGCTCGACTACGTCGCGGGGCTCGACGCGCGCGGCTTCATCATCGCGCCGATCGTCGCGTACGAGCTGAGCGTCGGCTTCGTGCCGATCCGCAAGCTCGGCAAGCTGCCGTACAAGACGCGCTCGGAATCGTACGACCTCGA
Organism: Burkholderia sp. Bp9015; assembly: GCF_003853505.1. Taxonomy (NCBI): domain Bacteria; kingdom Pseudomonadati; phylum Pseudomonadota; class Betaproteobacteria; order Burkholderiales; family Burkholderiaceae; genus Burkholderia; species Burkholderia sp. Bp9015. The sequence continues at coordinate 104,731 of NZ_QTPZ01000027.1, forward strand.
ATACGGCAGCGCGACCGTCGAGATCCACGAAGACGCGTGCCGCCCCGGCGACCGCGTGATCATCATGGACGACCTGATCGCGACCGGCGGCACGATGATGGCGGGGCGCAACCTGCTGCAGCGGCTCGGTGCGGTCGTCGTCGAAGGCGCGGCGATCATCGACCTGCCCGATCTCGGCGGCTCGACGCTGCTGCGCAACGCGGGGCTGCCCGTCTATACCGTCACCGAATTCGCCGGCCACTGAACCACCGGAGCCGGCCCACGCCGCGAGGTCACGATGCCCAACTTCATGCTGTTTCTCGCCACGTCGATCGCGATCACGTTCGCGCCGGGTCCCGACAACCTGCAGGTGCTCGCGCGCGGCATCTCGCAGGGCCGCGCGGCCGGCTTCGTCGCCGCGCTCGGCTTCACGGCCGGAATCCTGTTCCATACGACGCTCGCGGCGCTCGGCGTCGCGGCGGTGCTGCGCTCGTCGCCGGTCGCGTTCCAGACGCTGAAGCTCGCAGGCGCCGCGTACCTCGTGTGGATCGGCATCAAGGCGCTGCGCAGCCAGGGCCTCGCGAACGCGCACGAGCGCCCGCCGCAGCCGCTTGGCGCGATCTTCCGGCAGAGCGTGATCGGCAACCTGATGAACCCGAAGGTCACGTTGTTCTTCGTCGTGTTCCTGCCGCAGTTCGTCGATCCGCACGGCGTGCAGGGCGTGACGCTGCAGATGTTCGAGCTCGGCGCGCTGTTCATGCTGCAGACGGCCGCGATCTTCTCGCTGTTCGGCGTCGGCGCGGGGGCGATCGGCACATGGCTGAAGCGCCGCCCGAAGGCCGGTGTGTGGCTGGACCGGATCGCCGGCGCGACCTTCATCGCGATCGGCATCCGCGTCGCGCTGAAGGACTGAGCCCGATGACGTTTCCGTGCATTGCGGCCGCGCGCCGCTTCGATCCGGCCGCGCACCTGCGTTTCGAGATCGCCGGCGTGGCCGTGGGCTGGGTGCGCCGCCAGGACGTCGCGAAGCTCGCGCGCTGGCCCGACGTGTTCGAGCTGACGGACGCGCGCGTCGTGCTGTCGGCGCGCTATGACACGGTCGACGCGCGCAGCATGGCGCTCGCGAGCGCGATCGGCGCGCTGGCGGCCGAAGGCGCGATTCCCGGCTGGCGCGACGAGATCTATGCGATCCGCAACCGCTTCGACGATCCGCCGCTCGCGTACATCGAGCGCGCCGCGTCGCGCTTCTTCGGCACGCAGACTTATGCGGTGCACCTGAACGGCATCGTAGAATATGAGGCTGCGCCGGGTTCGGCGGCCGCGCCGCAGATGTGGCTCGGCCGCCGCAGCGCGACCAAGGCCACCGACCCCGGCATGCTCGACAACGTCGTCGCGGGCGGCATCGGCTGGGGCCTGGGCGTTCACGAGACGCTCACGAAGGAATGCTGGGAAGAGGCCGGCATGCCGGCCGAACTGGCGGCGCGTGCGATCGCGGGCCGCGCGGTGCAGGTACTGTGTTCGCTGCCGGAAGGCACGCAGTCCGAACTGATCTTCGTGTACGACCTGCCGCTGCCGCGCGACTTCGCGCCGCACAACCAGGACGGCGAAGTGGCCGAGCACCTGCTGGCCGGCGTGCCCGAGGTGATCGGCTGGCTGCGCGAAGGCCGCGCGACGATGGATGCGAGCCTCGCGATGCTCGACACGCTGCTGCGCCACCGCTGGCTCGCGGCGGCCGACGCGGCGGGCATCGACGCGCTGTTCGCGCCGGCCGCCTGACGCGCCACTGACGCGCCACCTGCCTGCCCGGGCTTGGGCCCCAGGGTAAGGCCGGACGAACGGCCTATTTGACGAATACCGAAACGAAGGGAGTAGCGGTCATGTCGACCGATCACAGCTTTATCTTGAAACTGTCGTGCCCCGACCGGCATGGCATCGTCCACGCGGTCTCGGGCTTCCTGTTCGAGCGTGCCAACAACATCCTCGATTCGGCGCAGTTCGGCGACAGCCGCACCGGCGAGTTCTTCATGCGCGTGCACTTCGTGCAGGACGGCGAGGGCGCGGATGCCGCGTCGGCGCTCGACACGCTTCGCAAGGAATTCGCGCCGCTCGCCGAGCAGTTCGGGATGCGCTGGGAAATGCACGACGCGGCCGTGAAGCCGCGCGTCGTGATCATGGTGTCGAAGATCGGCCACTGCCTGAACGACCTGCTGTTCCGCTACCGCACCGGCCAGCTGCCGATCGAGATTCCGGCGATCGTGTCGAACCACAAGGAGTTCTACCAGCTCGCCGCGAGCTACAACATCCCGTTCCATCATTTCCCGCTCGTCGGCGGTTCGTCCGATGCGGCGAAGGCCGCGCAGGAAGCGCGGGTGCTGGAAGTGATCGACGAACACCAGGCCGATCTCGTCGTGCTCGCGCGCTACATGCAGATCCTGTCGCCGAACATGTGCCAGCAGCTCGCCGGCCGCGCGATCAACATCCACCATTCGTTCCTGCCGAGCTTCAAGGGCGCGAAGCCGTACTACCAGGCGTTCGACCGCGGCGTGAAGCTGATCGGCGCGACCGCGCACTACGTGACGACCGACCTCGACGAAGGCCCGATCATCGAGCAGGAAGTCGAGCGCGTCGACCACAGCATGACGCCCGACCAGCTCACCGCGATCGGCCGCGACGTCGAGTGCGTGACGCTCGCGCGTGCGGTGAAGTGGCACGTCGAGCACCGGATCGTGCTGAACGGGACGAAGACCGTCGTGTTCCGCTGATCGGCTGATCGGTGATGCGCGCCGGCCGGCCTGCGCAGGCCGTCGGTTGCCGCAAACAAGAACGCCGCGCCCTTGACGGGGAGCGGCGTTTTTTTATCGCGTGATGCGCGGGGATCGGGTTGCGTCGGGTACGGCGCGTCAGATCAGCCGCAGCATGTACAGCTCGCGCTTCATGTACGCATAGAAGATCGGCGCGGCGATCACGCCCGGCAGCCCGAACGCGGCTTCCATGATCAGCATCGCGAGCAGCAGCTCCCACGCGCGCGACTCGATCTGGCCGCCGATGATCTTCGCGTTCAGGAAGTACTCGAGCTTGTGGATCACGACGAGGAACGCGAGCGACGCGATCGCGGTGCCCATGCTGACCGACAGCGACACCGCGACGATCAGCGTGTTCGAGATCAGGTTGCCGATCACCGGCAGCAGGCCGACGATGAACGTGACGAGCACCAGTGTTTTCGACAGCGGCAGCCGCTGGTGGAAGATCGGCAGCGCGACGAGCAGGTAGATGCCGGTAAAGGTCGCGTTGATCGCCGAGATCTTGATCTGCGCGAACACGATCCGGCGGAACGATTCGGCGAAGCGCGACACGCGCGTGACGAGCGCGGTCGACAGCGGCCGACGCACCTTGCCGTGCTCGACGCCGATCGCGATCATCGCGCCGATGATCATCCCGAACACCACGTGGCCGAAGCCGCGCGCGACGCTCTTGCCGCCTTGCTGGAGCTGGTCCATGTGCGAGTGCATCAGCAGCGCCGCCTTGGTCTTCATCTGTTCGACGTCGACCGGCAGCAGGTTCGCGATCCAGGCCGGCGTGCGGGCGCGCGTCTGCTCGACGATCTGCATCAGCTGGCCAAGGAGACTCTGCAGGTTCGGCACCGTGTGCTCGAAGTGGTCGATGATGCCGATCGTCAGGCCCGTGAGCCCGCCGACGATCGCGATCGACAGCAGCACGACGGCGACCCAGCGCGCGCGCATGCTCGTGGTGTGGCGTTCGATCACCGGGGCGATCGTATGGATCAGCTGATAGACCAGCATGCCGGCCAGCAGCCCGCCCAGCAGCTTGAGTTCGATGACGAGCACCATCGCGACGAGGGCGAACAGGTAGCTGCCGATCTCGATCGCCGACAGCTTCGGCAGGCTGAAGTCGCTCGTCAGCCGCACGCTGCGCAGGTGCGGCTCGCGGTTCTGCGCGTCGCGCGACTCTTGTTGCTTCTCCATCATGGATTCCTGTCGTTCGTGTGCCGTGCCGCGCGGTGGGCGACACGGCGGCGATCGCCCGGCGCCGCACCGGATTGGTGCGGATGGCGAACCTTACGACCGTAAAGTATAGCTTCCATTATGGTCTGCCACGGGGCTGTTTGGCTCGTGGTGTAAACGCAGAGGGGAAAACCGCAGAAGGGAAAACGAGGAGGCCGGCGCCGCCCCGCTGCCGGGCGCGCGCGGCCGGGCAGCCGCGCGCGGGAACGGAAAGTGTCAGCCGGCCGCCGCCTTGCGGGCCGGGCGCTTGAGCAGCGGCGCGAGGTACTTGCCGGTGAAGCTCGCCTTGGTCTTCGCGACCTGCTCGGGCGTGCCCTGCGCGATGATCTGGCCGCCGCCGGCCCCGCCTTCGGGGCCGAGGTCGATCACCCAGTCGGCCGTCTTGATCACATCGAGGTTGTGCTCGATGATCACGACCGTATTGCCCTGGTCGCGCAGCCGGTGGATCACCTCGAGCAGCAGCGCGATGTCGTGGAAGTGCAGGCCGGTGGTCGGCTCGTCGAGGATGTACAGCGTGCGGCCCGTGTCGCGCTTCGACAGTTCCAGCGACAGCTTCACGCGCTGCGCCTCGCCGCCCGACAGCGTCGTGGCCGACTGGCCGAGGCGGATGTAGCCGAGGCCGACGTCGAGCAGCGTCTTCAGCTTGCGGGCGATCACCGGCACCGCGCTGAAGAACTCGTACGCGTGCTCCACCGTCATGTCGAGCACTTCGCTGATGTTCTTGCCCTTGTACTGCACTTCGAGCGTTTCGCGGTTGTAGCGCTTGCCGTGGCACACGTCGCACGGCACGTAGACGTCCGGCAGGAAGTGCATCTCGACCTTCAGCACGCCGTCGCCCTGGCACGACTCGCAGCGGCCGCCCTTCACGTTGAACGAGAAGCGGCCCGGATCGTAGCCGCGCTCCTTCGCGGTCGGCACGCCCGAGAACAACTCGCGGATCGGCGTGAACAGGCCCGTGTAGGTGGCCGGGTTCGAGCGCGGCGTGCGGCCGATCGGCGACTGGTCGACGTTGATCACCTTGTCGAAGTGCTCGAGGCCCTCGATCGCCTCGTGCGGCGCCGGCTCGGCCGACGAGCCGTACAGGTGGCGCGCGACCGCGTGATACAGCGTGTCGTTGATCAGCGTCGACTTGCCGGAGCCCGACACGCCGGTGATGCAGGTCAGCAGGCCAACCGGCAGTTCGAGATCGACGTGCTTCAGGTTGTTGCCGTGCGCGTCGACGATGCGCAGCATCCGCTCGGGATCGGGCGCGAGCCGCTCGTCCGGGTATTCGATCGTGCGCTTGCCGACCAGATACTGGCCCGTCAGCGACTGCGGGTTCGACTGCACCTGCTTCGGCGTGCCTTCAGCCACGATCACGCCGCCGTGCTCGCCGGCGCCCGGGCCCATGTCGACGACGTAGTCGGCCGTGCGGATCATGTCCTCGTCGTGCTCGACGACGATCACCGAGTTGCCGAGGTCGCGCAGGTGCTTGAGCGTCGCGATCAGGCGGTCGTTGTCGCGCTGGTGCAGGCCGATCGACGGCTCGTCGAGCACGTACATCACGCCGGTCAGGCCCGAGCCGATCTGCGATGCGAGCCGGATCCGCTGCGCCTCGCCGCCGGACAGCGTTTCAGCGCTGCGCTCGAGCGACAGGTAGTCGAGGCCGACGTTGTTCAGGAAGGTCAGGCGCGCGACGATTTCCTTGATCACCTTGTCGGCGATCTCGCGCTTCGCGCCGTCGAGCGACAGGCCGTCGAAATAGCCGAGCGCGTCGCGCAGCGGCCAGCCGCTGATTTCATAGATGCCGCGCGCGTAGTCGCCGGTGCCGACCCGCACGTGGCGCGCCTCGCGGCGCAGCCGCGTGCCGTCGCACGACGGGCACGGCTGGTTGTTCTGGTATTTCGCGAGCTCTTCGCGCACCGCGACCGAATCGGTCTCGCGGTAGCGGCGCTCGAGGTTCGGGATGATCCCTTCGAACACGTGCTCGCGGATCGTCGTGCGGCCACGCTCGTTGATGTACGAGAACGGGATCGTCTGCTTGCCCGAGCCGAACAGCAGCACCTTGCGGATCTTTTCCGGCAGGTCCTCGAACGCGGCGTCGATGTCGAATTCGTAGAACGCCGCGAGGCTCTGCAGCATCTGGAAGTAGAACTGGTTGCGGCGATCCCAGCCCTTCACGGCGCCCGCGGCGAGCGACAGCGACGGGTGCGCGACGACCCGCTTCGGGTCGAAGAACGTGATCTGGCCGAGGCCGTCGCATTCCGGGCACGCGCCCATCGGGTTGTTGAACGAGAACAGGCGCGGCTCGAGCTCCTGCAGCGAGTACGAGCAGATCGGGCACGCGAACTTCGAGCTGAACAGGTGTTCGTGGTCGGTATCCATCTCCAGCGCGATCGCGCGGCCGTCGGCGAGGCGCAGCGCGGTCTCGAACGATTCCGCGAGGCGCTGCTTCATGTCCGGCCGCACCTTGAGACGATCGACGACGACGTCGATCGTGTGCTTGTCGTTCTTCTTGAGCTTCGGCAGCGACTCGACCTCGTAGATCTTCGCGACGCCTTCGTTCGCGGTGCCGCCGCCCGAGCGCACGCGAAAGCGCACGAAGCCCTGCGCCTGCATGTCCTCGAACAGCTCGGCGTGCTCGCCCTTGCGGTTCGCGACGACCGGCGCGAGGATCATCAGCTTGGTTTCCTCGGGCAGCGCGAGCGCCGCGTCGACCATCTGCGACACGCTCTGCGCCTCGAGCGGGATGTCGTGGTCGGGGCAGTACGGCGTGCCGACCCGTGCGAACAAAAGTCGCAGGTAGTCGTGGATTTCGGTGACCGTGCCGACGGTCGAACGCGGGTTGTGGGACGTCGCCTTCTGCTCGATCGAGATCGCGGGCGACAGGCCCTCGATCAGGTCGACGTCGGGTTTCTCCATCAGCTGCAGGAACTGGCGGGCGTACGCGGACAGGCTCTCGACGTAGCGGCGCTGGCCTTCGGCATAAAGGGTGTCGAACGCGAGCGACGACTTGCCCGACCCGGACAACCCGGTAATCACGATCAGCTTGTGGCGCGGCAGGTCGAGATTGACGTTTTTCAGGTTGTGGGTGCGTGCCCCACGGATACGGATCTGTTCCATGAACCTGGCGAAAATGGAGGGAACCAAACCTGCTACTATAACGGCTTTTCGAGGCCGTCGTTGGGGGCCCCCAGCCTTTGCAGCAGCTGGCAGCAAGGCGGTGTCCACGCCGGGAAGGCGGCCGCGCCGCACGGCGCGAGGCGGCCCGCAGGCTGCCTGCCCGACGTCCCGGAAAGCGGCCCCGGAAAGCGCGCCTGCCAGGCCTGCCGGGCCGGTGGCCCTGATCTTCCGCCGCCCGCCGCCGGGCGGACATTCCGATCATTCGAAATTCATTCCCGATGTCCAATCCGTCCGCCACGTCTTCCCGCATGAGTGCGCCCGAACTGCGCGCGACCACGTCGCTCGCGGCGATCTTCGCGCTGCGCATGCTCGGCCTGTTCATGATCATGCCGGTGTTCTCGGTCTACGCGAAAACCATCCCGGGCGGCGACAACGTGCTGCTCGTCGGCATCGCGCTCGGGGCGTACGGCGTCACGCAGTCGCTGCTGTACATCTTCTACGGGTGGGCGTCGGACAAGTTCGGCCGCAAGCCCGTGATCGCCACCGGCCTGCTGATCTTCGCGCTCGGCAGCTTCGTCGCCGCGTTCGCGCACGACATCACGTGGATCATCGTCGGCCGCGTGATCCAGGGGATGGGCGCCGTGTCGTCCGCGGTGCTCGCGTTCATCGCCGACCTGACCTCCGAGCAGAACCGCACGAAGGCGATGGCGATGGTCGGCGGCTCGATCGGCGTGTCGTTCGCGGTCGCGATCGTCGGCGCGCCGATCGTGTTCCACTGGGTCGGGATGAGCGGGCTGTTCGCGATCGTCGGCGTGCTGTCGATCCTCGCGATCGGGGTCGTCGTGTGGATCGTGCCCGACGCGGCGAAGCCCGTGCACGTGCCGGCGCCGTTCGGCGAGGTGCTGCACAACGGCGAGCTGCTGCGCCTGAACTTCGGCGTGCTCGTGCTGCACGCGACGCAGACGGCGCTGTTCCTCGTCGTGCCGCGCCTCTTGGTCGACGGCGGGCTGCCGGTCGCCGCGCACTGGAAGGTCTACCTGCCGGTGATGGGGCTCGCGTTCGTGATGATGGTCCCGGCGATCATCGTCGCGGAAAAACGGGGCAAGATGAAGCCGGTGCTGCTCGGCGGCATTCTGGCTATCCTGATCGGCCAATTGTTGCTCGGCAGCGCTCCGCATACCATCCTGATTGTGGCGGCGATCCTGTTCGTGTACTTCCTGGGTTTCAACATCCTGGAAGCGTCGCAGCCGTCGCTCGTGTCGAAGCTCGCGCCCGGTTCGCGCAAGGGCGCGGCCACGGGCGTCTACAACACCACGCAATCGATCGGGCTCGCGCTCGGCGGCATCGTGGGCGGCTGGCTGCTGAAGCACGGCGGCGCGAACACCGTCTTCTACGCGTGCTCGGGGCTCGTGGCGGCGTGGCTTATAATCGCGGCCAGCATGAAAGCGCCGCCGCGCAAGGCCTGAACCTTCTTTTCGGGCAGGCACCGGCGGCGCTCGCCGGCTTGCCCGGCGGGCCGCTCCGACGACATTCGCGGGCGGCCCGGCATCGAATTTACTGGAGAAACACATGGCATCCGTCAACAAGGTCATCCTCGTCGGCAATCTCGGCGCCGATCCTGAAGTCCGTTACCTGCCGAGCGGCGACGCGGTTGCGAACATCCGTCTCGCGACGACCGATCGCTACAAGGACAAGGCAAGCGGCGATTTCAAGGAAATGACCGAGTGGCACCGCGTCGCGTTCTTCGGCCGTCTCGCCGAAATCGTCAGCGAGTACCTGAAGAAGGGTTCGTCGGTCTATATCGAAGGCCGCATCCGCACGCGCAAGTGGCAGGGCCAGGACGGCCAGGATCGCTACTCGACCGAAATCGTCGCCGACCAGATGCAGATGCTCGGCGGCCGCGGCGGTTCGGGCGGCGGCGGTGGCGGCGGTGACGAAGGCGGTTACGGCGGCGGCTACGGTGGTGGTGGCGGCGGCCGCGGCGGCGAACAGATGGAACGCGGCGGCGGCGGTCGTGCCGGCGGCGCGCCGCGCGGCGGTGCAGGCGGCGGCCAGAGCCGTCCGAGCGCGCCGGCAGGCGGCGGCTTCGACGAGATGGACGACGATATTCCGTTCTAAGCGGAACGCCGGTTCCCGATGTAAAGAGGGGCCCGAATCTCCACGCTGAATCACTGGTTCAGCCTGGATCTTCGGGTCCTTTTTTCGTTTACGCGTTTTTTGGGCTTTGGGCGGAACGTGCCCGATCGGGCGTGAGGAGCGTCGTGGTGGCGTCGTGCAAGGCGGGGAGAAGCCGCTGGCGCCGGCCGCGTCGGATGGGCGAGACTTGAGAATGGACTCCCCCGTCAGCGGACGTTCGTCGTCGCGGGCGCGATGGCCCTGACGTCTGTTGTGCTTACGTGGCGAGCATGCCGACCGCAAACTTCAACCGACGCAACCGCGCCGGTGAGCAGGTTTCCTGAAGCCTGCAACGGCGCATTCCCGACATGGGGGCCGTGGCATTCACGCCCGAGTCGCCTGCTTCGGACGGTGCGGACCATGACAAGAGCGGCGCCGTGGCCGCCGCAGAACAGAACCGCTTACGCTTCCGTGACGATCGCGACCAGATTGCTGACGCGCTCGACGGATTTTCCACCCTTCGGCCAGCGGACCAGCGCGTCGCTACCGTTGATCGACAGGATCACGCCATCGCTGCGGTCCACGGCACCCGTGAACGTGACACGGTTTACTTTTGCCGACGGCGAAAACGAAGCCGCGCTGCGGCCCGGCAGCAGATCCATCAGGAACGAAAATACGGGGTACACGACTGCTCCTTCGCAAGCTTGAACTACGGGTTTTCCCTAGTTTAACAGTTCGGATGTTGCGTCGCAACATTAGCCCTTGTGCCCGTTCCTCGTGCGCGCGTCTTCCGTCGTGATTTCCAGTCGTTCGTCGCGCCGCTCAGCAAATCTCCCGGGCGGTTCGTGTATCTGATCGATGTCACGCGGCCGCCACGATTGACCGGCTAAGCTCGATTTTTCGACGTTTCGATCGAAGGAGACACAATGCGGCGGGTCGTATTCAACCAGAAGGGCGGGGTGGGCAAGTCGACGATCGTCTGCAACCTGGCGGCGATCAGCGCGAGCGAAGGGCTGCGCACGCTCGTCATCGACCTCGACGCGCAGGCGAATTCCACGCACTACCTGCTCGGCGACCGGGCCACCGACGCGCATCCCGGCGTCGCCGAATTCTTCGAGACCGCGCTGACCTTCAACTTCCGGCCGGTCGACGTCGCATCGTTCATCCATCCGACGCCGTTCGACGGGCTCGACGTGATGCCCGCGCATCCGGACCTCGACACGCTGCACGGCAAGCTCGAGTCGCGCTACAAGATCTACAAGCTGCGCGACGCGCTCAACGAGCTCGACACCTACGATGCCGTCTACATCGACACGCCGCCCGCACTGAACTTCTACACGCGCTCGGCGCTGATCGCGGTCGAGCGCTGCCTGATTCCGTTCGATTGCGACGACTTCTCGCGCCGCGCGCTGTACACGCTGCTCGAGAACGTGAAGGAAATCCAGCAGGACCACAACGCGGCGCTCGAGGTCGAAGGGATCGTCATCAACCAGTTCCAGCCGCGCGCGAGCCTGCCGCAGCGGCTGGTCGACGAACTCGTCGAGGAAGGGCTGCCGGTGCTGGCGTCGCGGCTCTCGGCATCGGTGAAGATCCGCGAATCGCATCAGCAGTCGACGCCGGTGATCCATCTCGAGCCGGCACACAAGCTCGCGCAGGAGTTTCGCGCGCTGCATCGCGAACTGGTCGGGTGAGAGTGTCGGCGCTGGCCCGGCTCGGCGGTTTATATACGATCATTGAATTCGTCATTAATAATCCCGGTAACGATTTCAAAATAAATCTGGAAAAACGATTACAGGGGAATCTGCCCTATTTTCCAATGCGCACCTGTTTTTCAAATAACCGGAATAATGACGGGGTAAATGTTACGGACGTCGCGGTGCGCCATGCCGTAAAAAAGTAAAAATCATTTCGGGACAAGGCGTTGCGACGTGGCCCCATTGTGTGCGGGCGCAGATGCGAGGAGATCAACCCGATCGATAAGGGTTTTTACCTACCATTAATGCCATTTAATTGACAATTAATCCATCTAGAATGGCAATCTTCAACTCCCCGCGGTCAATCGTGCCTGCGGGTTGTGAATAAGGAAGCGGACCTCGATCTGGCTTCCATTTTTTTCGTTCGTCTCTCGCATTGCTAACAGGAGCGTGCCCGATGTCCGTATTTGCCCCCGAAAAATTCGCCGCCGATTATCAGTCCGGAATTGCCGCCTGGTTCGCGATTGCGCGTCCGGCAATCAATGGTTTCGAGGCCGTCGTCGAACTCAACCTGCAAGCGGCCAAGACGGCGCTCGACGAATACGAGGACAAGCTGAAGAACGCGTTCAACGCGAGCAACCCGGCTGCGGGCTTCGCGCAGCAAGTCGCCGCACCGCAGGAAGCTGCCGGCAAGGCCGTCGCGTACGGTCGCCATCTGTTCGACATCGCGGTGTCGACGCAGGCCGAGTGGGCGAAGGTCGCGCAGGCGCAATACGAGCAGACCGACAAGCGCGTGAAGGAGGTGGTCGGCGAGCTGACGAAGCATGCGCCGGCCGGTTCGGGCGCGGTGGTCGCCGCGCTGAATTCGGCGCTGTCCGCGGCGACTGCCGCGGCAGACTCCGTGCGCGCAGCGACGGGGCAGGCAATCGAAGCCGCACAAAGCGGTTTCGACGCGGTCAGCGAAACGGCGACGCGCGGTGCCAAGCAGACGGCGGCTGCCGCACGCAAGGAAGCCGCTTCGCGCGAATCGGCTGCATGAGCGCGTGTCGCGCGCAGGCGCGACACCATTGATCGAACGGCGCCGGCGGGCGCCGGCCGCCGCGTGTGCCGCGTGGTGGCCGGCGGCGTCCGGCTCGCCGCAACGTGTCCGGGCCCGGCTGGAGCGGGCGAATGGGCGGCGCGCATGAAAGCGCGAGCCCTGAGCCGCATCGCGGGTCGTATGGCGCTCAAGCGCCGACGTCGGCCGCCGTGCCGCCCGGCCCCGGCACGCGATACAGCATGCAACAGGGATCGACCCACTGATTTCGATGCAGGAACAAAACATGACGGACGTAGTGATCGTATCGGCCGCGCGGACCGCGGTCGGCAAATTCGGCGGCTCGCTCGCGAAGATCGCGGC
>NZ_QTPZ01000028.1:0-116003 GCF_003853505.1 Burkholderia sp. Bp9015
AGCGAGTGGAACTGCGAAACGAGCGAGCTCGTCGTGGGCATGAACTGGGACGCCCAATGCCTGATCCGGCTCGGCGCTGTACAGGAACAACTCGGGAAGCTCACCGGACGGTACTTCGACTTTCTGCTGCGACTTGAACCGCCCGACGCTCCCGCCCACGGCAGCCCGCTCCTGTGCGTCTCGGTCGGGACCAGCAATGAATAGCATGTCGACAGATGAGCAGATTTGGTCCGCAATATGCCCGCGGCATCTTGCGTCGCGACGAGGCGGATTTGGGCCAACGTCAGAATGTGCCAAGCATCGTCCTGCCCGAACCCCTCTACAGATCACCCCTGGGGGTATTTTTGGGGGTATTTCTTCAAAGGTTGTCGGCTATTCCCATAACCGGCGGACCAGCATGAATTCTGTCGGGGACCAGCAATTTCCCGAAATTCCGCCCCAGCCTGAAAATCGCACCGTCGGCACGCACAGCGTCCGAACGTCGGGTGCCCACGCTCACGCTTGGCCGCGTGTTCCGCCGAAGCCGCGTATGCCGTGCTGTGCCAGCCAATGGCCGCCAGGCCTGAGCCCTGACCGCCCCGTCACCGCATCAACCCCGTCCTGACCTGCGGCATCAGACTCGCATTCGCGCCCGTCACGGCAAACGTCCCCGTCGACGACGCCCCCGCCGGCAGCGCCAGCACACTGCCGTCCGCGAGCCGGTTCGCATCGACGACGATCTGGCTCGACGCGCAACCGTTCGTCAGCAACGAGACCGGCAACCCGGCGATCGACGAGAACGTGTTGCCCGTCACGCTGAAAGAACACACGTTTCCGTACGCCCGGAACCCCGCATATCCGGAACCCGACACGCGGTTGTTCGCCACCGTGACGTCCGACACCGCTCCCGACCAGGTATCCAGCTCGATCGCGCCCTGCTGCGTCGGCTGCAATCCGTTGTTCACGTTCGCGTTCTGGATGTTGGTCACGGTATTGCCCGTGATGACGACGTTCGAAGCCCCGTAGGTTTTCCAGCTGTCCTCCTGCGCGGCCAGAATCCCCGCCGCCTTCTCGACGCCGTCGACCGTATTGTTCGAGATCGTCACCGCCTGCCCGCCGACAACGGTGATGCCGCGCCCCCAAGAATTGCCCGATACCGCGTTATGGTCGATCAGCACGTTGCTGCTCAGGCGGCCGTCGCCGAGATAGCTGACCACGGCGATCAGATCGTCGCCGGTGCCGGTCACCGTATTGTTCTGCACCAGCACGTTGGTCGATCCGTAGGTCGTATGAATGCCGTCGGCCAGCGTCGCCCGCACGGTATTGCCCACGATCGCGATACGGTTGCCGCCGAACACGAAGATCCCGGCGCTCGCGCCGCCCTGGATCGTCACCCCGAGCACCTGAACGTCCGAGCCCGTGACCTCGACCTTGGTCGACTCGGGCGTCGTGAGCCGCGCGGTGCCGGTGCTGGCCAGCGTCACGCCGACGAGCGTCGAGCCGGCGCCGCTCATCACGATCGTCTGGTCGGCGGGATTCGTCGCGGCCAGCGTCGCGCCGTATCCCGAGATCACCGCCTGCGGCACCGTCACGGCAAGCGAATGCCCGACGACGTAGCGGCCCGGCGCGATGACCAGGCGCTGGCCGGCACGCAGGCTGTCGAATGCCTTCTGCAACGCGTCGGCCTGGTCGCTGCCGTCGGCAGCCGGGGAGACCGTCACATCGGCGACCAGAATCGGTTTGGCGCCACTGGACGGCAGAAGCGTCGTGCCGGACGCGGAACCGGCCGGCGCAGCGGTCGGTGCCGGGCTGCCGGAATTCGTCGATGCAGCCGATGCGCCGGATGCAGCGCCGGCAGGTGCGACGGACGATGTCGATGTGCCCGCAACGGTTTGCGATGCCGGAGCCGCGCTGCCGTCACCGCCGCCGCATGCAGCAAGCCAAAGGCACAGCGCGGCAAGCATCGCCTGATCGACCGTACGCATACGAAGTTCCGCTAGCCCAGATTGGCGTCATCGTAAGTACGCTTGATTACTTTGTAAATGAATTCCGCCGTGCGCCTGCAAAACCGTTCGTTATCCTCTTCCATTCATCATCGCGCCATCACGGTGACATGCGGCACACGACGCCATCAAGGACTACCTGATGCAGACGGCGCGCGTCTTCACGCGCCGCTCGAGACCCGCCGGCTGCCTGATCGTGCTATCGGCACTGCATCCGGCCGAGCGCTCGGACACGGTCCGGCAAATGCTGATCGCGATGCGCGAGCAGACCGTCACCGCGTTAGACGCGCGGCTGGGCGAAAGCGTTGCGACCGGAGAGCTCTCGGCACATGCGAACCTCGACGCGATCGCGCGCTACTACGTGACGGTGCAACAGGGGATGTCGATTCGGGCGCGCGACGGTGCGAGCCGTCGCGATCTGGAGGCGGTCGCGCAAGCCGCGCTGGCCGCATGCTGTGCTCGCACACGCGAGCGGCGGATAAAACGGCGGACCTCGGAAAGAAGCCCGCAAGCGAAACCACACGCGACCGTGCAGCGGCAAGCGCCCCTGCACGACCGCGCCGATGCATTACTGCGTCACGGCGTGCTGCACGTCCTTCGACGCATGCCACACGCGGTAGCGCACGTCGAAACCGTCCGGCACGTACACGACGAGCGGCAGGCGGCTGTTGTAGCGCAGCAGCTGGCCGTCGCCGCGCACCTGCACGAAGCGCTGCTGCGGCGCCTGGCCCGGGCAGGCCATCAGCGTCGACGCCGGCCCCTTCACGTCGGTCAGGCGATAGTACGTATAGCCCCAGCCCTTCACGTCCTCGGCGGTCAGTTCCCCGCCGAACCATTGCTGGTTGCAGTCGGTCTGCAGCGTCTTGCCGATCATCAGCTCGACGCGCGCGTCGCCTTCGTTCTCGAGCGCGGGCAGCGCGATCACCGCGCGCTGCTGGCCGGCCGTCGGCTGCGGGAACATCTTGATCGACTCGGCCGGCACGGCAGGCGCCGATGCGGGCCCGGCCGCGCAGGCGGCGGCGGTCGTCACGCAAAGGGCGGCCAGGACGGCCCGGATCGCGAATTTCATCGATGTGCTCCTGAAAAACAAATAGGCCCTGGATGCTAACACTTTCGCTCCAAGACCTTACGGCGCTGTAATTTCACGACACAATTGCATACAGCCGGCGATCCCCGCGCGCGGTACTTATACGGAAACCAACGGAGATCATCATGCTGAAGCTCATTGCTGCCGCCGGCGTCGCCACGCTGCTGGCCGGGTGCGTCGTCGGTCCGGACGCCGGATACGGCTACGGACAGCCCTACTATTCCGATCCCGGCTACGCGTACGGGCCGGCCTACGGGGCGTCGCCCGTGTACGGGACGGTCAACATCTGGGGCGGTGGCGGCGGGCGCGACTGGGACCGCGGACGCCGCGACTGGGATCGCGGACGCGAGGGCTGGAATCGTGACCGCGGCGGCTGGGATCGCGACCGCAGCGAACGCGCCCGTCACGGCGGCTGGGGCCGCGGCGACGGACGCCGCGCCGACTGGAATGACGACGGCGGCGGGCGCGGCCAAGGCAACGGCGGCGGCCATCGCCACTGACGCAATTGCAACCGTTTGTATCCACGCACGGCCCGCGCGAGGCCGATACGAGCCGATAGACGACCGTCAAAAAGCAAGGCCCTCGCATCACCGCGAGGGCCTTTTGTCGTCCGCTCCACCGGAAACCGGGGCGGCCGGCTACGCAACGCCGAACCTGCCCGCGCCTCATGCGCGTGCCCGCTTCTTACCACCCCGCCGGCTGCGCATAGCCGCCCGACACGGGCGCGCCGCACACGTACGCGCGCTGATAACGGTCGTAGCAATAGCTCGGGCCGTCGTCCTGGTATTGCGCCTGCTGGTAGGTCGGATAAGCCGGCTGCTGGTAGGCCGGTGCCTGGTAGTACGTCGGCGGCTGATAGGCCGGTGCCTGATACACGGGCGCCTGATACGCGACGGGCGGATTCATCGCCGACGTCACGATCGCCCCGAGCACCGCGCCGCCGATCAGCGCGCCGATGACGGCGCCCCCGTCGCGGCCATGCGCGGACGCCGGGCCGCCACGGCGAGCGAACCGGCGAGGACACATACAGCGGCAATCTTTTTCATGATGGACTCCCACGCGAAGTGGTACTGGATGCGATGCATTGTGGCCGCGCCCGGCCGTAATAGATGCAGCAAGTGGTAACGCGCCATTACGGGTATCACGCACGCCGAAACGCGGCACGGCCGTGCTACGATTTTCGGCACACTGGAGACGCCTTCATGCAGCCCGAAACCGCCCGCCGTTTCGATACCGAATTCGCGCCGCGCATCGCGCAGGCGATCGCCGCCTTCTTCGCCGATCACGTACTGACCGACGTCGTCCCGTACGGCGGCCACGGGCAACCGACGCGCGTGCAGATCCGCAGCGCGCCGCACGAGCACGTGAGCGGCTTCGTGCATCCGCTGAACCTCGAACTGACCTGGGACACCGACGAGATCGAACGGTTGATGGAGCCCGACGGGCCCATGCGGTTCGAGCACTATCTGAGCGCGCTGCCGAGGAAGCTGAGCGCATGGGAGGGCGCGCGCGACATCGACCTCGCGTCGCGCACGCAGGCCGACCCGCTCGTGCGGCTCGGCGGCCTCGATTTCGAAGGCTGAACGCGCGCCGGCCGGCGGCGGTGTCGGCGTCGCGCGATTCGGCCCGGTGATACACTCGACCGGCCCCGCGCCGGCGCCGCCAGGCTGGCCGGACCGTCCACCGCCGCCTCCACCCGCAAGCATGGTTGCGCACGCAACCGGCACCCGGGCACGCGGACAACCACGCTTTCGCTCCCGCCATGAACGCCGATACCGGCCTGCCGCTTCCGCAACGCTACTGGGCGATCGTCTGCGTCGCACTGGGCATCACGCTCGCCGTGCTCGACGGCGCCATCGCGAACGTCGCGCTGCCGACGATCGCGCGCGACCTGCACGCGTCCGATGCCGCATCGATCTGGATCGTCAACGCGTACCAGCTCGCGGTCACGATCACGCTGCTGCCGCTCGCGTCGCTCGGCGAACGCGTCGGCTATCGCCGCATCTACATCGCGGGTCTTGCGCTCTTCACCGCGGCGTCGCTCGGCTGCGCGCTCGCCGGCTCGCTGCCGACGCTCGCGGTGATGCGCGTGATCCAGGGGTTCGGTGCGGCCGGCATCATGAGCGTCAACGCGGCGCTGGTGCGCATGATCTACCCGTCGTCGATGCTCGGGCGCGGGCTGTCGATCAACGCGATGGTGGTCGCGCTGTCGTCGGCGATCGGCCCGACGGTCGCATCGGCGATCCTGTCGTTCGCGTCGTGGCCCTGGCTGTTCGCGGTCAATGTGCCGATCGGCATCGCCGCGGTGTTCGGCGGCCTGCGTGCGCTGCCGGCCAACCCGCTGCACGACGCGCCGTACGATTTCCCGAGCGCGCTGATGAACGCCTGCGTGTTCGGCCTGCTGATCATGGCCGTCGACGGGCTCGGTCACGGCGAAAGCCACGCGTACGTCGCGGCCGAGCTGGCCGTCGCGTTCGGCGTCGGCTACTTCTTCGTGAAGCGCCAGCTGTCGCAGCCGGCGCCGCTGCTGCCGGTCGACCTGATGCGCATCCCGATGTTCGCGCTGTCGATCTGCACGTCGGTCGCGTCGTTCACGTCGCAGATGCTCGCGTTCGTCGCGCTGCCGTTCTGGCTGCAGCATTCGCTCGGCTTCTCCCAGGTCGAAACCGGCCTCTACATGACGCCGTGGCCGCTCGTGATCGTATTCGCCGCGCCGCTCGCGGGCGTGCTGTCGGACCGCTATTCGGCCGGCATCCTCGGCGGCATCGGGCTCGCGCTGTTCGCGGCCGGGCTGCTGTCGCTCGCGACGATCGGCGCGCACCCGGGTACCGTCGACATCGTGTGGCGGATGGCGCTGTGCGGCGCGGGCTTCGGGCTGTTCCAGTCGCCGAACAATCGCGCGATGCTGTCGTCGGCGCCGCGCGAGCGCAGCGGCGGCGCCGGCGGGATGCTGAGCACGGCGCGCCTGACGGGCCAGACGCTCGGTGCCGCGCTCGTCGCGCTGATTTTCGGGCTGGCGCCCGACCGCGGTCCGACGATCGCGCTCTATGTCGCCACGGTGTTCGCGGCGGTCGCCGCGGTGGTCAGCATGCTGCGCATCGCGTCGCCGCGCCCCGACGCTGCGGCCTGATGCGGCGACTTCACGCTGCGACCTGACGCCGCAGCGCGCCGCGCCCGCAACTCAGGCAGCGTCGAGCGCGTCCATCACGAAGCGCACGCGCGCCTTCACGCTCACGCGCGGCAGCTCGATCAGCCGATAACCATACGCCGTATAGCAGTCGACCATCGCGTCGTAGGTGCGCACGGCCTCCGCGAAATCCTGCCGGCGCTCGGTGTCGTGCGTGTAGATCTCGGGCCACGGCGGCGCGATGAACACACGCCGGTGATAGCGGAAGCGCCGCGCCGCGGCCTCCGCGTGTGCGGGCACCGCAAGGCCCGTCAGGCGCAGGTAACCGATCACGTCCGGCACGCCGCGATCGAAGAACACGGGCCCGCGCGCGCCTCGCGCGAGATGGTGCGAACGCATCTCCCAGTTCAGCATCTGCTCGGCGAATGCGGCCCGGTCGCGCCACGGCAGCGCCGGGCCGTCGATCGCCATCTGGTCGCGGATCACGCCGCGCCCGGCCTCGTGCGAGCGCGCGAAACCGGTACGCTCGAGCGCATCGAGCAACGTGCTCTTGCCGGAGCCGGGGCCGCCCGTGACGATGAAGAAGCGGGCGGCCGCATCGTCCGCCGCGCCACCCTCCTCCACGCGCTCGGACATCCGCTCAGACATGCGCGGCCCGCCGGCCCGCGCGCCGCGTGACCGACGCGGCCGCCGCGACGCTGCGCAGGTCGGCGACGAACGTGTCGCGCCAGACCGAAAGGTTGTTCTCGCGCAGCCGCGCGAGGTTCGCCTCGTGCCGCGCCCGCCGCTCGGCGAGCGGCATCGACAGCGCGCGCTCGAGCGCATCGGCCATCTGCGACAGGTCGTACGGATTGACGAGCAGCGCGCCGCTCAGCTCGGCCGCCGCGCCCGCGAACTCCGACAGCACGAGCACGCCCGGATCGGCCGGGTCCTGCGACGCGACGTATTCCTTCGCGACGAGATTCATCCCGTCGCGCAACGGCGTCACGTAGCCGACCTGCGACATCCGGAAGAACGCCATCAGCAGATTGCGCTCGTACTTGCGGTTCAGGTACTGGATCGGCGTCCAGTCGAGCTGCGAGAAGCGGCCGTTGATACGGCCGGCCTCGCCTTCGAGCGTCTCGCGAATGCGCTGGTAGGTCTGCACGTCGGAGCGCGTCGGCGGCGCGATCTGCACGAGCGACACGCGCCCCTGCCAGCCCGGCTGGTTGGCGAGCATCCGCTCGAACGACTGGAAGCGCTCGACGAGCCCCTTCGAATAGTCGAGCCGGTCGACGCTCATCACGAGCTTGCGGCCCCCGAGCGCGTCGCGCAGCATCTTCACCGGCTTGCGCGAGCCATACTGGACGGCCGCCTCGGCGATCGCATCCGGATGCACGCCGATCGGATAGGCGGCGACCTTCACGACGCGGCCGTGCGCATGCAGCATCCCGTCGTCGCTCGCCGCGCCGATGCCGCGCCGCTCGATGTAGTCGGTGAACGCCTGCTTGTCGGCGTCGGTCTGGAAACCCGCGATGTCGTACGCGCACATGAACTTCACGAGCTCGTCGTGCGGCGGCACGACGCGCAGCATGTCGGGCGACGGAAACGGAATGTGCAGGAAGAAGCCGATCGGATTCTTCACGCCGAGCTCGCGCAGGCAATGCGCGAACGGCAGCAGGTGATAGTCGTGCACCCAGATCAGGTCGTCGGGCCGCAGCAGCGCGGCGAGCTGCTTCGCGAGCATCGCGTTCACGCGCAGATAGCCGGCGTACTCCTGCCGGTCGAAGCGCGCGAGATCACTGCGGTAGTGAAACACCGGCCAGAGTGTCGCGTTCGAGAAACCGCGGTAGTACTGATCGTAGTCGCGCCGGGTCAGCCCCACCGTCGCATAGGTGACGTTGCCGTCCCGCTGGATCGCCGGTTGCGTGTCGGGCGTACCGACGATCTCGCCGTTCCAGCCGAACCAGACGCCGCCGGTTTCCTTCAGCGCATCCATCACGCCGACCGCGAGACCGCCTGCGCTCGGGCGCGTGTCCTCGCCGGCGGCGACACGGTTCGATACCACGATCAATCTGCTCATGCGGCTTCCCCTCCTCGATTCGATTGAATGACGCGCAGCGCGCGCCAAGGCGGACGCGACGGCCCGAAGGCAGTCGCGCGGCGATTCAGATGTGAGCGATGCAACAAGGCGCGCAATGAAATGCGGCAGCGGAATACAGCGGCGACAGCCTCAAGCGTCCTGCTCCTGGCCGAGGTCGCGTTGATAGTCGAGCCCTTCCGGGCGTGCGCCGCCCTGGTTGTGATCGCCGTCGGACGGCGTCTCGTCGGGCGCACCGGCCGGCGCGTCGGTCTGCGGACGCGGGCGCTCGGCACCTGCATCGGGCGGCCGGGGAGAAAACCGTTTCGAACGGCGCATGGCTGGGTGTCTCATATGGCGCGCGGCTCGGAGCCGTCGTAGAAACATTCCATAACAAAACAGTCTAGGTCGCTTCCTCGCACGCCGCGGTAACAATTACCTTCAATTTGTAACGTTTTGACCCCGGCTCCGCCATCTGTCCGACAATAGCGCCGCGCGTACGCGCGCGACCCGCCGCCGGCCATTTGTCAAAGCTTTGCAGTTTTCCTATGACCATTGCGAAACAATGACGCGGCAAGGGGGCGCGCATGCGTCGCCGCTCACCCAGACAGGACTTGCACTCAGGGATGAACATGGGTTTCGAACCGCCGCGCCGGGCCACGCCGGCGCGCATCGTGCTGGCCGCGCTCGCCACCGCCGCACTGCTGTCCGGCTGCAACTCGCTGTACAGCGAAGGCGCGACCGCCGGCGCCGGTATCGCGGGCGCCGCGATCGCCTCCAAGGTCACCAACAATGCCGCCGTCGCGACAGGCATCGGCCTCGGCGCCGTCGCCGGTGCGCGTGCGGGCGTCCAGTACACGCAGCGCGTCGCGCACCGCTACACGCAGGAACAGATCGCGAAGGCGGCCGGCCCGCTCGACGTCGGCGGCGTCGCGCCGTGGACGACGCACCATTCGTTTCCGATCGAGGATGACGAACAGGGCCGCGTGACGGTCAGCCGGATGATCAGCATCGGCCCGCTCGACTGCAAGGAAATCGTGTTCGCGGTCGACACGCCCGCGAAGGCCGACAAGGCCGCGCAATCGGCGTTCTACGTCGCCACGATCTGCCGCGACGGTCCCGTGTGGAAATGGGCGTCGGCGGAACCGGCGACCGAACGCTGGGGCGCGCTGCAATGACCGTCGCGATCCGAATCGCCGCGATCGGCGCGCTGTGCGCGGCCAGCGCCGCGCTGTCGGGCTGCGGCTCGGTCGGCGCGGCGAGCGGCGCGCTCGCCGGCGCGGCGACGGGCCTCGTCACGGCGAACCCGGCCGTCGGCGTCGGTGTCGGGATCGCCGTGCAGGCGGCGACCGACGAGGCCGTCAACCGCACGATGAAACAGCTCCATCAGAACCAGCAGGACGCGATCGCGAAGGCGGCCGGCAGCCTGGCCGTCGGCGAAGTGAAGCCGTGGAACGTGAAGAACACGCTGCCGCTCGAAAACGGCGAGGGCGAGGTGCGCGTCACGCGCGCGTACTCGACGGCGCTTGCGCTGTGCAAGGAATTCGCGTTCTCAGTGAAGGACGGCGACAAGGCCGACTGGTATTTCGCGAATGCGTGCCAGCAAGGCACGCACTGGAAGTGGGCGTCGGCCGAACCGGCGGTCGACCGGTGGGGTAACCTGCAGTAACGATGCGATGCGCGACGCCTGGCAGGCGCCGTGCGTGCGGATGCCGGGCCAGACGGCCCGGCTCGACGGCTCAGGACTCGACGTCCTCGAGACTGAAGATTTCGGTCTGGTCGTTGTACGAGAAGATCTCGCCGTAACGACCCCAGTCGATCACCGCGTCGAGCGTTTCCTCCGCCGCGCCGTCCGACAGGAAATCCTCCAGCTCCTGCTCGAAACGCACACGCGGCGCACGATGGCCCGGGCGCTCGTTCAGCACCTTCTTGATCCGCGCGGCGAGCGGCACGTGCTTCAGCAGGTGATCCGCGAACATCAGCTTGCGCTCCTGCGTGCCGAATTCCGCGAACACACGCCCCGGCGGCGTCAGGAACACGTCCCCTTCGCGCACGTCGGCGAAGCCGAGGTACTGCAGCACTTCGGCGATCGGGAACAGGTCGTCGACCTCCAGATGCAGCGTGCGCGCGATTTCCGGCATGTCGGCACGGCCGTGGTACGGCGCCATCGCGAGCGTCTCGATCAGGCCGGCCATCAGGTTGGTCGACACCTGCGGCAGCCAGCTGCCGAGCTCGAGCCCCTTCTTCGTCGCCTCGCCGGTCTGGCGGGCCGTCATCTTCGCGTAGATGTCGTCGACCAGCTTGCGGAAGGCCGGGTCGAGCCGGTTGCGCGGATGCTTGAACGGCACCTTGATCTCGGCGATCACGCGGCCCGGGTTCGACGACAGCACGAGAATCCGGTCGCACATGAACACCGCTTCCTCGATGTTGTGCGTGACGATCAGCACCGACTTGATCGGCATGCGGCCTTGCGTCCACAGGTCGAGCAGGTCGGTACGCAGCGTCTCGGCGGTCAGCACGTCGAGTGCCGAGAACGGCTCGTCCATCAGCAGGATCGTCGGGTCGACCACGAGCGCGCGCGCGAAGCCCACGCGCTGGCGCATGCCGCCCGACAGCTCGCGCGGGTACGCGTTCTCGAAGCCGTCGAGACCGATCAGGTCGATCGCGGCGAGCGCGCGTTCGCGCCGCTCGCGTGCGCCGACGCCGAGCGCCTCAAGCCCGGCCTCCACGTTCTGCAGCACGGTCAGCCACGGAAACAGCGCGAAGGTCTGGAACACCATCGCGACGCCTTCGGCCGGGCCGCGCAGCGGCTTTCCGAGATAGGTCACGTCACCGCCGGTCGGCTCGATCAGCCCGGCGATGATCCGCAGCAGCGTCGACTTGCCCGAGCCCGAACGGCCGAGCAGCCCGACGATCTCGCCCTCGCGCAGCGACAGGTTCGCGTCGTCGAGCACGAGCAACTCGCCCTGCGTCTTGTTGAAGCCGCGGCAGACGTGATCGACGCGCAGGATTTCCTCACCGAGGCGCGGCGGCTGGGACGTCTGGACGGGGGCGTTTACAGCATTCGGATTGTGCATCGCGTTTCGCTCTCAATCGGTCTCAGTCGAGCCGCAGCTTCGCTTCGGCGAAGGCATACAGCGGGCGCCACAGCAGGCGGTTGAACAGGGTGACGAACAGGGACATCACGGCGATGCCCAGGATGATCTTCGGAAAGTCGCCGGCGGCGGTGGTCTGCGCGATATACGCGCCAAGGCCGTGCGCCTCGATCTTGGTCGAGCCCCACTGCACCGCTTCCGACACGATGCTCGCGTTCCATGCTCCGCCCGAGGCGGTGATCGCGCCGGTCACGTAGTACGGGAAGATGCCGGGCAGGATCGCCTGGCGCCACCACTGCCAGCCGCGGATCCGGAAGTTCGTCGCGGCTTCGCGATAGTCGTTCGGATAGGACGTGGCGCCGGCGATCACGTTGAACAGGATATACCACTGCGTGCCGAGCACGATCAGCGGCGACAGCCAGATGTCGGGGTTCAGGTGGAAGCGCGCGATCACGATCACGAACACCGGGAACAGCAGGTTCGCCGGGAACGCGGCAAGGAACTGCGCGAGCGGCTGCAGCTTCTCGGCCAGCTTCGGGCGCAGCCCGACCCACACGCCGATCGGCACCCAGATCACCGACGCGATCGAGATCAGCACGACCACGCGCAGCAGCGTGATGAGCCCGAGCGCGACGACGTGCCCGACTTCGCCCATCGTCACGCCGGTCGACACGAAGCTGACGACGCGCCACACGATATAGGCCGTGCCGAGCAGCAAGAGCGCCGCCCATGCGATGTCGACCGTGCGCGATGCCTTCTTCTCGACCTTCGGCAGCGAGAAGCGCATCGCGCCCGACAGCGGCAGGCGCAGCGGAATCCGCGCCGCCTTCGCGAAGAACCAGCCGGCCGGCACGAGCAGCTGGTGAATCAGGCGCGTGCGACGCACGAGGTCGAGCAGCCAGGATTGCGGCGCATCGCCCGATGCGGTGTTCTCCATCCGGAACTTGTCGGCCCATGCGATCAGCGGGCGGAACAGGAATTGGTCGTAGGCCAGGATCACGACCGTCATCGTCAGGATCACCCAGCCGATCGCACCGAGGTTCTTGTCCGAGATCGCCTGCGCAAGATACGCGCCGATGCCCGGCAGCGTGATCGTCTGGTTGCCGACGGTGATCGCCTCCGACGCGACGACGAAGAACCAGCCGCCCGACATCGACATCATCATGTTCCAGATCAGCCCCGGCATCGAGAACGGCACCTCGAGCTTCCAGAAGCGCTGCCACGACGTCAGGTGGAAGCCGCGCGACACTTCGTCCAGGTCGCGCGGCACCGTGCGCAGCGACTGGTAGAAGCTGAACGTCATGTTCCACGCCTGGCTCGTGAAGATCGCGAAGATCGCCGCGAGCTCGGCGCCGAGCACGCGGCTCGGGAACAGCGCGAGGAAGAACGTGACCGTAAACGAGATGAAGCCGAGCACCGGCACCGACTGCAGGATGTCGAGGATCGGGATCAGCACCATGCCGGCGCGGCGGCTTTTCGCGGCGAGCGTGCCGTACACCAGCGTGAACGCGAGCGACGCGACCATCGCGGCGAGCATCCGCAGCGTGGTGCGCAACGCGTATTCGGGCAGGTTCGACGGGTCGAGCGAGATCTTCTGGGTCTGAAGGGTCCCGATCGGCGCCATCGTTTCATGAAAGCCGACGACCGCCATCGCGATCAGGCAGATGATCAGCGGAAACGCGATGAAGTCCCACCGGTTCGGCAGGACGCGCCACGCGGACGCGTTGGCAGTCCGGTTCGGATTGAAGAATCCGACGTCCATCAGGCGCCCTCCCCGGTAAGGCCGAACGAAGCCGGCAGACGATGTTGATTCATGGCAAAGCGCACGGGCGCGGTAATTCGACGCGGTAATTCGATTGATTCACGATTTCACGCCGGCGCGAGGCGCCGTGCGTGCAAGCTGCGCCCTCCGGGCGCGGCGAGTCGGGCCGCGACGGCACGACACTACACCAACCTGTATTTCAGGTTCAACCGTCCGGGGCCGGCTCGGCTCGGCGCGGCGCGCGGGCGGCGCACGGATCGTGCCCGGCACGCGGGCGAACGGCAGGCGTGCGGTGCGGAGCAGCCCGGCCGCGGTCGTGCGGCCGGCATGCAGGCCCCGAATTATGCCGTGATCCGGGCCGGCCGGGAACCCGCCCGCCGCACACGGACACAAACCATGCAGGACGTCAGCGGACGATTGCGGCGAAGCAGGTATGATCGGGGCTAGCCCCTGGCGTCGCTAGCCCCATAGCCGCCAGGGATCGACCGACCAGCGGGAGGAAGCGAATGGCAGGAAACTTGGTGATCGTCTGCCGCGATCAGGACGCCGATGCGTTCTACGAGCTGATGCAGGAGTACGGGTCGTTCCAGACCCGGCTGTCGTCGACGGCGTGGTACCTGAACATGAACGTCGTGCCGGAATCGCTGCAGGAGGAGATCCTGGAGCGCCTCGGCCGCTATACGACCGTCTATATCTTCGAGGCCACGAGCGTGACCTACAACACCATCGACAGCAACGCCGCCGAGACGCTCGGCACGCTGTTCGGCGAATGATGCCGCGCGGCGCCTGCCCGGCAGGCGCCGCATGCGCCGCTTACGCGGCCTGGGCGTGAAGTTCGTCCTTCGGCACCACGTCGAACGGGAACGTCATCGCCACGCGCAGGCCGCCCTCGGGACGATTGCCGATCTCGCACGCCCCGCCCAGCCGCAGCACCAGCCGCTCGACGATCGCCAGCCCGAGCCCGCTGTGGCCGTTCCCGCCGCGCGCGGGGTCGAGCCGCACGAACGGCCGTGTCGCGGCCGCCAGATCGCGCGGCGCAATCCCGCCGCCGCTGTCGCTGACCGACAGCACGTAACCCGCCGGCGTACGCGCCGTCTCGATGAGCACGGGCGGCGCGCCGTACGCATGCGCATTGTCCAGCAGGTTCGACAGGATCCGGTCGAGCGTCGCGGTCGGCAGGCGGAAGCCTTCGTCGGCGGCCAGATGCGTCTGGACAGCCGGTGCGTTCGGTGCGACCGCGCGATAGCTGCGGGCGATCCGCTCGCAGGCCTGGTCGACCGGCACGGGCTCGCTGCGGTCCGCCCCGCCGTGCGCGAACACGAGGAACTGGTCGACGATGTGCGACATCGAGTCGACATCGCGCACCACGCCGTCGCGCAGCCGCGCGTCGTCCATCATTTCCGCGCGCAGGCGCATCCTGGCGAGCGGCGTGCGCAGGTCGTGCGCGACGCCGGCCAGCATCACCGCGCGGTCGCTCTCGGCCTGCGACACCTGTTCCACCATCTGGTTGAAGCCGTGCGTGAGCTGGCGCAGCTCGCGCGGGCCGCGCTCGCGCAACGGCGGCACCGGCTGGCCGCGGCCGAAGCGCGCGACCGCGCGCGCCAGCGAGCGCAGCGGCTGCTGCAGCTGCCAGGCCGCGAACAGCGCGGCGATCACGCCGGCCGAGAAAATCGTGCCGAGCCACAGCAGCATCCGGTCGAGCGAGCGCGGCGGGCGCAGCGGCTGCACCGGCACCACGATCCAGTTGCGGTCGCTCGGCTCCTTGACCCACAGCACCGGCGGATGGCCCGGCGCGCCGATCTCGACCAGCGTGCCGGGCGGCATCCGCTCGCTCACGTCGTCGCGGAAACGCTTGAGCGGCGCCGCCAGGTTCGAATCGGCGTCTTTCGGCACATCGGGACTGTCCGGCGACACCAGCCGCACCCGCGACGGCAGCGGCTGGTCGGGCGTGCGCTCGACGTGCTGGCGCACGGCGTCGACGAGGAACGCGGCCTCCTCGACGGCATAACGCGTCTGCATCTGGTTGCGCTCGAGGCGCATCGCGAAGAACCACGCGAAGTGCGACAGGAGCAACACGCCGACGACCAGCAGCGCCAGCCGCCCGAACAGCGAATCAATGGGCTTGCGCATGGGCCTCGCCGTCGGGCACGAACACGTAGCCGCGCCCGCGGACCGTCTGGATGAAGCGCGGCGTCGACGGATCCGTTTCCAGGATGCGGCGCAGGCGCCATACCTGGACGTCGATGCCGCGGTCGGTGCCGTCGTACTCGGGCCCGTGCAGCAGCTCGAGCAGCCGTTCGCGCGTGAGTGTGCGCAGCGCGTGATTCACGAAGATCTTCAGCAGCGCGAATTCGCTGCTCGACAGCGTCGCCGGCTTGCCGTCGACCGACAGCGTGCGCGCCTGGAAGTCGAGCACGAAACGGCCGAACGCGAACGGCTCGCGCTGCTCCGGCGCCGCCGCCGACGGCGTCGCGCGGCGGCGGCGCAGCACGGCCTGCACGCGCGCGAGCAGCTCGCGCGGGTTGAACGGCTTGCCGAGGTAGTCGTCCGCGCCGAGCTCGAGCCCGACGATGCGATCGACGTCGTCCGCGCGCGCGGTCAGCATGATCACGGGGATGTCGTCGCCGGCCGCGCGCAGCTGGCGCAGCGCGGTCAGGCCGTCCACGCCCGGCATCATCAGGTCCAGCACGATCAGGTCGGGCCGCTCGCGCTCGAGGCGCTTCTCGAGCGTCGCCGCGTCGTGCAGCACGGACACTTCCATCCCCTGGCGCACGAGATAGTCGCGCAGCAGGTCTCGGAGTTCTTGGTCGTCGTCGACGATGAGGATCTGGGTAGTCATGGCTCGAAGTTTAGCGCGCGAGCGCGGAGTCGAAGAACGAAACAAAGGGGCGAAAGGGTTACTGCGGGTTACGACGCAAGGGAACTGTAATGCGCCGTAACCCGGCAGCCATCCCGCGTAACACCGGCCCGAGCACGCGCCGCTAACCTGCGTCTTACCGGATGCGGCACCCGGGTCACTCCGCGCGCCGCATCGCCGGACCCTTTGGATACAAGGAGTTTCTGAAATGTATAAGAACACTTCCCGCGTGGCCATTGCGGCCGCCACCGTGCTCGCTCTCGCATTCGGCACCGCGCATGCCGCGCAGCCCAACGACATGCCGCCGCCGGGCGGCCCCGGCATGCACCAGATGCACGGCGGCCATGACGGCGGCCCGTTCGGCGTGATCATGAAGCTGCACGACCAGCTCAAGCTCAACGCGTCGCAGGAACAGCAGTGGCAGACGGCCGTCAACACGATGAAGCAGAACCATGAAGCGATGCGCAAGAGCCACGAGCAGATGCGCGAGCAGTTCAAGGCGCAGCAGAACCAGCCGATCCTCGACCTGAACGCGATGCACGCCGCCCGTCAGCAGGCCGAGCAGCAGAACGCGCAGCTGCGCGAGCAGAGCTCGGCCGCGTGGCTCGCGTTCTACAACGGGCTGAACGACCAGCAGAAGACGACGGTCAGCACCGCGCTGAAGCAGCAGTTCGCGCGGATGGAGCAGCGTCACGAGAAGATGAAGGAACGCTGGGAGCAGCACCGCGCGGCCAAGGGCGCGTCGGCACCGGCGCAGTAAGCCGGCGGGCCGCCTCCCCGGGCGGCATCGCGGGGGACGCGGGCACCCGGCCCGCGTCCCCCGTTTCATTTCAGGCGACGTCGAACAGCAGCACCTCGGCCGCCCGGCCGCGTGCGAACGCGACCGCTTCTACCCCGGCGATCCGCGCGCCGTCGCCCGCGGCCAGCGCGTGGCCGTTGACCTCCACGTCGCCGCGCACCACGTGCACATAGGTGCTGCGCCCGGCCGGCACGGCCAATGCCGCCGCCTCGTCGCCATCGATCAGCCCCGCGAAGATCCGCGCATCCGCACGGATCGACAGCGCACCGTCGTCGCCGTCCGGCGACGCGACGAGCCGCAGGCGGCCGCGCTTCTCGTCGTCGGCGAAATGCCGCTCCGCGTAGCCGGGCCGTCCGCCCCGCTCCGCCGGCTGCAGCCAGATCTGCAGCAGATGCAGCACCCGGTCGCGCGACGCATTGGTTTCGCTGTGCATCAGCCCCGTGCCGGCGCTCATCCGCTGGACGCCGCCGGCCCGCACGATGGCGCCGTTGCCGAGGCTGTCGCGATGCGCGAGCGCGCCGTCGAGCACGCAGGTGACGATTTCGAGGTCGCGGCGCGGCTGCATCCCGAAGCCGCGCGTCGGCGCAATCCGGTCCTCGCTCAGCGCGCGCAGCGCGCCGAACGGCGGATGCGCGGCCCCGGCGGCGCCGGCAAGCGCAAAGCTGTGGCTCGATTCGAGCCAGCCTTGGCGCGTGTGGCAGCGGTCGGCGGCGCGGCGGATCTGGAACATGGGGCGGGCACTCCGGCAGGCAGATATTCTTTCTTCGGGTTTACCTGCACTGTAGGGGCGTGCCGGGCGCGCCACAATCCGCCGCCCGCGCACCGCATCGTTGCACCCACGAACCCAATCGGTGTAATGCTCGTTGCGAATACCGCGATTGCCGCAACGCCCGAATCGAAGAATCGATCGGTCGCGCCGGATTGCCGTTTTCCGGGTATCGCGTTCGGGTAAAATACCGCCCTTTTGGCGTTCGCCCGTCCGGCGAGCGCCGTTGCCTGCGCGCCGAAACACGAATTTTGGCCGTCTAGAATACGCCGCGGCGCCCGGCCCGACCGGCCGCGAGCGCCTCCCCGGAAGTGAGCGACAAAAGGATGGAAATGAAGAAGGCCGCCCTGTGCGCCGCCCTCGCCCTCGTGGCGGGCAGCGCCTTCGCGAAAGAGTGGAAGACCGTGCGGATCGGTGTCGATGCCAGCTACCCGCCGTTCGAGTCGACCGCGCCGAGCGGCGAGATCGTCGGTTTCGACGTCGATCTCACCAAGGAAATCTGCAAGCGGATCAACGTGAAATGCGTGTGGGTCGCGCAGGATCTCGACGGAATCATTCCCGCACTGAAGGCGAAGAAGTACGACGTCATCGTGTCGTCGCTGACCGTCACGGACAAGCGTCGCGAGCAGATCGACTTCTCCGACAAGGTGTACGACGCGCCCGCGCGGATGATCGCGAAGGCCGGCTCGCCGCTGCTGCCGACGGTCGCATCGCTCAAGGGCAAGCACGTCGGCGTCGAGCAGGGCTCGACGCAGGAATCCTACGCGAAGGCGTACTGGGAACCGCAGGGCGTGACGATCGTTCCTTACCAGAACCAGGACCAGGTCTATGCCGATCTCGGCTCGGGCCGCCTCGACGCGACGCTGCAGGATGAACTGCAGGCCGACTACGGCTTCCTGCGCACGCCGCGCGGCAAGGGCTTCGCGTTCGCCGGCCCGGAGGTGAAGGATCCGAAGACGATCGGCGACGGCACCGCGATCGGCCTGCGCAAGGACGACACGGACCTGAAGCTCAAGATCAACAAGGCGCTGGCCGACATGCACAAGGACGGCACGTACGACCGGCTGTCGCACAAGTATTTCTCGTTCAGCGTCTACTCGGCGCGCTGAGCGCCGACAATACCGGGAAGCGGATGCGGGGGCGGCCCCGCGTCCGGCACGACAGGCAGTCAACCACGCGCCGCCCGCCCCCTCGCCCGCCGCTCGCGCGACGGGCTGGTCCGGCACCGTTGCCGGGGCGGACGGTCATGATACGTACGGGGCGTTCCGCGCAGCTTGGCGGGCGCGTCTTTCGCGGCGCACCGCGTGCGCCGTCCGGGACCACACCAGGGACCACATATGTTTCTACAAGGCTACGGCCCGCTGATCCTCGCCGGCACCTGGCAAACCGTCAAGCTGGCGGTGCTTTCGCTCGCGCTGTCGTTCCTGCTGGGCCTGCTCGGCGCGGGCGCGAAGCTGTCGCGCAACCGCTTCACGAACGGCGCCGGCACCGTCTACACGACGCTGATCCGCGGCGTGCCCGACCTCGTGCTGATGCTGCTGCTGTTCTACAGCCTGCAGATCTGGCTGAACATGGCGACCGACGCGCTCGGCTGGGACCAGATCGACATCGACCCGTTCCTCGCCGGCGTGCTCGTGCTCGGCTTCATCTACGGCGCGTACTTCACCGAGACGTTCCGCGGCGCGTTCCTGTCGGTGCCGCGCGGCCAGCTCGAGGCCGGCAGCGCGTACGGGATGACCAACTGGCAGGTGTTCACGCGGATCATGTTCCCGCAGATGATGCGCTTCGCGCTGCCCGGCATCGGCAACAACTGGCAGGTGCTCGTGAAGTCGACCGCGCTGGTGTCGATCATCGGCCTCGCGGACGTCGTGAAGGCGTCGCAGGACGCCGGCAAGGGCACGCTGCGGTTCTTCTTCTTCACGCTGATCGCCGGTGCGGTCTACCTCGCCATCACGACGATCTCGAACTTCGTGCTGATGTGGCTCGAAAAGCGCTACTCGACCGGTGTCCGCAAGGCTGACCTATGATCGAACTCATCCAAGAATACTGGCGCAACTACCTCTACACCGACGGCTTCCGGATCACCGGCGTCGCGATCACGCTGTGGCTGCTGGTCGTGTCGATCGGCCTCGGCTTCTGCCTGTCGGTGCCGCTCGCGGTGGCCCGCGTGTCGAAGAGGAAGTGGCTGTCGAGCGCCGTGTGGCTCTATACGTACGTGTTCCGCGGCACGCCGCTCTACGTGCAGCTGCTGCTCTGCTACACCGGCCTCTACAGCCTGCAGGTCGTGCGCGGCACGCCGCTGCTCGACGCGTTCTTCCGCGACGGCATGCACTGCACGCTGCTCGCGTTCACGCTGAACACCTGCGCGTACACCACCGAGATCTTCGCGGGCGCGATCAAGGCGACGTCGTACGGCGAGATCGAGGCCGCGCGCGCGTACGGGATGTCCACCTTCACGATGTATCGCCGCGTGATCCTGCCGTCCGCGCTGCGCCGCGCGCTGCCGCTCTACAGCAACGAAGTGATCCTGATGCTGCACGCGACCACCGTCGCGTTCACCGCGACCGTGCCGGACATCCTGAAGATCGCGCGCGACGTGAACTCGGCGACCTACATGTCGTTCCACGCGTTCGGCATCGCCGCCCTGCTCTATCTCGTGATCTCGTTCGCGCTCGTGTGGCTGTTCCGCCAGGCCGAGCGTCGCTGGCTCGCGTATCTGCGCCCGCAAGGCAAGTAAGTTTCCGCAGGACTATTCATGAATTCCCAGACTCAGAAGCTTTTCGTCGACGATCTGCACAAGCGGTACGGCGACAACGAGGTGCTCAAGGGCGTATCGCTGAAGGCGAACTCGGGCGACGTGATCAGCGTGATCGGCTCGTCCGGTTCCGGCAAGAGCACGATGCTCCGCTGCATCAACTTCCTCGAACAGCCCAACTCCGGCCGCATCTTCGTCGACGGCGAGGAAGTGCGCACCGCGCTCGACAAGACGGGCGCGCTGCGCGCCGCGGATTCGAAGCAGCTGCAGCGCGTGCGCACCAAGCTGTCGATGGTGTTCCAGCACTTCAATCTCTGGTCGCACATGAACGTGATCGAGAACGTGATGGAAGCGCCCGTCAACGTGCTCGGCATCCCGAAGAGGGAAGCTGAAGACCGCGCGCGCGAGTATCTCGAGAAGGTCGGTCTCGCGCCGCGCGTCGAGAAGCAGTATCCGTCGCACCTGTCGGGCGGCCAGCAGCAACGTGTCGCGATCGCGCGGGCGCTGGCGATGCATCCGGACGTGATGCTGTTCGACGAGCCGACGTCGGCGCTCGACCCGGAACTGGTCGGCGAAGTGCTGAAGGTGATGCAGAAGCTGGCCGAGGAAGGCCGCACGATGATCGTCGTCACGCACGAGATGGGCTTCGCGCGCAACGTGTCGAACCACGTGATGTTCCTGCACCAGGGGCGCGTCGAGGAAGAAGGCGTGCCGTCCGAGGTGTTCGCGAACCCGAAGAGCGAACGCCTGCGCGGGTTCCTGTCGGGCAGCCTCAAGTAACGCGCGCTCCTCCGCGTCGCACTGCACGAACGGGCGCCATGCGGCGCCCGTCTTGCGTTTACGCGACGTCCACCGGCGCGCCGTCGGCGAATGCACGCAACGCGTCGCCCGCGAGTCGGTAGCGCACCCATTCGCTCTGCGGCGCGGCGCCGACGCTTTCGTAAAAGCGGATCGCCGGCTCGTTCCAGTCGAGGACGCTCCATTCGAAACGCCCGCAGCCGGTATCCACCGCGACGCGCGCGAGCGCCTTCAGCAGCCGCAGCCCGGCGCCCGCGCCGCGAAAGCGCGGCGACACGTACAGATCCTCGAGATACAGGCCCTGGCGGCCGAGCCACGTCGAATACGAGAAGAAATACACGGCGAAGCCGGCCGGCTCGCCGTCGACCTCGCAGATCAGCGCACGCGCGGGCGAACCTTCGCCGAACAGGCTGCGCTCGAGCGATGCAGGCGTCGCGACCACTTCATGCTCCGCCTTCTCGTAGATGGCGAGCTCGGTGATGAAACGCAGGATCTGCGGCACGTCGGCGACGGTGGCCGAACGGATGTCGATTTGCACGGTGGGGAGCCCTCCTTCGGCCCGGACTGAAAACGAGATGCGGCGGCGCTCGCTCGCGCAATCGCGCGTGACGCCGCCCGGATCGACATGCTACGTTCACGAAACAACTGCAGGAAGTGCAGTTTCTTCATCCTGACATGAACATGATGCATCCAGAGCTGCGCCGTCTCGACCTGAACCTGCTGCTCGCGTTCGACGCGCTGTACCGCCACCGCTCGGTCGCCGCGGCCGCGCACGAGCTGGCGATGAGCCCGTCCGCGCTCAGTCACGCGCTCGCCCGATTGCGCGAAGCGATCGGCGATGCGTTGTTCGTGCGCCTCGGCAACGAGATGCAGCCGACCGTGCGCGCCGACGACATCGCCACCTGGGCCGGTGATGCGCTCGACACGATGTCGAAGGGGCTCGCCCGCGCACGCCGCTTCGATCCCGCGCAAAGCGACCGCACGTTCGTGTTCGCCGCGAGCGACTACACGGCGTTCGCCGTGCTGCCGGCGTTGCTCGCGCGTATCGAGCAGGTCGCGCCGCGGCTGCGGATCCGCGTCGTCCACTCCGACCGGAAGATCTCGATCGACGAACTCGCGGCCGGCCGCATCGACTTCGCGCTCGGCTATCACGAGGAGTCGGCCGCCGACGCACCGGGCATCGAGGATTTCGACTGGTTTTCGGACGACTACGTGGTGATCGCGAGCGCCACGCATCCGGACATCCGCCGCCGGCTGACGCTCGACCAGTACCTCGCGGCACGCCACGTCGTCGTCACGCCGTGGAACGAGTCGCGCGGCGTCGTCGACTACGTGCTCGACCGGCTCGGCCTCACGCGGCAGGTCGCCGTGCAGTTGCCGAGCGTGCTGGCCGCACCGTTCGTGATCTCGGAATCGGCACTGCTGATGACGGTGCCGAACCGTGCCGCGCAGGCGCTGCGCCACGCGGCGCCGATCCGCATCTTCCCCGCGCCGTTCGAGATCCCGCGCTACACGGTGAAGGTCTACTCGCACGCGAAGCATGCGCGCACCGACGCGCACCGGTGGCTGCGCGCGCAGCTGCTCGACGTCCGGCCGACGGGCGGTTGAGTTCGACGCTCCGGTGCGGCGCGCGGGGCGCCCGCCGCACCAGCGTTTCCGGCGCCCGGGCGGCGGCGGACCACCGCCAACTCATTACGAAATACTTACCAATTCCGCGCGTCCGGCGCTTACGCTCGCGCCCCGGCAACGTCAATAGTGACAATCCTTGACCCACCGGCGCCGAATCCGTGTCTCCCTTGTCTCACAAGGGTTTTCCGGGAATCGACGGCCCCTTGGGCACCCGCTGCGCACTGTGTTGCATGGCAAATTGGCGACACGTGTTAGTCAAACAACGATTTCCATCGCCACAAAATTGTATTTTTGCTAAATTAGTAACCAAAGTAGCAAAACGAAGTTCGTGAAATGTAGTTTAGCTTCACGACACAACAAGGAGACCCCGCAAGCCGACCCGGCCGCGCGGGACCGCTCAACGGTTTTCCGTCCGCTTGCCCGCGTGCCGCGCTTACCGGCCCTGCACGAGGTCTCCCTGGTTATCCCGCTTTTCGCTTTTGCCCGGCGCTCGCTGCTCCGGGCATCTCGTGCAGTCTGGGTTGACTTTTTGACAGGGTATGGAGGAGATGATGAAGAAAGCTTTGGTCGCGGCCGCGCTGATGGCTGCTGGGGTGGTTACGGCGCACGCGCAGAGCAGCGTCACGCTGTATGGTCGCCTGGATGCCGGCCTCGAGTACCTGAACGGCCTGCAGAACGGCCACCAAGTGCGCGCGGAAAGTGGCGACTGGGGCACGAGCCTGTGGGGCTTGAAGGGCAGCGAGGACATCGGCGGCGGCAACAAGGTCCTGTTCCACCTCGAAGGCGCGTTCAACACGATGACGGGCGGCTTCAGCGGCTCGATCTGGGATCGTTTCGCGACCGTCGGCATCTCCAACGACCGCTACGGTACGCTGCTGCTGGGTCGCGAACTCGCGATCGCGAACGGCGTGTGGGACTTCGATCCGCTGGGCCAGTCGAGCTGGTCGTCGGCATCGCTCGTGCGCGGCCGCAACTGGAACAAGACCAGCAACAACGTGTCGTACCAGTCGCCGCAGTTCTACGGCCTCGACTTCTACGGCCAGTTCGCGTTCTCGAACTCGACCAGCTTCAACGGCAACACGACGGCCGGCCAGCCTGGTCGTGCAGCCGGCGCACAGGTCACGTACACGAACTCGCTGTTCCAGTTGCGCGGCATCTACGACGAAACGCGCGACAGCAACGGCCGCTTCTCGGACGTGTTCAACTACTCGCGTGAATACTTCGCGGGCCTGAACGTGTTCCTCGGCCAGTTCAAGCTGCAGGCGGCTTACCAGTCGTCGCATGCTGACGGCAGCGGCGGCCCGGCCGTCAACAACGGCATCACCGGCACCCAGCAGGTCTGGGGCGGCGTGACGTGGCAGGCCACGCCGGCGGCAGCGCTGATCGCGGCCGTGTACCACGTGAACGCCAACCACGGCGGCGGCAACGCGAACATCTACACGGTCGGCGGTTCGTACAACATCTCGAAGCGCACGCTGTTCGACGTGCAGGTCGCGACGGTGCGCAACAGCTCGACGGCCAACTTCGGCCTGAACGCGAACGGTGCAGGCACCGCCGTGTCGACGGGCAACCCGCATCCGGGCGGCAGCCAGACCGGCGTCTACGCCGGCATCCAGCACCTGTTCTGATCAGGCGCCGTCCAGAGAACGATTCGACAACACTTTCCACGCTGCTGCGAGAGGCGCGTATCGGTGCGGTACCCTCCCGGGTATCCGCACCGTTTTTTATTGGCGGTCCGGGATCGTGCGATCCGCGGCCCGATCTGCCCTGCCGAACGGGCCGGATGCGGCGCTCAGACCGCCGCTTCGTTCTCTTCGCCGGTGCGGATGCGGATCACGCGCTCGACGTCCGACACGAAGATCTTGCCGTCGCCGATCTTGCCCGTGCGCGCCGCGCCGATCACCGCGTCGATCACCTGGTCGACCTGCGCTTCCGCGACGACCACCTCGATCTTCATCTTCGGCAGGAAGTCGACCACGTATTCGGCGCCGCGATACAGCTCGGTGTGCCCCTTCTGGCGGCCGAAGCCCTTCACTTCCGTCACGGTCAGGCCGGTGAGGCCCACTTCGGCGAGCGCTTCGCGGACTTCGTCCAGCTTGAACGGCTTGATGATGGCGGTGATGCGTTTCATGATGGTTGTCCCTTAATGCTCGTTTGGATGAAAAATCGCAATCCCGATTTTAAGCCGTAAGTGTAAGCCGTAAGCCGGCCGGCCGCGCACAGCGCGGCGCGGCTCAGTCGAGACGTTCGGTAAAGCGTGACGTGATCGGATAGCGCCAGTCGCGTCCGAACGCGCGATGCGTGACGCGAATGCCGATCGGCGCCTGGCGGCGCTTGTATTCGTTGATCTTGATGAGCCGCGTCACGCGCGCGACGTCGGCCTCCGCATAGCCGGCCGCGACGATCTCCGCGAGCGGCCGGTCCTCCTCCATGTACATCCGCATGATCGCGTCGAGCACGTCATACGGCGGCAGGCTGTCCTGGTCCGTCTGGTTCTCGCGCAACTCGGCCGACGGCGCGCGCGTCAGGATCCGCTCGGGGATCACGTCGCGCAGCCCGTAGTCCGCAGTGGCGTTGCGATAGCGGCACAGCCGGTAGACCAGCGTCTTCGCGATGTCCTTGATCACCGCGAAGCCGCCGGCCATGTCGCCGTACAGCGTGCAGTAGCCGACCGCCATCTCGCTCTTGTTGCCGGTCGTCAGCACGATCGAGCCGAACTTGTTCGACAGCGCCATCAGCAGCGTGCCGCGGATGCGCGCCTGGATGTTCTCTTCCGTCGCGTCCTCCGCGCGGCCCGCGAATTCGCCCGCGAGCGCCGCGCGGAACGCGTCGAACATCGGCGCGATCGCGATCTCGTCATAGCGCACGCCGACGCGCCGCGCCATCTCCGCCGCGTCGGTGGTCGAGATGTCGGCCGTGTAGCGCGACGGCATCATCACCGCGCGCACGCGCTCGGGCCCGAGCGCGTCGCAGGCGACCGCGAGCACCAGCGCCGAATCGACGCCGCCCGACAGCCCGATCAGCACGCCGGGGAAACCGTTCTTGCCGATGTAGTCGCGCACGCCGGTCACGAGCGCGCGATAGACCTGCGCGTCGACCGGCAGCTCGGGCGCGATCGCACCCGGCAGCGGGCGCGCGCCGTCGAACTCGACGATCGCGTGCCCTTCGTCGAACTGCGGCATCTTCGCGACGAGCGCGCCCTCGCCGTCGAGCACGAACGAGCCGCCGTCGAACACGAGCTCGTCCTGGCCGCCGACGAGGTTCACGTACACCATCGGCAGCCCGGTTTCGCGGATCCGCGCGCGCAGGATGTCGATGCGCAGCGCTTCCTTGTTCATGTGGTACGGCGAACCGTTCGGGATCAGCAGCACCTGCGCGCCGGCGGCCTTCGCGATCTGCGCGGCCGACGCATGCCATGCGTCCTCGCAGATGATCACGCCGTATCTGACGCCGTCGAGCTCGAACACGAGCGGCTCGGTGTCGGTCGCGAAGTAGCGCTTCTCGTCGAACACGTCGGCGTTCGGCAGATCCTGCTTGCGGTAGGTGCCGACGATCTCGCCGCCGACGATCAGCGACACCGCGTTGTAGGTGTCGGCCGGCGGCACGCCGCGCTCGATCGGGCGGTTTGCATTACCATCGACGGCTGGCGCGTGCGGAGCGCCGCCCGACGGACCGCCGCCCGCGCTCCGCAACGGATGGCCGACCAGCACCGCGAGCCCGTCGAACGCACGCAGCGCATCGGCGAGCGCGTCGAGCGCGGCCGCCGCCGCCGTGTAGAACGCGGGCCGCAGCAGCAGGTCTTCCGGCGGATAGCCGGACAGCGCGAGTTCGGGCGCGATCATCAGGCGCGCACCATCGTTGTGCGCGGCGCGGGCGGCCGCGACGATCCGTGCGACGTTGCCGGCGAAATCGCCGACGGTGACGTTGATCTGGGCGAGAGCGAGTCGGGTCTTCATGACGGGATCGGCGCAGCCCGGCGGCGCGCCCTGAACGGCTGACGAAAACGCCTCGGAAGCGGGCCACGGCGGCACGCATCCGGCGGCATCCAACTGTACGGATTCACGCTTGAAACACGAACGCATCGATTATCGCACGGGCATCCTGTCGTCCCCCGCGGAGGTGCCGGCCGACGAATGGAACGCGCTGCTCGAGCGCGACGCGCAGCCGACGCCGTTCCTGCGCCACGAATTCCTCGACGCGCTGCACGTCGCGCGCTGCGCGGTCGACGACACCGGCTGGTCGCCGCACTTCGTCACGCTGACCGACGCGCGCACCGGCCGGCTCGCGGCGGCCGCGCCCGTCTATGCGAAACAGCATTCGTACGGCGAATACGTGTTCGACTGGGCGTGGGCCGACGCGTACCAGCGCAACGGGCTGTCCTACTACCCGAAGCTGCTGTGCGCGGTGCCGTTCACGCCCGTGCAGGGCACGCGCCTGCTCGCGGCCGACGACGACGCGCGCCGCCGGCTCGCGGCCACACTGCTCGCGTTCGCCGAGCAAAGCGACGTGTCGTCGCTGCACGTGCTGTTCCCGACCGGCGACGAGGCGCGGCTGCTCGAGTCGATGGGGATGATGCTGCGCGAAGGCGTGCAGTTCCACTGGCTCAACGACGGCTACCGCGACTTCGACGACTTCCTCGGCACGCTCGAGCAGAAGAAGCGCAAGAACATCCGCGCGGAACGTCGCAAGGTGCGCGATGCCGGCGTCACGTTCCGACGGCTCGCCGGCGAGCAGATCACCGACGCCGACTGGCGCTTCTTCTCGCGCTGCTACCGGCAGACCTATCGCGAGCACTATTCGAGCCCCTACCTGAATCTCGACTTCTTCCGCGCGATCGGCGCGACGATGCCGGAGAACCTGCTGCTCGTGATCGCCGAAGCCGACGGCAAACCGATCGCGAGCTCGCTCGCCGTCTACCGGCGCGGCGCGCACGGCCGCGGCGGCACGCTGTACGGCCGCTACTGGGGCGCGCTCGAACACGTGCCCTGCCTGCATTTCGAAACGGCCTACTACCAGTTGCTCGAATTCTGCATCGAGGCCGGGCTCGACACGTTCGAGGGCGGCGCGCAGGGCGAGCACAAGCTCGCGCGCGGCTTCCTGCCGACCGTCACGCATTCCGCGCACTGGCTCGCGCACCCGGCGTTCTCCGATGCGGTCGCGCGCTTTCTCGAACGCGAGACCGAGCATATCCACGCGTACGTCGACGAGCTGCGCGAGCACGATCCGTTCCGGCGAGGGCCGTGACGGCGGGCGCGAATCATGTCGCTTGCGGCGGCACGCGCCAATTCTGAGACACTGACGGCTTCGCATCCCGCCGCCTGCCCATGTCCTGGTTTCTGTATCTGATCGAGTGTGCCGACGACAGCGTCTACACCGGCATCACGACCGACGTCGCTGCGCGCTTCGACGAGCACGCATCCGGCAAGGGCGCGCGCTATACGCGCTCGCGCAAGCCGCGCGCGGTGCTCGCGTCGTTCCCGCTGCCCGACCGCTCGATCGCGTCGCGCGCCGAGTACTGGGTGAAGCGGCTGACCGCCGCGCAGAAGCGCGAACTGGCGGCAGGATTGCGGACGCTGGAATCGGTGCTGCCGGCTGTGGTGACGATCGACGGGGAAGTCGATGCGGACGGTTTGAAGGCCGGCACGCGGCGGCGGAAGAAAGTGAAGAAGGCGCCGCAGCCCGCCGAAATCACGATGCAGGCGGCCGAAACGGAACAACCCGTGAAGAAAGCCGCGAAGGCCGGTAGTGACGGGAAAGCATCGCGGTCCGGCAAGACCTCGAAGTCCGGGCAAAGCGCGCAGGCTCGTGCGAAGACGAAAGCAGCTCCAGCCAGCAAGCGCGCGACGAACGGCGACGCCGCCGAAGCAAAAAAGGCCTCGTCGCGCAGCACGGCGGCAAAGCAGGACGAGCCTGCCGTCAACTCGACGCCGAAACGGAAAGCGCCGGCCGCCGGCGGCAAGTCCGTCGCGAAGGCACGCGCCGGCAGCGCTTCGACATCGCCGGGGCGCCGCGGTACGTCGGCGGCCGGAAAGGCCAGAACCGAAGCCGTCGAAGCCGCTGCTCCGGCCACCACCGAGCGCGGCGCAACGGGCGCAATTCGCTCAACCGACTCAACGCGAGCGAAGCGTACGAAAACCTCGCCGAACGCCGGCTCCCAGCCCGCGCCCGCCCGCACGCGAAAGAGCACCACCACCGGCGCCAAACCGCGCACAAAACAAAACCGCGCGGCCTCCTGAGGAGACACGCGCGGTTTGCGTTCCGAACGAACCGGCCGCGAGGCCGGCCAGCCGGCTTACTTCTTGTAGTTCGCGGCGCCGTCGGCGATTTCCTTGTGCGCGGCGTCGATGCCGGCCCAGCCTTCGACCTTCACCCACTTGCCCTTCTCGAGCGCCTTGTATTGCTCGAAGAAGTGCTTGATCTGGTCCTTCAGGTACTCGGGCACGTCGTCGATCGACTTCAGGTTCGCCGTCATCGGGCAGACCTTGTCGTGCGGCACCGCAACCAGCTTCGCGTCGACGCCCGACTCGTCGGTCATCTGCAGCATGCCGAGCACGCGCGAACGCACGATCGAGCCGGCCAGCAGCGGGAACGGCGTGATCACCAGCACGTCGACCGGATCGCCGTCGCCCGACAGCGTCTGCGGGATGTAGCCGTAGTTCACCGGATAGCGCATGCCGGTACCGATGAAGCGGTCGACGACGAGGAGACCCAGCTCCTTGTCCGCCTCGTACTTCACCGGATCGCTTTGCGCGGGGATCTCGATGATCACGTTGAAATCGTGCGGCAGGTCCTTGCCGGCCGGAACATGATTGAAGCTCATAGCGCTCTCTGTTGGTCGATGGAATTCGGGACAGGGGCGCCGCGGCCGTTGCACCGCCGCGGGCGTCCCCGCAGGGAATGCGCCATTATAGCCAATCGACCGGTGGCGTCCGGATGACGATCGGCGCGATAATCGTTCCGGATGTCCGGCCATCGAACCCCGGGTGATGTTGCATGGAAGCCGAGCACGGGCTGAAACGCCAAGCCGGGTCGACCGCGAAGCATGGGACCCGAGTAGGCGCTAAAGCGCCAACTCGGGTCGACAGGAGCACGCATGGAAGAAGCGAAGCACTTCATCGCAGGCGAATGGACGTTGCCCGCGCAACTGGAGACGATTCCGGTCGTCGACCCGTCCGACGGCCAGCCGTTCGCGACGATCGCGCGCGGCACCGCGCCCGACATCGAACGCGCGGTCGCCGCCGCCCGCGACGCGTTCGCGGGCCCGTGGGGCGCGGCCAGCGCCGCCGAGCGCGGCCGCGTGCTGATGCGGCTGTCCGCGCGCGTCGCCGACCATCTCGAGGAACTGGCCGCGATCGAGGCACGCGACACCGGCAAGCCGCTGAAGCAGGCGCGTGCCGACGCCGCCGCGCTCGCCCGCTACTTCGAGTTCTACGCGGGCGCCGCCGACAAGCTGCACGGCGAAACCCTCCCCTATCAGGCCGGCTACACGGTACTGACGGTGCGCGAGCCGCACGGCGTCACCGGCCACATCGTGCCGTGGAACTACCCGATGCAAATCTTCGGGCGCAGCGTCGGCGCGGCGCTCGCGGCCGGCAACGCATGCGTCGTGAAACCGGCCGAGGATGCGTGCCTGTCGGTGCTGCGCGTGGCCGAACTCGCCGCCGAAGCCGGGCTGCCGGCCGGTGCGCTGAACATCGTCACCGGCTACGGCCATGAAGCGGGCGCGGCACTCGCGCGCCATCCCGGCATCGACCACATCTCGTTCACCGGCTCGCCCGCGACCGGCAAGCTGGTCACGCAGATGGCCGCCGAGAACCACGTGCCCGTCACGCTCGAACTCGGCGGCAAGTCGCCGCAGATCGTGTTCGCCGACGCCGATCTCGACGCGGCGCTGCCCGTGCTCGTGTCGGCGATCGTGCAGAACGGCGGGCAGACCTGCTCGGCCGGCAGCCGCGTGCTGATCGAGCGCGCGGTCTACGAGCCGCTCGTCGAACGGCTCGCCACCGCGTTCAACGGGCTGCGGGTCGGCCCGAGCCGCGCCGATCTCGACTGTGGCCCGCTGATCAACGCGAAGCAGCAGCAGCGCGTGTGGGATTTCCTGTCCGACGCGCAGCACGACGGCATTCCGATGGCCGGGCACGGCCAGGTCGTCGCCGACGCGCCCGAAAGCGGCTTCTACCAGGCGCCCGCGCTGCTGCGCGACGTGCCGGCGTCGCACCGGCTCGCGCAGGAGGAAGTGTTCGGCCCGGTGCTCGCCGCGATGCGCTTCGTCGACGAAGACGAAGCGGTCGCACTCGCGAACGGCACGCCGTACGGCCTCGTCGCGGGCATCTGGACCCGCGACGGTGCACGCCAGCTGCGTCTCGCGCGCCGCCTGCGCGCCGGCCAGGTGTTCATCAACAACTACGGCGCGGGCGGCGGCGTCGAGTTGCCGTTCGGCGGCGTCGGCCACTCGGGCCATGGCCGCGAGAAAGGCTTCGAGGCGCTGTACGGTTTCACGACGCTGAAGACGATCGCGATCCGGCACGGCTGAACCAGACGAACGCGGCCGGCAACGGACCGGCCGTGTCCCGCAGCACCCTGCACGCATCCAGCACAGGAGACACACCATGCGGTTGAGCGGCAAGACGGCCCTCGTCACGGGCGGCGGTTCGGGCTTCGGCGAAGGCATCGCGAAGACCTATGCGCGCGAAGGCGCGAACGTCGTCGTCAACGACCTGAACGGTGCGGCGGCCGAGCGCGTCGCGAGCGAGATCGCGCTGGCGGGCGGCAAGGCGATCGCGGTCGCGGGCGACGTGTCGAAGGACGCCGACTGGCGCGCGCTGCTGCAGGCCGCGCTCGACGATTTCCATTCGGTGCAGATCGTCGTGAACAACGCCGGCACCACCCATCGCAACAAGCCGGTGCTCGACGTGACGGAAGCCGAGTTCGACCGCGTGTACGCCGTCAACATGAAGAGCCTGTTCTGGAGCGTGCAGACCTTCGTTCCGTATTTCCGCACGCAGGGCGGCGGCGTGTTCGTGAACGTCGCGTCGACGGCCGGCGTGCGGCCGCGCCCGGGCCTCGTCTGGTACAACAGCACGAAGGGCGCGATGATCACCGCGAGCAAGTCGCTCGCGGCCGAGCTCGGCGCCGACCGGATTCGCGTGAACTGCATCAACCCGGTGCTCGGCGAGACGGGCCTGATGACCGAGTTCATGGGCTGCGAGGACACGCCGGAGAATCGCCGCCGGTTCCTCGCGACGATTCCGCTCGGCCGCTTCTCGACGCCGCAGGACATCGCGAACGCGGCCCTGTACCTCGCATCCGACGAAGCCGAGTTCATCACCGGCGTCTGTCTCGAAGTCGACGGCGGGCGCTGCATCTAGCCGCACGGCCGTGATGGCGCCGCGCCGGCAGCGCCGGCCGGCGCCGCATCCACGCATCGTCATTGCTTCGCACGACACCGGATCGGGCGCCGCCGCGCCGGCTCCGGCCACCACAAGAAAGGACAGGAGACAACATGGCAACATCGACGCAGTCGCTGCCGGGCTCGTCCGGCGCATTC
Organism: Burkholderia sp. Bp9015; assembly: GCF_003853505.1. NCBI lineage: Bacteria > Pseudomonadati > Pseudomonadota > Betaproteobacteria > Burkholderiales > Burkholderiaceae > Burkholderia > Burkholderia sp. Bp9015. Next base: position 32,264 of record NZ_QTPZ01000028.1, read on the forward strand.
GAGGAAGCAACCTACCGCAAGGTGTCCTGGCGGCTCACGCCGCTCCTGCTGCTGTGCTACGTGGTCGCGTATCTCGACCGCGTGAACGTCGGCTTCGCGAAGCTGCAGATGGCGAGCGACCTGAATCTCAGCGATACCGTCTACGGGCTCGGCGCCGGGATCTTCTTCTTCGGCTACTTCCTGTTCGAAGTGCCGAGCAACATCATCCTGCACAAGGTCGGCGCGCGCGTCTGGATCGCGCGCATCATGGCGACGTGGGGCGTGATCTCGATCCTGACGATGTTCGTCACGACGCCCGCGATGTTCTACGTGATGCGCTTCCTGCTCGGCGTCGCCGAGGCCGGCTTCTTCCCCGGCGTGATCCTGTACCTCACCTACTGGTATCCCGCGCACCGGCGCGGCCGGATGACGACGTTCTTCATGACGGCAGTCGCCTTGTCCGGGGTGATCGGCGGGCCGATCTCCGGCTTCATCCTGAAGGCGTTCAACGGCGTGAGCGGCTGGCACGGCTGGCAATGGCTGTTCCTGCTCGAAGGGATCCCGTCGGTGCTGGCCGGCGTGCTGGTGTTCTTCGCGCTCGACGACCGGATCGCGAAGGCCAAATGGCTCACCGACGACGAAAAGGCGCTGCTCGCGCGCAACGTCGACGCGGAGGAAGCGACCAAGGAAGACCTGCCGCTCGGCGCGGTGATGGCGAGCCCGCGCGTGTGGCTGATGGCGCTCATCTACTTCTCGTTCGTGATGGGGCTGTACGGCGTCGGCTTCTGGCTGCCGACGATCATCAAGGCGACCGGCGTGACCGACACGTTCATGATCGGGCTGCTGTCGGCGGTTCCGTATGCGGCGGCGGTGGTCGCGATGATCCTGATCGCGCGCAGCGCGGACAAGCGCCGCGAACGACGCTGGCACCTGGCGATTCCGGCCGCGTTCGGCGCGCTCGGGCTCGTGCTGTCGGTGATCTGGGCGCACCAGACGGCGCTCGCGATGCTCGGCCTCACGCTCGCGACGATGGGCATCCTGACGACGCTGCCGCTGTTCTGGAGCCTGCCGACCGCGTTCCTCGGCGGCGCGGCGGCCGCGGCGGGCATCGCGATGATCAACTCGATCGGCAACCTCGCGGGCTTCCTGAGCCCGTACATGATGGGCTGGCTCAAGCAGGCGACGGGCGCCAACGACGCGGGCATGTACATGCTCGCCGGGTTCCTCGTGCTTGGCGGGCTGCTCGCGCTGTCGGTGCCGAAGCGGCTCGTCGACAAGTGACGTGACGCGGCGCGCCGCGATGCCGTTCGTCGCGGGCGAAAACGACTTGCCGCGCCGGCTCCGCGCGTAGCGTCCAGTCCGGCGAGGCGAGAGCGCATAAGAGAAGCCCCGAAGGCCATCCGGCGTTCGGGGCTTTTTTACGCGCGGCGGGCGAGCGCCGCCGCGTCAGACCACGGTGATCGCGAGCGCGCTTTCGCGGTAGTGCTTCGCCGCCTTGTCGGTTTCGCCGAGGTGCTCGAACAGGCGTGCGAGCGCACGGTGCGCACGCACCTTCAGCGCCTCGTTGTCGGCCTGCTTCAGCGCGGCTTCGAGGAACGACTGCGCCTTGCCCCAGAGCTGCTGCTGCTGGCAGAGACGGCCGAGCGCGAACAGCAGGTCGGCATCGTCCGGGTGATCCTTCCTCCAGCCTTCGGCCTTCTGGATCAGCGGCAGCGCATCGCCGCCGGCCGTGTCCGGATAGCGGCGCAGCAGGCGCGCATCCCAGTTGTGCGCGAGCGCGTCCTCGACGATGCGGCGCGCTTCGGTGCGGCGCTCGAGCGTCACCAGCAGCTCGGCCGCGAGATCGGCCAGGCGTGGCGACTGGCGCTCGAGCGGCGACAGCGACTGCCACACCTCGAGCAGTGCGTCCGGGTCGTGCCGGCGTTCGCGCAGCAGGTTCTCCGCCGCCTGCTGGCGCAGCCGCACGGCCGCGGCCGGATGCAGCGCCTCGCGTTTCTCGAGCGCCTTTGCGAGCTTCAGCACCTCGGCCCAGTTCTTCAACTGCTGCTGCGCGCGCAGCGCGACCTGCTGCGCATGGATGCGCTTGCCGCCCGCCTGCAGGTCGGCCAGCGCGGCGAGCGCGCCGTCGGCATCGCGCGCATCCGCGCGCATGTCGGCCGCGGCGAGCAGCCGTGCGTCCTGCCATTCCGGCGCGTCGACCTTCGACAGCCAGTCGTCGCGGCGCGTGTACTCGTGCATCCGGTGCGCGGCGGTGGCCCCGACGAGACTCGCGGCGCCCTGGTTCGCATCGACCGCGAGCGCGTCGCGCGCAGCCTTCTCGGCGCGCGAGAAGCGGCCCGCGTACAGGTTCGCGATCGCGTCGCGCAGCGACGCCTGCGCCTTCTCGTTGCGCGAACGCGCACGATACGCGGCGACCCGCTGCGGCATGCGCCAGATGTTGCGCACGATGCGCAGCAGCGCGTACACGACGATGAACAGCACGACGATGGAGATCACGAACAGGTTCAGCGACACGTCGACCCGGTACGGCGGATAGACGAGCAGCACCTGCCCCGCGTCGAAATGGCCGACGGTGGCGAGTGCCGCGGCGATCGCGAACAGGATCGCGAGCCAGACGATTCCTCGAAGCGTCATCGTTACCCCCGGCTCTTGAACTGCTGAACGGCGTTCAGGCTCGTGTTCAGGTTCGGCACCGCAACCGTCAGCGATGCACCGTCGACCTGCTTGAGCAGATCCTCGACGGTCTGCGTGTCCTTCGATGCCTGGTCGAAATACTTGCCGAGCGACGCCTGCGCGGCGTGCAGGTCGGCCTTCATCGCGCCGTCGTTGCGCGCGAGCAGCGACAGCCGCGCCGTGAGCAGGCGCAGCTTCACGTTCTCGCGCACGAAGTAGCCCTGGTCGGGCGACGCGAGCATCGCGTCGGCATTGTCGATCCGGCGCACCTGCACGAGGCCCTTCAGCTGCTCGCCGAGGCCGGCCGAGAAGTCATGCCACCACACCTTCCAGCGCGGCGTGTCGGCTGCCACCGGCGACGCGGCCTCGGCCGGAGCGGCCTTCGGCGACGCGTGCGGAACCGTCGCCTCGCCCGACAGCGGCAGCGCGTCGATCTTCGCGATCGCGTCGTCGAGCTTGATCGCGAGGCCCGTTAGGTCGGCCGACGGCGCGGCCTTCAGCTTCTCGATGTCCTGCGCGAGCGCCTTGCGCACCGTGACGGCCTGCGCGCTCTGCGACGTCGCGAGTCGCGCGTCGGCATTCTGCAGCGCGATCAGCGCGAGCTGCGTGTTGCCGGTGAGCTGCAGTTGCTGGCTCGCGCTCGACAGCATCTGATCGACTTCCTCGAGCATCCACGCGTCGCGGTTGCGCGACAGGTCCTGGTATTGCTGCTGCAGCGCCTGCTGCGCGCTCTGCGCGTCGGCGAGCTTGCCGTCGAGCTGCGCGAGCTGCGTGTCGACCTGGTGCGTGCCCGCGAGCGCCTGCTCGGTCTTCATGCGGATCTCGGCCGTCTGCGCATCGAGCGCCTTCTGGCGTGCGACGAACGAATCGTCGAGCCGGTCGACCTTGCGGTTCAGCGCATAGCCGCCGGCGCCCGCCGCGCAGCCGAGCACGACGACGACGAACCACAGCACCGCGCTGCCGCCGCGGCGCGCAGGCGGTTCGGACGCCATATAGGCGGGACGGGACGGCGGTGCGGAAGCAGCGGCCGGCTGGGAAGCGACGCTTTTGGAATCGTTGGTATCTGTCATGCGTTTAGTCACCGGTGCGGCTGTCGCCGGTTGGACGGCCTCGTCGGCCATCGTTCGAAACGCGCGGACGATGCGCTCATCGCCCGCGCCGGTCAGCGTAATCCTATCAAAACCCAGTGCGCGCGCGGTCTGCTCGATGCGCGGGTGCGGCGTCACGAGCGGCGCGTGCTTCAGCGCCTCGATCTCGGCGTCGTTCAGGTGCGTGCGCGCGAGTTCGTGCAGGTTGCGCACGCCCTCCGAGCTCGTGACGAGCCACGCGTGCGGCGCGCCGGCGAGCAGCGCATGCACGCGCTCCCACGCGCCGACGCGCGGCTCGGGCACGACGCGCCGGTACGCGGCCACCAGCGTGACGTCCGCGCCGGCTTCGCGCAGCCGCTCGGCGAGCCATTCGCGCCCGCCGTCGCCGCGCACGATCAGCACGCGCTTGCCCGCCAGCGCCTGCGCGCCGCCGAACGCGGCCTCGATGCTCGCGAACAGGTTTTCCGAATCGTAATGCGGGACGCCGCCGTCGGCGGGCGCCTGCGGCGCGATCACGCGATGCGCGGGCGCCGCGATGCCGTGGCGCTCGAGCGCCGCGACGCTGCCGGGCCCGACGACGCCGACCGGCAGTGCATTCGGCCAGATCGCGCCGTACTGCGCGAGTGCGCGGTCGATCGCGTTCGGCGATACGAAGATCACGAGCGCGTAGTCCGCGAGCGCCGCGAACGCGGCATCGAGCGGCGCCGGATCGTCGACCGGCGCGATGTCGATCAGCGGGAATTCGAGCACGTCGCAGCCGGCCTCGGCCAGTTGGGCCACCAGCGCGGCCGACTGGCCGTCGGGGCGCGTCAGGACGGCGGTGAACGCACGCGCGCCGCCTGCCATCAGGCGTCGCCCTTGCCGGCCTGCGAGCCGGCGAGCAGTGCGTTGACGATGTCGAGCGCACCCTGCGCCTCGAGCTCGTCGGACACCGCGCGGCCGAGCGCGAGCGCATCGGCGACGGTCATCACTGCGCCGCACTCCTCGGCGGTCAGCACGCGCCGGCCGTCGGTCGTCGACACGCGGCCCGTCAGGTACAGCTCGCCCGCGCGCCACACCGCGTGCGCGGCAAGCGGCACCTCGCAGCTGCCGCCGAGCGCGCGCGACACCATCCGCTCGGCCTCGACCGCGAGCGCGGTCTGCGGGTCGTGCAGCGGCGCGAGCCATCCGGCGACGTCCGTGCGGTGCGCGGCGATTTCAATGCCGAGCGCGCCCTGGCCGGCGGCCGGCGGGCTGTCCTCGACGTCGATCAGCGCGCGGATCCGCGCTTCGAGGCCGAGACGCTTCAGGCCCGCGGCCGCGAGGATGATCGCCGCGTAATCGCCGCGATCGAGCTTCGACAGGCGCGTGTCGAGGTTGCCGCGCAGCGGTAGCACGTCGAGGTGCGGATAGCGCGCGCGCAGCATCGCCTCGCGGCGCAGGCTCGACGTGCCGACGACGGCGCCGGCCGGCAGCGCGTCGAGCGACGCGTAGTCGTTCGACACGAACGCGTCGCGCGGATCCTCGCGCTCCATGATCGCGGTCAGCGCGAAACCGTCGGGCAGCGCCATCGGCACGTCCTTCAGCGAATGCACGGCGAGGTCGGCACGGCCGTCGGCGAGCGCATTCTCCAGCTCCTTCACGAACAGGCCCTTGCCGCCGACCTTCGACAGCGTGCGATCGAGAATCTGATCGCCACGGGTCGTCATCCCGAGGATTTTCACGTCACAAGCTGGATATAATTTGCGCAGCGCATCACGCACATGTTCGGCTTGCCACATCGCCAGGCGGCTCTCGCGCGAAGCGATCGTCAGCGTCGCGGGAGCTTGTGCCGCAAGAGTCTCGGAATTCATTGCTGGAACATCGAAGGACGGGATTGAAGATCGAACAATGGTAGCACGCACGCCCCGGCCCGCCCGGGCCCGGAGCCTGCGCCCGCCGCGCTTCGGCGCAGGCGGCGACACCGATGCGCGGATGTGCCGCACGTAGCTGGTTGCTTGACCGCAGTTCCCGTAGTTTCCGCAGTCCCCGCAGTCCCTTTTGACTCGAGCTTTCCCAAGGAAACCCATCGTGAAGTCTTCCGGATCGGCGCGTACGGCGCGCCGCAATGCTGCCCTGCCCTCCTCCGATGCCCCGACGGGCACCATCGCCACCGCCGCGAACGGCCGTGCGAAAACGGCAACGAAACCGAAAGACCCGATACGTCAGACAAAACGCGCGATCAAATCCGCCGCCCCGGCCGCCCGCAAGGCCGGCGCGGCGAAGCCCGGCGCCCGCACGCGCGAGGACAAGGACGGTCCGCTGTTCGAGGACATCCGCTACCTCGGCCGCCTGCTCGGCGACGTGGTGCGTGAACAGGAAGGCGACACCGTGTTCGACGTCGTCGAGACCATTCGCCAGACGGCGGTGAAGTTTCGCCGCGAGGACGACAGCGAGGCCGCGCAAACGCTGGAGAAGAAGCTGCGCAAGCTGACGCCTGAGCAGACGGTGAGCGTCGTGCGCGCGTTCAGCTATTTCTCGCACCTCGCGAACATCGCGGAAGACCGCCACCACAACCGCCGCCGCCGCATCCACGCGCTGGCCGGCTCCGCGCCGCAGCCCGGCACCGTCGCATACGCGCTCGAGCAGCTGAAGACGACCGGCAACGCGTCGAAGCGCCTGCTGCAGCGCTTCTTCGACGATGCGCTGATCGTGCCGGTGCTGACCGCGCACCCGACCGAAGTGCAGCGCAAGAGCATCCTCGACGCGCAGCACGACATCGCGCGCCTGCTCGCCGAGCGCGACCAGGAGCTGACCGCGCGCGAGCGCCAGTACAACGAATCGATGCTGCGCGCGCGCGTGACCGCGCTGTGGCAGACCCGCATGCTGCGCGACGCGCGCCTGACGGTCGGCGACGAGATCGAGAACGCGCTGTCGTACTACCGCGCGACGTTCCTCGACGAATTGCCCGCGCTGTACGGCGACATCGAGGCCGCGCTCGCCGAGCACGGCCTGTCCGCGCGTGTACCGGCGTTCTTCCAGATGGGCAGCTGGATCGGCGGCGATCGCGACGGCAACCCGAACGTGACCGCCCCGACCCTCGAAGAAGCGATCAACCGCCAATCCGCGGTGATCCTCGAACACTATCTGGAACAGGTGCACAAGCTCGGCGCCGAGCTGTCGGTATCGAACCTGCTGGTCGGCGCGAACGACGCGGTGAAGGCGCTCGCGGCCGCGTCGCCCGACCAGTCGCCGCATCGCGTCGACGAACCGTATCGCCGTGCGCTGATCGGCATCTACACGCGGCTCGCCGCAAGCGCGCGCGTGCGGCTCGGCGAAGGCACGGTGCCGGTACGCAGCGCCGGCCGCGGCGCGCCGCCGGTGCGCGCGGTGCCGTACGCCGACTCCGAGGCCTTCGTCGCCGACCTGAAGGTGCTGACCGCCTCGCTCGACGAACATCACGGCGCGTCGCTCGCCGCACCGCGCCTTGCGCCGCTCGTGCGCGCGGCCGAAGTGTTCGGCTTCCATCTCGCGAGCATCGACCTGCGCCAGAGCTCCGACATCCACGAAGCCGTGGTCGCCGAGCTGTTCGCGCGCGCCGGCGTCGAAGCCGACTACGCGGCGCTCGCCGAGGAAGACAAGCTGCGCGTGCTGCTGGCCGCGCTTGCCGATCCCCGCCCGCTGCGCTCGCAGTACCTCGAATACTCGGCGCTCGCGCAGAGCGAGCTCGGCGTGTTCGAGAAAGCCCGCGAGGTACGCGCGCAATTCGGCGCGCGTGCGGTGCGCAACTACATCATCTCGCACACGGAAACCGTCAGCGACCTCGTCGAGGTGCTGCTGCTGCAGAAGGAAACGGGCCTGCTCGAAGGCACGCTCGGCCACCATGCGAAGAACGGCCTGATGGTGATTCCGCTGTTCGAGACGATTCCCGACCTGCGCGACGCCGCGCGCATCATGCGCGAATACTTCGCACTGCCGGGCATCGACGCGCTGATCGCGCACCAGGGTGCCGAACAGGAAGTGATGCTCGGCTACTCGGACAGCAACAAGGACGGCGGCTTCCTCACGTCGAACTGGGAGCTGTATCGCGCGGAACTCGCGCTCGTCGACCTGTTCCGCGAACGCAAGATCACGCTGCGCCTGTTCCACGGCCGCGGCGGCACGGTCGGCCGCGGGGGCGGCCCGACCTACCAGGCGATCCTGTCGCAGCCGCCGGGCACCGTGAACGGCCAGATCCGCCTGACCGAACAGGGCGAGGTGATCGCGAGCAAGTTCGCGAACCCCGAGATTGGCCGGCGCAACCTCGAGACGGTGGTCGCCGCGACGCTCGAGGCGTCGCTGCTGCCGCAATCGAACGCGCCCGCGCAACTGCCCGCGTTCGAAGCCGCGATGCAGACGCTGTCCGACGCCGCGATGGCGTCGTATCGCGCGCTCGTCTATGAAACGCCCGGCTTCACCGACTACTTCTTCTCGTCGACGCCGATCACCGAGATCGCCGAGCTGAACATCGGCAGCCGCCCGGCCTCGCGCAAGCTGCAGGATCCGAAGAACCGCAGGATCGAGGATCTCCGCGCGATCCCGTGGGGCTTCTCGTGGGGCCAGTGCCGGCTGCTGCTGACGGGCTGGTACGGCTTCGGCAGCGCGGTGAGCGCGTATCTCGACGGCGCGCAGGACGCGGCCGAGCGCGCGAAGCGCGTCGCGCTGCTCAGGAAGATGAACAAGACCTGGCCGTTCTTCGCGAACCTGCTGTCGAACATGGACATGGTGCTCGCGAAGACCGATCTCGCGGTCGCGTCGCGCTACGCGCAGCTGGTCGCCGACCGCAAGCTGCGCAAGCACGTGTTCGAGCGGATCGTCGCGGAATGGGAGCGCACGTCGCAGGCGCTCGCGGAAATCACCGGGCACGAAGGCCGCCTCGCGACCAACCCGCTGCTCGCGCGCTCGATCAAGAACCGCTTCCCGTATCTCGATCCGCTGAACCACCTGCAGGTCGAGCTGATCAAGCGTCACCGCGCGGGCGACTCGAACGCGCGGCTGCGCCGCGGGATTCACCTGACCATCAACGGGATCGCGGCCGGCCTGCGCAACACGGGCTGATCCGAGCGCGGTGCGGGCCTGCCCCGCGCCGCGCCGTCATCGCGAAACGAAAGCCGCAAAACGAAAGCCGCGATACGCGACCACGCGTATCGCGGCTTTTTTCATCGAACGGCGCGACGGCACCGGCCGCCGTGCCGTCCCTCGCGCTCATTGCGCGTCGATCAGCAACGCGTCGTGCTCGAACGAGCCGTCAGGCTGCACCGCGTAGTAGCCGTGCACCTCGTCGGGCGCATGCGCCCACAGCGCACGAATGCCCGCGACGCTGTCGGCCGGCGTGCGGATCCGCTCGACCCACGTAGCGAATTCGATCGGCAGGCGCCAGCGGCTCTGCACGTGCGCGTCGAACCCGGCGCCGCGGAACATCGCGAGCCATTCGTCGGCACGGTAGTCGCGCACGTGCGACGCATCGCGCAGTACTTCCGCGGCCTGCAGATACGTGTCGAGCAGCGGATGGTCGTTGCCCGCGATGTCGATCATCAGCACGCGGCCGCCGGGCTTCAGCACGCGGCGCACCTCGGCAAGCGCCGCGCGCACGTCGTGCCAGTGGTGCGCGCTCATCCGGCTGACCACCCAGTCGAAGGTGCCCCCGTCGAACGGCAGTTGCTCGGCCGGGCCCTGCTGCGTACGGATGTTCGCGAGCCCGCGCGCGCGCGCGGCGGCATCGACGGTCGCGAGCATCGGCGCGGCGAGATCGTACGCGACCACGTCGCGCACGTGCGGAGCAACCGCGAAGCTCGCGTGGCCGGCGCCGCAGCCGAGATCGAGCACCGCGGCTTCGGGCGTCGCGCGCACGGCGTCGGCCAGCGCCTGCAGATCGGCACCCGTCGCGTGGACCGTGCTCGTCAGGTAGGCGGCGGCCGTCGTGCCGAATGCGTCGGCGACCTGGTCGTGGTGTTTCATCGTTCGCTCCTTCCTTGGGTGGGGTGCTCGCTGCCTGTCAGCGCGCGAATCGCTACAATAGGGCCGCGCTTGTACCAGTACAAGTTAAGCAGTTATTCTGGTATTTGTTACACCTGCCTGATCCTTGCCGCGCACTCAGCGCCCCTTTTCAGCCGTTTCCGCATGAACCAGCCGTCGTCCGCCCCCACCCCGCCCCTCGATGCGACGCCCGCCCGCGCGCTCGGCGAATTCATCCGCGCACACCGCGAGCGGCTGTCGCCGCAGGCCGTCGGCCTGCCGCCCGGCCCGCGCCGCCGCACGCCGGGGCTGCGGCGCGAGGAAGTCGCGCAGCTGTGCGGCGTCAGCCCGACCTGGTACACGTGGATCGAGCAGGGCCGCCCGGTGTCGGCGTCGGCCGACGCGCTCGCGCGGATCGCCGTCGCACTGCAGTTGTCGAAAGCCGAACGCGCGTACCTGTTCGAACTGGCCGCACAGCGCGATCCGGCCGAGCCCGACGTCGCGGCCGGCGACTTGCCGCCGACGCTCGCCGCCACCGTCGCCGCGATCGCCACGCCGGCGTACGTGCTCGACCGGCAATGGAACGCGCTCGCATGGAACGCGCCGGCCGCCGCGCTATTCACGGGCTGGCTCGACGACGAGCACGACCGCAACCTGCTGCGCTTCACGTTCATGGCGCCGGCCGCGCGCACGCTGATCGTCGACTGGGAAACCCGCGCGCGCCGGCTCGCGGCCGAATTCCGCGCCGACTCGATCCGCCACCTCGCCGATGCGCCGACCCGCGCGCTGATCGACGCGCTGATGGCCGGCAGCGATGCCTTCGCGCAGTACTGGGCGTCGCAGGACGTGTTCGAGCGCGAAGGCGGCCTGCGCGAATTCGACCATCCGGCCGACGGCCGCCTCGTGTACCAGCAGATCACGCTGAAACCCGCGCACCGCGAGGACCTGAAGCTGGTCGTGCTCGTGCGCGATTGACGCGGCTCAGAAGCTGATCGTCGCGGTGATGGTGTCGCTGTAGTTGCCGGGTGCCGGTGTCGCCTGTGCAGGTACGCGGCCGTATATCGCGATCGCCTGCTCGAATCCGCTGCCGGTTCCGGTCGCCATCGTCGTGCCGCCGGTGCCGTCGCCCCACGGCTGCGTGTGGCCGCTGTCCTGATAGAGCTGATAGGCGACCGAGCCGCCGCCCGTGCGCTGCATCGTCCGAGCGGTGACACTGCCGCTGGCGCCGCCGTTCAACGCGATCTGGAATGCATCGCCGTTCGTGCACCGCGCACTGATCGAGCCGCTCGCGGTCAGCGCCGACGCCAGCACGCCCGACGCCGGAAACGCAACGCCGGTCGCGCTGATGATGCAGTTGTTGATGACGGTGGCCGTGGCCGTAACGGTCATCGTGCCGGCCGTCGACTGCGACGCGCACGGCGTCGGCAGCACGCCGAGCAGCGAAAAACTGTAGCTGTAGGCGGCCTGGTTGCCGCTGAAACTCTGCGAATAGACCGTGCTGGCATTGTTCACGGTCGGCACGGTGGGCTGGTTCGACGCAATGCGGCCATAGATGGTCACGTTCGTACTGGCGGACGTGCCGAGCAGCGGCTTCGTCAACGAGACGGATATCGGCGTCGTGCCGGTGCTGACGGCGCCCCAGGGCTGCGAATAGCCCGCGTCCTGATACAGGTCGTACTGCATCTGGTTCGCCCCGTTGCTCAGGTAGCGCGGGCTCGTGCCGCCGAGATTCACGCATACGAGCACGCCGGTGTTCAGGCTCAGCACGTCCCACGTGCAACTCACGGTCATCGTGCTGTTGGTCGTATAGGCCTGTTGCGTAATCGGGCTGACCGAGCCGAAGCTCGGCACCGGCGGCGTCACCGAACACGTGTCCGCGCGAGCCGGCAGCCACGGCATGCCGAGCAGCGCGGCCAGCAACAGGCACGATAGCGCGCGCATCCAGCGGCGCGCCGTGTCGACTCCTTGATCCGCCATGCATTCCCCCGAAATTGCCCGCCCGTTCGATCCGGCTTCCAGCCCGGGCAGCGCCCCCATGGTATCCGTCCGCGCAGCGATCATTCGCATTGTTGCTTGATCCATGTCAAAAGCGCCGATGGCATTCCGCGAGGAACCGCGGACAATGCGCTCCGGATCGGCGTTTTCTCCAATGCGCGCGACCGAGTCCGTGGAGTAGTCTTGCACCAACGACAGAGCGGTAACGGCGACCGGCGACAGACCACGCGGCAGGCACTCCGCGGCCGGGCGACCCCATTAAACGGCAGGAGACAATCATAATGAACGATTCCCGACGTCGTGTTCTTTCAGCCATGCTCGCGGCCACCTTCGCATTCGCGCCCGCGCTGCAGCCCGTCACCGTTGCCGCAGTCTATTCGAACGGCACCGCCACCGCCCAGTTCAACGTCACGCTCACGATCCAGGCCAACTGCGCAATCGCCGCGAACCCGCTTGCATTCGGCACGTCCGGCGTGCTCACGTCGGCACTCAACCAGCAGACCACGGTCTCCGTCACCTGCTCGAACTCGACGCCATACAACATCGGACTCGACGCCGGCTCGGTCAGCGGCTCGACGGTCGCCAGCCGGCTGATGGGCGGGACGACGAGCGGCAATACCGGCACGACGGTCGGCTACCAGCTCTACCAGGACTCGAGCCACACGACGATCTGGGGCAACACGCAAGGCACCGACACGGTCGGCGGCACCGGCAACGGTTCCGCGCAGATACTGAGCGTGTATGGACAGGTGCCGACGCAAGCGACGCCGAAGCCCGACACCTACCAGGCCACCGTCACGGCCACCGTGTATTTCTGACGCGCCGTGGCACCGTTCTCGCGCGCCTTGGCCGCGCTGTGCGTGGCGTCGGCGTCCGCGGCCGCCTGCGGCGCCACGCTGCAGATCATGCCCGTGACGATCGAGCTGCCGCCGTCGGCCGCCGCCGCGAGCATGACGCTCAGCAATCCGGGCGGACAGCCGATCTACGGCCAGGTCCGCGCCTATCGCTGGACGCAGGAAAACGGCGACGACGTGATGACGCCGACCGATGCGCTCGCCGCCTCGCCGCCGCTGTTGCAAATCGGCGCGAACGCCGAGCAGTTGATCCGGCTCGTACGCACGGGGCGCGGCGCGCCGGCCGCCGAGGAAAGCTATCGCGTATTGATCGACGAACTGCCGTCGCCCGGTACGCCGGTCGAGAACGGCATCACGATCCGGCTGCGCTATTCGGTGCCCGTATTCGTCGAGCCCGAAGGCACCCGGGCAGCGCCGCGCCTCGACTGGCGCGTCGAGCGCGACGGGTCCGGCACGCGGCTCGCGGTCGCCAACCGCGGCGAACGCCGTGCGCAGATTGCCGCGGTTCGGCTCGTCGACGCGCGCGGCACCGTGCACGACGTCACGCGCGGCCTGCTCGGCTACGCGCTCGCGGGCAGCACGCGACGCTGGCCGCTCAAGCTGGATGCGGGCGCGGCGGGATTCGTCAGGATCCAGGCGACCGTCAACGCGCAGCCGGTCGAGGCCCGGCTGACATCGCCCTGATCCACGCCGGAGGATCGCACGACGTTGCCCGTTCCGACGACGAGCACGGCCCTCCGGGCTGCCTGCCCCGCGCGACATGCCCGGCCCGCCGCTGCTGCGCTTTCGCTGGCGTTTTCACTTGCACTCACGCTGGCCGTGCACGCAGGTGCCGGATGCGCACAGACGGCGCCGCAGGCGGCACCGGCAGCCGCCCCCGCGCCTGCTCAGGACACCCTGTTTCTCGACGTGTCGCTCAACGGTGAACCGACGCACCGGATCGCACGCTTCCAGCAAATCGACGGCCGGCTGTACGCGGCGTCCGCCGACCTGAACGACCTGGGCATCGCGACCGGCGACCGGGCGACCGCGCCGTCGAACACGCCCGTCGCGCTCGACACGCTCGCGGGGCTGCGCTACGACTACGACGCGGGCCGGCAGACGCTCGACCTGCGGGTGCCCGACGCGCTGCGCATCCCGCACACGTTCGATACGCGCGCGCTCGCGGCCGCGCCGCCCGCCACCTCCGGCCGCGGCTTCGTGCTGAACTACGACGCCTACGCGCAGACCGTCGCCCATGCGCCGCTCGCGGTCTGGAGCGAGGCGCGCTATTTCGATCCGGCCGGCGTGTTCAGCAGCACCGGCATCGCGTACCTGTACGACGACCGCCGGCGCTACGTGCGCTACGACACGTCGTGGAGCCACTCGAACCCCGGCACGCTCACGACGACCCAGATCGGCGACACGATTTCGTCGTCGTTGGCATGGACGCGCTCGCTGCGCCTCGGCGGCGTGCAGTGGCGCAGCAACTTCGGCCTGCGCCCCGACCTCGTCACGTTTCCGGTACCTGCGCTGTCCGGCAGCGCGGTCGTGCCGACCTCGGTCGACCTGTACGTGAACAACGTGCGCCAGTTCAGCGGCGACGTGCCGAGCGGGCCGTTCGTGATCAACAGCGTGCCCGGGATCACCGGCGCCGGCAACGCGACGGTCGTCACGCGCGACGCGCTCGGCCGCTCGATCGCGACGTCCATTCCGCTGTACGTCGATACGCGCCTGCTCGCGCCGGGCCTCGCCAGCTATTCGGCGGAAGCCGGGTTCCTGCGCCGCGCTTATGGCGACGATTCGTTCGACTATGCGCGCACACCGGCGGCGAGCGGCTCGCTGCGCTACGGCATCAGCGAGCGGCTGACCGTCGAGGCGCATGCGGAAGCGACGGCCGGCGTCTACAACGCAGGTGCCGGCGCGCTCGCGCGCCTCGGCGAACGCGGCGTGGCGAATGCGTCGCTCGCGGTCAGCGCCCCGGGCCGCGCGGGCGTGCAGGCCGGCGTCGGCTACCAGTACGTGACGCCGCGCTTCTCGATCGATGCGCAGACGCTGCGCGCCTTCGGCGACTACAGCGACCTCGGCAGCCGCGAAGGCGTGCCGGTCTCGCGCGCCACCGACCGCGTCACGATCTCGTTCCCGTTCCTGCGCGCGCAGACCCTGTCGTTCAGCTATCTCGCCCTCAAGTATCCCGGCGTCGCCGCGTCGCGCATCGGCTCGATCGCGTACCTGGTCAATCTCGGCGGGCTGACATCGATCACGTTCAGCGGCTTCCAGGACTTCCGGCAGCACGACGCACGCGGCTTCTTCGTGAGCCTGAGCGTCGGGCTCGACGGCAACACGTCGGTCTCGACGAACGCCGGACGGCAGAACGGCGATTCGACTTACACGCTGAACGCGACACGGCCGCCCGACTACGGCGGCGGCGGCGGCTGGAACGTGCAGGCGGGCGCCAACGCGGGCGTCCGCTACGCGCAGGGGCAACTGCAGTATCTCGGCCGCGCCGGCCAGGTCGCGCTGCTCGCGCAATCGTTCGACGGGCGCGGCAACGCGTCGGTCGACGTCACGGGCGCGCTCGTGCTGATGGACGGCCGGCTGATGACGGCGCGCCGCGTCGACGACGGTTTCGCGCTCGTCTCGACCGACACCGGGCGCGTCCCCGTGCTGCACCAGAACCGGCTGATCGGCGAGACGGACCGGGCCGGCTACCTGCTCGTGCCCGACCTGAATGCCTATCAGAGCAATCGCGTCGCGATCGACGGCACCGCGCTGCCCGCCGACGCACGGATCGCCGACACGACGCTCGACGTCGTGCCGCAGGCGCGCTCCGGCGTGCTCGCGCACTTCGCGGTGACCCGCTACAGCGCCGCGTCGATCGCGCTGCGCGCGCCGGACGGCACGCCGCTGCCGCCCGGGCTCGAGGTTCGCCACGTCGAAAGCGGCCAGCGCACGATCGTCGGCTATGACGGCCTGACCTTCGTCGACGGCCTCGTCGCGAACAATCACCTCGAAATCTCCGGCGACGGCCGCGGCTGCGCCGTCGCATTCGCGTATCGGCGCCCGGACGACGGCACGCTGCCGCGGATCGGACCGCTGACGTGCAGCCCCCCGTGAGCCGCGCCCGTTCGCGGCCGGCGCACGCGTCGGCCGCCCGCCCCACGAATGCTAGAATTGCGGGATTCCCTCGGCGGCGCACGCCGCCCAACTCCCCTTCGAAGAATCGCCATGACGTCCCAACTGCACAAAAAGGGCGAGGCCTGGTCGGCCCGCTTCTCGGAACCGATGTCGGAGCTGGTCAAGCGCTACACGTCGTCGGTGTTTTTCGACAAGCGCCTCGCGCTCGTCGACATCGCCGGCTCGCTCGCGCACGCGAGCATGCTCGCGGCGCAGAAGATCATCAGCGCCGACGACCTCGCCGCGATCGAACGCGGGATGACGCAGATCAAGGGCGAGATCGAGCGCGGCGAATTCGAATGGCAGCTGGATCTCGAGGACGTCCACCTGAACATCGAGGCGCGCCTCACCGCGCTGATCGGCGACGCCGGCAAGCGCCTGCACACGGGCCGCTCGCGCAACGACCAGGTCGCGACCGACATCCGTCTGTGGCTGCGTGGCGAGATCGACCGCATCGGCGGCCTCCTGAACGACCTGCGCGGCGCGCTGATCGACCTCGCGGAGCAGAACGCGGACACGATCATGCCGGGCTTCACGCACCTGCAGGTCGCGCAACCGGTCACGTTCGGCCACCACCTGCTCGCGTACGTCGAGATGTTCACGCGCGACGCCGAGCGCATGCGCGACTGCCGCACCCGCGTGAACCGCCTGCCGCTCGGCGCGGCCGCGCTCGCCGGCACCAGCTATCCGATCGACCGCCACGCGGTCGCGAAGACGCTCGGCTTCGACGGCATCTGCGCGAACTCGCTCGACGCGGTGTCGGATCGCGACTTCGCGATCGAATTCACGGCGGCATCCGCGCTCGTGATGACGCACGTGTCGCGCTTCTCCGAGGAACTCGTGCTGTGGATGAGCCCGCGCGTCGGCTTCATCGACATCGCCGACCGCTTCTGCACCGGCAGCTCGATCATGCCGCAGAAGAAGAACCCGGACGTGCCCGAGCTCGCGCGCGGCAAGACGGGCCGCGTGAACGGCCACCTGATGGCGCTCCTCACGCTGATGAAGGGCCAGCCGCTCGCGTACAACAAGGACAACCAGGAAGACAAGGAACCGCTGTTCGACACGGTCGACACCGTCGCCGACACGCTGCGGATCTTCGCCGAGATGGTCGCGGGCATCACCGTGAAGCCGGACGCGATGCGCGCGGCCGCGCTGCAGGGCTTCTCCACCGCCACCGACCTCGCCGACTACCTGGTGAAGCGCGGCCTGCCGTTCCGCGACGCGCACGAAGCCGTCGCGCACGCGGTGAAGATCTGCGACGACCGCGGGATCGATCTCGCCGACCTGACGCTCGACGAAATGAAGCAGGAGCTGCCGAACGTCGCGCACCTGATCGGCGACGACGTGTTCGGCTACCTGACGCTCGAAGGGTCGGTCGCGAGCCGCAACCACCCGGGCGGCACGGCCCCCGATCAGGTGCGTGCGGCGGTCAAGGCCGCGCGCGCCGCGCTCGGCAAGTAAGCACGCTGTCACGAGCGGACGCCTTCGGCGTCCGTTCTTCATTCGGGCGGCCGTCGCGCCGCCCGACGCCTTCCCCGCTGTTCCGTTTTCCCGTTTCCGGACACCGCCGATGACCTTCTCCGCCGCGCTCTTCGACATGGACGGCCTGCTCGTCGATTCCGAGCGGACCATCATGAACACGTGGATCGACGTGTCGAACGCGCACGGCGTCGTGCTGACCGAGATCGACTACCTGCAGATCGTCGGCCGCTCGTTCGCCGAAGGCCAGGTGATTCTCGCGCGGCTGATCGGCCATCCCGACACGTTCGACGCCGTGCGCATCCGCGTGCGCGAGCAACTCGCCGCGCCCGAACCCCATCCGAAGTTTCCGCTGAAGTCCGGCGCGCTGGCGTTGCTCGAGACGCTCGCGCAGGCCGGCATTCCGTGCGCGGTCGCGTCGTCGTCAGCGCGCGACGTGATCCGTGCGCGGCTCGACGCGGTCGGCGTACTGCCGTTCTTCCGCGCGATCGCGGGCGGCGACGAAGTCGCGCGCGGCAAGCCCGACCCGGCCGTGTACCGGCTCGCGGCCGAACGCCTCGGCGTGCCGGCACACGCGTGCGTCGCGTTCGAGGACAGCGATTTCGGCGCGCAATCGGCCGCCGGCGCCGGCGCATCGGTCGTCACCGTGCCCGACCTGAAGGCGCCGACGCCCGAGATCATCGCGCTGAGCCTGCACGTGCTCGCGTCGCTCGACGATGCGGTCGCGCTCGTGCCGTCGTGGTTCGGCCGGCTGGACACGCAGCAGCCCGCGTAAGCGCCACGCGGCGCGCCACATGCAAACGGGCACCCGCGGGTGCCCGTTTTGCGTTGCCGCGCCGGATGACCGGCATCGCGGCGATCCTCAGTCGTTGCCGGCCGTCTCCGACAGCCGCTTCATCGTCGCGATGCGCGCGCCGATCAGGTCGACGCGGCCGTCCTCGCCGACGAGCGGCGCAGTCGAATCGCGGAACGCCTCCCACGCGCGTTGCGCGCGCACGAGCGTCGCGGCCGAATGCGCAGGCATCTTGCGACGCAGCTTCTGGTAATAGCGGTTCAAGTCGAACAGCGCGTGCTCGCATGCGGCATCCTGCACGCACGGCCGCACGCGGCGGACCGCCGGATCGCGCGGCGCGTTCGCCGGCTTGCCGCCGGCTGCCGCGGCGGCGCTTGGCGCCGCGACCGCCGCGCCACGGGTACCGCCCTGCGCACCGCTCGTGGCCGCCACCGGCACGGCGGCAGGCGGCGGTGCATAACGGTCGGCCGCCGCGCGCAGCGCCAACGCGCGATCGCGCACCGGCTGCAGCTGCATGTCGGCGCTCGACATCGCGTACGACGTGCCGCGCGTCGTGTCGTACACGGCCTTCAGCAGATGAATTTCATCCTTGCGCCACGTGACCCAGCGGCGCTGGCTGTCCTGCCAGCCGCGCTTCGCGTCGGCCGGCGCGTCGTTCGACAGGCGCTGGTACGCGCCGTCCATCACCGCCTGCCACTGCTGCTGCGCTTCGCCCATGCACTGGATCTGGCCGGCCGTCGACGACCGGTCGCGCCGCGCGAGACACTGCCGCATCGCGACGTCGATCGGGTCGGCCGCCGCCACTTCCGCATGCGCGACGCTCAGCCCCGCCGGCCCTGCCGACCAGCTCGCCCAGGCGACGAGCGCGGCCAGCGCCGCGCGTATCGTCCGGATTCGTCCCTGCGTCGCCATCAGTCGCGCACGCAGTCGACGAAGTACTCGACGCGCCCGTTCACCTCTTCCGCGACGAGGCCGTGGATATCGGTGTGGAAGCCCGGGAAGCGTTCGTTGAAGTCGCGCGCGAACCGCAGGTAGTTCACGATCGTCTTGTTGAAGCGCTCGCCCGGGATCAGCAGCGGAATGCCTGGCGGGTACGGCGTGAGCAGAATGCTCGTCACGCGGCCTTCGAGCTCGTCGAGCGGCACGCGGTCGATCTTGCGGTGCGCGAGCTTCGCGAACGCGTCCGACGGCTTCATCGCCGGCTCCATGTCCGACAGGTACATCTCCGTCGTCAGGCGTGCGATGTCGTTCGCGCGGTACACGTCGTGGATCTGCGTGCACAGGTCGCGCAGGCCGACGCGCTCGTAACGCGGATGCTGCGCGACGAATTCCGGCAGCACGCGCCACAGCGGCTGGTTGTTGTCGTAGTCGTCCTTGAACTGCTGCAGCTCGGTCACCATCGAGTTCCAGCGGCCCTTCGTGATGCCGATCGTGAACATGATGAAGAACGAGTACAGGCCGGTCTTCTCGACGATGATGCCGTGCTCGGCCAGGTACTTCGTGACGATCGCGGCCGGAATGCCCGTCTCGCCGAACTCGCCGTCGACGTCGAGCCCCGGCGTGATGATCGTCGCCTTGATCGGGTCGAGCATGTTGAAGCCTTCCGCCAGCGGGCCGAAGCCGTGCCAGTGGTCGTTCGGCTTCAGCATCCAGTCGTCGCGCGAGCCGATGCCTTCTTCCGACAGGTCGTCCGGACCCCACACGCTGAAGAACCAGTCGTCGCCGTACTCGGCGTCGACCTTGCGCATCGCGCGGCGGAAGTCGATCGCCTCGGCGATCGATTCCTCGACGAGCGCGGTGCCGCCCGGCGGCTCCATCATCGCGGCCGCGACGTCGCACGACGCGATGATCGCGTACTGCGGGCTCGTCGACGTGTGCATCAGGTACGCCTCGTTGAAGCGATGCTTGTCGAACGTGCGGTTCTCCGAATCCTGCACGACGATCTGCGACGCCTGCGAGATGCCGGCGAGCAGCTTGTGCGTCGAGTGCGTCGCGAACACGAGCGCGCCCGTGCGCGGGCGGCCGTCGCCGATCGCGTGCATGTCGCGGTAGAAGTCGTGGAACGTCGCGTGCGGCAGCCACGCTTCGTCGAAGTGCAGCGTGTCGAGCAGGTCGCCGAGCAGGTCCTTGATCATCTCGACGTTGTAGACGACGCCGTCGTACGTGCTCTGCGTGATCGTCAGGATGCGCGGCTTCATGTCCGGGTTCTGGCGCATCGCCTCGCGCGCGAACGGGTTCGCCTCGATCTTCCGGCGGATGTTCTCCGGCTTGAATTCGTCGCGCGGGATCGGCCCGATGATGCCGAAGTGGTTGCGCGTCGGCGTGAGGAACACGGGAATCGCGCCCGTCATCGTGATCGCGTGCAGGATCGACTTGTGGCAGTTGCGGTCGACCAGCACGATGTCGCCGGGAGCGACCGTCGCGTGCCAGACGATCTTGTTCGACGTCGACGTGCCGTTGGTCACGAAGAACAGGTGGTCCGCGCTGAAGATGCGCGCCGCATTGCGCTCGGACGCCGCGACCGGGCCCGTGTGATCGAGCAGCTGGCCGAGTTCGTCGACCGCGTTGCAGACGTCGGCGCGCAGCATGTTCTCGCCGAAGAACTGGTGGAACATCTGGCCGAGCGGGTTCTTCAGGAACGCGACGCCGCCCGAGTGGCCCGGGCAGTGCCACGAGTACGAGCCTTCGTCCGCGTACTTCACCAGTTCCTTGAAGAACGGCGGCGCGAGCGAGTCGAGATAGACCTTCGCCTCGCGGATGATGTGGCGCGCGACGAACTCCGGCGTGTCCTCGAACATGTGGATGAAGCCATGCAGTTCGCGCAGGATGTCGTTCGGCAGATGCCGCGACGTGCGCGTCTCGCCGTACAGGAAGATCGGGATGTCCGCGTTGCGGCGGCGCACTTCGGTGACGAACGCGCGCAGCTCGATGATCGCGGTCGCGAGCTCGGGCAGTTCGCCGTCCGGGCCCGTTTCGCCGAGCATGAGTTCGTCGTCGTCGATCGACAGGATGAAGCACGACGCGCGGCTCGATTGCTGCGCGAACGACGTCAGATCGCCGTAGCTCGTGAGGCCGAGGACTTCGACGCCCTCCTTCTCGATCGCTTCGGCCAACGCCCGGATGCCGGAGCCCGAGATGTTCTCGGAGCGGAAATCTTCGTCGATGATGACGACGGGGAAACGAAACTTCATGGGCGATTCTCCAAAAAGAACGACCGCGGCGCGTCACGCGCAGCGGTCACCCGGAAACTGGTGAGACGTTATGCAACCAGATCAGGTTTTCGGCAGCGTGACACCGCGCTGACCCTGATACTTGCCGCCGCGATCGGCGTACGACACGTCGCACACTTCGTCGCTTTCGAAGAACAGCACCTGCGCGACACCTTCGTTCGCGTAGATCTTCGCGGGCAGCGGCGTGGTATTCGAGAATTCCAGCGTGACGTAGCCTTCCCACTCGGGTTCGAACGGCGTCACGTTGACGATGATCCCGCAGCGCGCGTAGGTCGACTTGCCGAGGCAGACGGTGAGCACGGTGCGCGGGATGCGGAAATATTCGACGGTGCGAGCCAGCGCGAACGAGTTCGGCGGGATGATGCACACGTCGCCCTTGAAATCGACAAACGAACCCTCGTCGAAGTTCTTCGGATCGACGATCGTCGAGTTGATGTTCGTGAAGATCTTGAATTCGTCCGCGCAGCGGATGTCGTAGCCGTAGCTCGACGTGCCGTAGCTGACGATCCGGCGACCGTCCTCGGACGCGCGGACCTGATCGGGCACGAACGGCTCGATCATCTTGTGTTCTTCGGCCATGCGCCGAATCCACTTGTCGGACTTGATGCTCATGCCAGCCTCCGCCGGGCCGTCCCAAGAAGGCTGGCCGTCCCCGCGGGGGACAGCGGACGAAGTGAGCGTTGGGGTCGTTTCATATCGGGGCGCCAGGAAACGCTGCGTGACAGTCAGGGAGGGTCGCTCGCGACGCGGCGACCCGGAAAGGCGCACATTTTACGCGATCATCGGCTCGCGTACGCGGCGGCCGTCAACGGATCACGCCACAGGCGAGCGCGGGTCCCGCGCCATGCTGCGGAAACGCCGGATCGCTCGGGTCGCGGTGGACCAGCGCCGCGCGGTTCAGCGCGGAGCGCACGCCGTCGAGGGCCAGATCGGGCGCGACGATGAAACCGGCCGCGACGCCGTTCGCATCCGCATGGATGTTGCCGAGATCGCCGGCGACCCGCGCGCCCGCGCGCAGCCGGTCGGCGGCCGGCGCGAACACCTGGCCGGCGCTCGAGCCGTCGCCCGCGTTGCAGTCGCCGCGCTCGTGCACCTGCAGCGCGTGATCGCTGTTCGGCGGCAGGCCGGCCAGGTTGTACGTGACCTGGACGCCATCCGGGCGTTCGACGAACGTCACCGCGCCGCGCGCCTGCGAGCCGACGGTCGGCTGCAACTGCGCGTCGGCACGCTTTTCGTGCGACGAGGAAAAAGAGGTACAGCCGGCCAGCAGGCCCAGCGCGGCGGCGGCCAGCAGCGCGCGCCGCGCGCGGCCGGCGCGCACGCCGTGATGTCGTTGGTTCATTCGATCCTCATGCCGGCTGGCGGCCATTTGACACGGCGGCCATGCCGGGCGGGTAAAGGGACCCGGGAAAAGTCGCCATGATACCGCGCCTCGCGGCGCCGTAAACAGCGTGAGGCCCCGCCCCGCAAGGGTTTTACGTATTTTGAACAACGATCGACGGGAACTTCGACGTCATGTCGCGTGCGCGCTCGGCGATCGCCAGCGCGACCCCGCGCGCGATGTCGCGATAGCGCCGCGCCAGCGCGCCGTCCGGTTCGGCCGCGACCGTCGGCGTGCCGCTGTCGGCGCGCTCGCGGATCGCGATGTCGAGCGGCAGGCTGCCGAGCACGGTCACGCCGTAGTCCTGCGCCATCCGCTCGGCACCGCCCGCGCCGAAGATGTGCTCTTCGTGGCCGCAGTTCGAGCACACGTGGATGCTCATGTTCTCGACGATACCGAGGATCGGAATCCCGACCTTCTCGAACATCTTCAGGCCCTTCTTCGCGTCGAGCAGCGCGATGTCCTGCGGGGTCGTGACGATCACGGCGCCGGTCACCGGCACGCGCTGCGCGAGCGTGAGCTGGATGTCGCCCGTGCCCGGCGGCATGTCGACGATCAGGTAGTCGAGCTCGCGCCAGTTGGTCTGTCGCAGCAGCTGCTCGAGCGCCGACGTCGCCATCGGGCCGCGCCACACCATCGGGTTGTCTTCCTCGATCAGGAAGCCGATCGAGTTCGCCTGCAGCCCGTGGCCGACCAGCGGGTTCATCGACTGGTTGTCGGGCGACTCGGGCCGCTGGCCGTGAATGCCGAGCATGGTCGGCAGCGACGGACCGTAGATGTCGGCGTCGAGAATGCCGACCGACGCGCCTTCCGCGGCGAGCGCGAGCGCGAGGTTGACGGCCGTCGTGCTCTTGCCGACGCCGCCCTTGCCCGACGCGACCGCGACGACGTTCTTCACGTTCGGCAGCAGCTTCACGCCGCGCTGCACCGTGTGCGCGACGATCTCCTGCGACACGGCGACGCGTGCGTCACGCACGCCCGGCACGGCCTTCAGCGCAGCGGCGATGCGCGCGCGCACGTCGTCGTGCTGGCTGCGCGCGGGATAGCCGAGCACCACGTCGACCGCCACGGCGTCGCCGTCGATCGCGACGTTGCGCACGCCCTTGTTCGCCGCGTAAGGACGGCCCGTATTGGGGTCGACGACAGCCGCCAATGCGGCGTCGACTTGTGCCCGGTCAATGCTCATCGAAACTCCGTGAAAACGTTTTTCTCTCGCGCAAACGTCAAGAAATATCAAATAACGCTGCGAAAATCGGGAAAAGTGAAAGAATCTGTTGCACGCCATTGCGCGAACGCGCGCGGCGGAGCAATCTTCGCGTGCGGCATGCTATGGGGCCAAATCGGCCACGAACCGCCTATATTGTAGAGGCTGACGCATCACCCTGTCCGGAACAGCCACGCTGGCGAACAGGGCATGCAGCCGCCTCGGCGGCTGCCGCGGGCACGGGCCTGCCCACCTTTTTCGGGCGTCCGTGCCGGGAGCCGTAACTGTTGTTTGTCGTCGTTGTCGACTCGTTCAACCAAGAGAGGAATTCAAGATGAACATGAAAATCGCGACTCGCCTGTCCGTCTTCGCCTTGGCCGGCGCACTGCTGGCAGGCTGCGCCACGCAGCAAGGCAACAACACGGCCGTCGGGACCGGCACGGGCGCAGCGCTCGGCGCAGGCATCGGCGCGCTGGCCGGCGGCGGCAAGGGCGCGGCGATCGGCGCGGGCGTCGGCGCACTGGTCGGCGGCGTGACGGGTTACAACTGGCAGGCGATCAAGAACAAGCTCGCGCCGTCGGCAGCCAAGACGGGCACGCAGGTGACCGAGCAGCCGGACGGCTCGCTGAAGCTGAACGTGCCGAGCTCGGTGACGTTCGCGACCAACCAGTACGCGATCACGCCGGCCTTCACGCCGCTGCTGAACGACCTGGCGACGACGCTGAACCAGAACCCGCAAGTGACGGCGTCGGTCGTCGGCTACACGGACAGCACGGGTTCGCAGCAGCTGAACCAGACGCTGTCGCAGAACCGTGCGCAGAGCGTCGTCAACGCGCTGGTGCAGCGTGGCGTCGCCGGCGGCCGCCTGGCGGCACAGGGCATGGGCCCGTCGAACCCGATCGCGGACAACGCGACCGAAGCCGGCCGCGCACAAAACCGCCGCGTCGAGATCTACCTGCGCGCGGCCCAGCAGTAAGCATCGTCGCGAGAGGAAACGGGGTCGCGCGCCGGGCGCGCGCCCCCGCCGCACAAGGCTTTCAGCGGGCTCCGTAACAAATCGAAAAAAATTTCGAACTTCTGTCGCGACCCGCGGTCTGTCTTTACGGTACGCGGCTGGCGCTGCCGGCGCGTCACCATTCTCCTCTTGTCGTTGTTGCTCCGGGGCCGAATTCGCCCCGGTTTTTTTTGCCCGGAATTCGCCTGCTGCATCGCAGCATCGCACCGCCGGGCACGCCGCCGCCGCGGCCCCGCCCCTTCCGGCGCCCGATCCACGGCGCCCACGCCGGCTGACCTGCGCGCGCCCCTGCTAGAATCGCAGTTTCCGTCGTTTCCGCCGTTCTTCTACAGACCCTATGTCCGCATCCGACCTCACTTCCGTGCAGGCTGCGGCGCCGCAAGGCAGCCGCCAGATCCTCGTTACGTCCGCACTGCCCTATGCCAACGGCCAGATCCACATCGGCCACCTGGTCGAGTACATCCAGACCGACATCTGGGTGCGGACGCTGCGAATGCACGGTCACGAGGTCTACTACATCGGCGCCGACGACACGCACGGCACGCCGGTCATGCTGCGCGCGGAGAAGGAAGGCCTGACGCCGAAGCAGCTGATCGAGCGCGTGTGGACCGAGCACAAGCGCGACTTCGACAGCTTCGGCGTGTCGTTCGACAACTTCTACTCGACCGACTCGGACGAGAACCGCGTGCTGAGCGAGAAGATCTACCTCGCGCTGAAGGAAAACGACCTGATCGCCGAGCGCGAGATCGAACAGGCGTACGACCCGGTCAAGGAAATGTTCCTGCCGGACCGCTTCATCAAGGGCGAATGCCCGAAGTGCCACGCGAAGGACCAGTACGGCGACAACTGCGAAGTGTGCGGTTCGACCTACCTGCCGACCGAACTGCTGAACCCGTACTCGGTCGTGTCCGGTGCGACGCCGGTGCGCAAGACCTCGACGCACTACTTCTTCCGCCTGTCCGATCCGCGCTGCGAGTCGTTCCTGCGCGAATGGGTCAGCGGACTCGCACAGCCCGAAGCGACCAACAAGATGCGTGAATGGCTCGGCGACGCCGGCGAGGCCAGGCTCGCCGACTGGGACATCTCGCGTGACGCGCCGTACTTCGGCTTCGAGATCCCGGGCGCGCCCGGCAAGTACTTCTACGTGTGGCTCGACGCGCCGGTCGGCTACTACGCGAGCTTCAAGAACCTGTGCGACCGCAACGGCATCGACTTCGATGCGTGGATCCGCCCGGGCACGAAGGCCGAGCAGTACCACTTCATCGGCAAGGACATCCTGTATTTCCACACGCTGTTCTGGCCGGCGATGCTCGAGTTCTCGGGCCATCGCACGCCGACCAACGTGTTCGCGCACGGCTTCCTGACGGTCGACGGCGCGAAGATGTCGAAGTCGCGCGGCACGTTCATCACCGCGCAGAGCTACATCGACACGGGCCTGAACCCGGAATGGCTGCGCTACTACTTCGCCGCGAAGCTGAACGCGACGATGGAAGACATCGACCTGAACCTCGACGATTTCCAGGCGCGCGTGAACAGCGACCTCGTCGGCAAGTACGTGAACATCGCGAGCCGCGCGGCCGGCTTCCTGCTCAAGCGTTTCGACGGCCGCGTGCAGGACAGCGCGATGAACCATCCGCTCGTCGCGACGCTGCGCGACGCGATTCCGGCGATCGCCGCGCACTACGAAGCGCGCGAATACAGCCGCGCGCTGCGCCAGACGATGGAGCTCGCGGACGAAGTGAACGCGTACGTCGACGGCGCGAAGCCGTGGGAACTCGCGAAGGATCCGGCCAACGCGGTCGCGCTGCACGAAACCTGCAGCGTGAGCCTCGAGGCGTTCCGCCTGCTGTCGCTCGCGCTGAAGCCGGTGATGCCGCGCGTGGCCGAAGCCGTCGAGGCCTTCTTCGGGATCGCGCCGCTCACGTGGGCCGACGCCGCGAAGCCGCTGTCGTCCGCGCAGCCGATCAAGGCGTACCAGCACCTGATGACGCGGGTCGATCCGAAGCAGATCGACGCGCTGCTCGCCGCGAACCGCGATTCGCTGCAGGCCGAGGCCGCCGGCGCCGCTGCCGCGGGAGCAACCGCCGCCAACGCCGCGAAGGACGCGAAAAACGCCAAGGCGAACGCGAAGGTGGCTGCGGCGAACGGCGCCGACGACGGTCCGATCTCGATCGACGATTTCGCGAAGATCGACCTGCGCATCGCGAAGATCGTCGCGTGCCAGGCCGTCGAGGGCTCCGACAAGCTGCTGCAGCTCACGCTCGACGTCGGCGAGGAAAAGACCCGCAACGTGTTCTCGGGCATCAAGTCCGCGTACCAGCCCGAGCAGCTCGTCGGCAAGCTGACGGTGATGGTTGCGAACCTCGCGCCGCGCAAGATGAAGTTCGGGCTGTCCGAAGGGATGGTGCTCGCCGCGTCGGCGGCCGACGAGAAGGCCGAGCCGGGCCTCTACATCCTCGAGCCGCACAGCGGCGCGAAGCCCGGCATGCGCGTTAAGTAAGCC
This sequence comes from Burkholderia sp. Bp9015, assembly GCF_003853505.1. Classification (NCBI taxonomy): domain Bacteria; kingdom Pseudomonadati; phylum Pseudomonadota; class Betaproteobacteria; order Burkholderiales; family Burkholderiaceae; genus Burkholderia; species Burkholderia sp. Bp9015. The sequence continues at coordinate 59,566 of NZ_QTPZ01000028.1, forward strand.
GCACGCGCCGCTGCTTGCACAAGAAGCCCCGCACCACGTGCGGGGCTTTTTCATGGGCGGCCGCGAGCGGCGCCGCGGCCGGTGGTTGCAGGTCGGCGTGACGCTCGCCGCTACGCGGGCAGGCTTCGGCGCGTGCGCACGCGCGAACCGGAGCGCCGGCGCGCGTGGCCGACCGGCCAGGCGCCCGCTTCGTCACCGCTGGCCGAACCAGCGATCGAAACGCCGCGTGTAGTTCAGGTCGACGCCCTGGAACGTGCCGCCGTACGCGGACACCGACCAGAAGCGCGTCAGGTTGATCGTCGCCTTGAACGCGTTGCTCGCCGATTGCAGCCCTTGCTCGTAACCGAGCACGAAGCGCTCGTTGATTGCCTTCGAGATCTGCACGACCTGCGCATCGGTCAGGCCGACGTCGCTGCGGCCGATCGAGAATTCGTCGAGACCGATGCTCTGCGCGACGCGCTTGCCGGTCGCGCTGCCGAGCAGCCCGAGCGCGGCGGTCATCGCGTTCTGCTGACCGACGTTGTTGCCCTGGTCGGTGCCGTGCCCGAACAGCAGCCACGACAGCTTTTCGTTGTCGGTGACGTTCGGCTCGGACACGAGCTTGACCGTCGGCGACTGGATCGTGCCGGTGACCTGCACGCCAGCCTCGACCTCCTGGTTGCGCCGCATCGCGAGGATGTTCACGCCCGGATTCGACACCGGGCCGTTGAACGTGAAGAAGCCGTTCTCGACCGCGAGCTTGCGGCCGAACGACGTATACGTCGAGCCTTCCGTCACGCGCACGTTGCCGACCGCGCGCAGCGGCACGCCCGGCGCACTCATCACGGTGATCGTGCCGCGCAGGCCGAGATCCGCGCCGTGCCCCTTGAAGCGGAAGTTGTTGCCGAGCCCGATGTCGATGTTCGCGCGCGGCGCGAGCGACGGCGCCGGCTTGTCCTCGACCTTCTGCGGCTTCGCGACCGCCGTACCGGTCTGCACGTCGCCGCGCACCGTGCCGTCCGGGCGCACGATCACGACGTCGTCGGACAGGTGCGGCGCCGACTCCTCCGGCAGGTCGAACAGCGCGCGGTCGACGACGAACTTGCCGTCGATCGACAGTGCGCCGCGCGGCCCGTCGTTCGCGACGGTCGCCTTGCCCGACAGCGACAGCTTGCGATCCGGCGCCGCGAACAGCTCGAGCTTGTCCGCGACGATGCTCGCGGTCAGGTCGGGCGCCTCGCCGTCGAGACGCACGCGGCCGATCGCGCGCAGCGTTCCGTCGCCGCCGTGGAACTCGACCTGCTGGAATTCGACGAGGTTCTCCGCGAGCTTCACGCGCACGATGCCGTCCTTCAGCTGCACGCCCTGATCGACGAGCGTCGCGGACAGGTCGTCGCCGGTCAGCATCCCCGACACGTTCGGCTTCACCGGCGTGCCCGCGACCGTCAGCTTCAACGCCGCGCGCCCGCCGAGCAGGTAGCTCGGCCCGAACAGGTTGCCGGTCGCCTTCAGCGACGGAATGTCGGCGTCGATGCGGCCCGACAGCGGGCCGTCGTCGACGACGCCGAACACGCCGTCGCGCAGCGCGAACGGCACGGTGACGTTCGCGTCGAGCGTGCCGACCCGGTTCGCCTTCGCGAGCGCCACCACGTTGAGCCGGTTGCCGGGTGCAAAGCTCGCGCGCGCGGACAGGTCGGTCAGCCCGAGCGACGCAATACCGCGCCCGGTCTCGATCGTCACGTCGCCGCCGCGCCGCTTCACCTGCACGTAGCCCGTCGCGTTCGCGCCGAGCGAGAAATCCCAGTCGGCATCGAGCACGACGTCGGTGCGCACCGGCGGCCGCTGGCCCGTCAGTTCCTGGCGGATCTCGAGGAAACGGGCGACCGATGCATCGCGCACGGCACCTGCCGAGCGCATCTGGCCGTGGTCGAACACGAACGACTTCAGGTCGATCGCCGCGCCTTCGAGCGTGAGCCGCGTCGCGCCGAGCGTCACGCGGCCGGCGCCGGCCGACACCGCAAGCGGCGCCTGCAGCGCCACCGCCGGCGTGCCGCGGTTCGCGAGGCGCGTGACGGTGCCGTCCCAGCGCGTTCCGTCGCGGCTCTCGACCACGCCGCCGTTCGCCGCGAGCGTCAGGTCGATCACGCGGCCGCCGGCCGTCCCCATCGCCGACGCGTCGAGCGTGTGCTTCGCGCGCGTGCCGTCGAGGTTCGCGCGCAGCGATTTCAGTTGCAGCGAGCCGAGTGCGATGTCGGTCGCGTCGGCCGTGAATACGAGCGCGCCGTGCGCGCCGTCGCGGATGTCGGCGCGCCCCTGCGCGGCACCGATCCGGTTCGAGCCGACCACGACGTGCTGGGCCTTGTAGGTGGCCGTCACGTTCGGATGCGCGAAGCTGCCGGTCAGCTCGCCCTGCGCCTGCACGAGCCCCTGCACGCCGAAGCCGAGCCGGTCGAGCTCCGGTGCGTCGACGACGAAGCGCAGCCGGTCGCCCGGCGCGCCGAAACTGCCGCGCAGATCGACGTGGTTGCCCGCGATCGACAGCGTCGCATTGCTCGGCAGGATCCGCGAGCCGGCGAACTGCACGACGCCCGCGCCGGTCAGCGGCACGCCGTCGTACAGGCTGTCGCCGAGCTTGAAGGTCGCCTTCGTCGACACCTGCGGCGCGAACGCGCCGGATGCCGTCAGCGTGCCCGATACGCGCGTCTCGCCGCGCCTGGCCGGCGCCTTGGCCGCGGCGGCGGTTTTGGTCGCTGTTTTGGTCGCTGTTTTGGCCACTTTTGCCGCCGGCTTGCCGCTACCGGCCTTCGGCGCGCCCATCGCCGCGAGCAGCAGCGGATCGAACGCGGTCAGCGTCGCCTTCGCGTCGTAGCTCGAATGCGCATCGTGACGGAACACGCCGGTCAGGTCGATACGGCCCTTGCCCGCCGTCACGCGTGCATCGGTCAGCACCGTCTGCTGCGGCGTCAGCGCGACCTTCGCACGCGCGCCGAGCGCGAGCTTCGGATCGTTCAGGTCGAAATCGACGGTCGTCACGTCGCCGGCGAGCGTCACGCCGAGCGGCCCGCCCAGGCGCATCGGCCGCAACTCGGCAATGAAGGCGTTCAGGTCGAGATTCGCGACCTTCAGGTCGAAGCGGCCCTTGCCGCCCGTCAGCGTGCCGTTGCCGGTCACGCTGCCGTCGCGGATCAGTTTCAGCGCGAGGCCGTCGATTCGCTGCGCGTGCGCGTCGAGATGGACGGTCGCATGCGCGTCGACGACCGGCAGCAGGTGCTCGCCGAACGTGCCGGGCTTCGCGTTGACGATCGACACGGGGCCGGTCACCGCGAACCCCTTCGCCGGGGCAGTGCCGGCCGGCGCGGTCACGGGCGCCAGCTCCGCGCGCACCGCGAGATCGGCGGCCGGCGCGCCCGGCGCGATCGCCTGCGGGTTCACGTGATCGAACGCGAGCGACGCGCGCGTGAGCGGCACCGTGCCGAACGGCGCGGCCTCGACGTGCGCGCGGCCGTTCAGTTTCATCCCGCTCGCGGTCACGTCGGCGACGAGCGCTTCGAGCGAACCCGATACGTTCGCGCTCGCGTTGACCGCTTCGTTGGCCAGCTTGCCCACGTAGGTCGCGTTGCCCGTCAGCGCGAACGGCTTCGCGCCGTCGAGCTTCGCGCGCGCGGTCAGCGCGCCGTACGGCGTGTCGACGCCATCGAGCGCGAGTTCATGGTGACGGCCGTCGCTGCGGCCGTTCAGCGCGAGATGGTCGAGCTGCGTCGTCGAGCCGCCTTCGTGGATCGCCAGGTGGTCGACACGCAGGTCGTCGATCCGCAACTGCAGCGGCAGGCTCAGGTCCTGCGGCGTCGCGGCCGGCTTCGACGGCCCCGGCACGATCCGCACGTCGACCGTGCCCGCGCGCAGGTAAGCGACCGACAGCCGCCACGGCGCGCGGGTCAGCACCCAGCGGCCCTCGAGCCGGTCGATCCGCACTTCGGTGCTCGTGCCGCCGGGGCTCGTCCATGCGAAGCCGCGCAGCCGCACGCCGGTCGCGAGCGCGCCGCCGTCCAGCGTGCCCGCCAGCCGGCCGCCGAGTACGCGCACGGCCGTCTGCCACGCGAGCCGCGTGCCGCGCTCGGTCGTCGCCGCGGCCAGCACGAGCCCGGCCGCCAGCACGACGAGCAGCACGGCCGTCACGAGCGTCCACGCGACGATCCGGCCCGCACGCCCGCGCCGCGGCCCGCGCGGCGGCGCACCGGGCGCGCGCTCGGGCGAGTCCGGATCGTTCGGCGGCGGCGTGTCGTTCGGGTCCTTCGTCATGCGGTTCGTCGTGGCTCGTGCAACAAGGTCAGAAGGCGATGCCGAGCGTCAGGTACGGGCGCACGCTGTGGTTGCGCAGTCCGTACGCGACGTCGACGTTGATCGGGCCGACGGGGCTGCGCCAGCGCGCGCCGATGCCGACGCCCGGGTAGAACACGCGCTCGCCCCACGCATCGGTCGCGGTGCCGATGTCGAAGAAGGTCGCGGCGCCCCAGTCGCGGTTGAACCAGTGCTGGTATTCGGCGGTGCCCGTCATCAGGTACTTGGTCGGCAGCACGGAGCCGGCGACGCTGTTGCCGATGCTCTGGTAACCGTAGCCGCGCACCGAGTTCGAGCCGCCCGCGCGGAACAGCAGCGATGCCGGCACGCCGGTCGAGCTGCCGCTCGTGAACACGCCGCCGAGCTCCGCGCGGAACACGAACAGGTCGCGCTTGCCGATCGGCACGTACTGCTGGCCGCGCGCGTAACCGCGGATGAAGGTCTGGTCGGTCAACACGCCCTTGATCGCGAAGCCGGCCTCCGCGTGGATCAGGTTGCCCGAGCGCGGGAACAGCGGATCGTCGACGTTGCGGCGCGTCCATGCCCACTGCGGCACCAGCGCGCGGCTCGTGGTCGGGCCGGCGCCGTTCTGGTCGAGCCGGTCCTGGTAGAACATCAGCGAGTACGCGTAGTCGATGAACTGGCCGGTGCGCGTGCGCTGCACGCCGACCCGCGCGCTGTAGATGCGCGTGTCCGACACGTTGGTGTTCGTGTACGACGCGAGCACGCTGTTGGTCCACCCTTTCGCGCCGGGCGGCATCGACAGCTGGACCTGGCCGTACTGCTGGATCTGGTCGAGCCGGCCCGACACGGTGAACGGCCACGCGGCGCCGAACGTGTCGAGATACGTGTAGGAGCCCTGCACGTGCGGGCCCGTATCGGTCGCGTAGCCGACGCCGCCGCGAATGTTGTTGTACGGGAACTCGCTGACCTTCACGTGCACGGGCGTACGCTCGGGCTTCGACGTATCGTCGCCGACGTCGATCGCGACGCTCGCGTAGTACGGCGTGTTCTGCAGTTGCCGCTGCAGCTCGGTGATCCGCTGCACGTCGTAGATCTCGCCTTCCGACAGCGGATTGACGTTCGTGACGATCTTCTCCGGGTAGCGGCGCACGCCATCGACATCGACCTTGCCGATCGTGAATGTCGGGCCGCTGTCGAACGTGACGGCCAGCGTCGCGCGCTGCGTGCGCGGGTCGATGCGCGCCTCCGACGACGCGATCTTCGCGCCCAGGTAGCGGCGCGCCTGCAATTGCCTGAGCGCCGCGCCCTTCGCGACGTCCCAGTCCGATTGCGTGAACGGGTCGCCCGGCTTCAGCGAAAACGCGAAGCGGGTCGCGGCCTCCTGCTTCGGATCCTCGGTGCCGACCGGGCCCTTGAACGTCAGGTCGACCGTCGACACGACGGTCTGCGGCCCCGGATCGACGGCGACGCGCACGTCCCGCTTGCCGTCGCGCGTGCGCACGTCGGTGCGCACGACCGGCGAAAAATAGCCGGCCGTCGCGGTCAGGTCGCGCACCTGCTGCGGTGTCGCGGTCACGAGGAAGTCGAACTGGTCGTCGCTGATGTCGTCGCGCTTCGCGAAGCGCGCGATGTCGAGATGGGCCTTGAGGAGCTTGCGGATCGAGCGCGGCGCGTCGATGTCGACGTCGTACTTCGCGTAGGCCGGCAGCACGACGAACGCGGCGAGACAGCCGACGAGGGCTGCCCGGGCCGCCGCACCGGCGCCGCGCCGTGCGCGACGACCGGGGTGTCGGGCCGCGCGCGGGCTCGTCTCATGCGTCGTGTGTGCTTGCTGGTTCGCGTGACCCGCCAAATATGACCTCACCCTCGGTTGTCGTGATTCCGTGGAAAACCCTGTATTTGACCACAAGGCGGCGGCCCTGCCCGCGCGGGCCCCGCTTTGACGCTTGCGCGCAACGACGCGCGCACGGGCGCGGCCGGCCGCGCCGCGGGCACCGGCCAGCGGATTCGACGCGCGATTGCCGCCGGCTGTTCCCCGCGATGCGGTAAAATCCCGCCATCGCGAATCCGGCGCATCGTGCGCCGCCCGAAACGGAAAGCCAAGCCATGCCGTACCAGTCCGACGTCACGCAATTCCTGAACCAGCTCAAGCAACAGAAGCCGACGCTCGAAGAAGAGCAGCGCAAGGGCCGCTCCCTGCTGTGGGACAAGCAGCCGATCGACCTCGACGAGCGTGCCGAGCAGCAGGAATCGCGCGTGAAGCAAACGTCCTACGTCTACTACCAGAACTTCTGACGACGTGAGCGCCGCCGACGAGGCCAGCGCCGCCCGGCAGGACGACGCGATCGCCGCGCCCGCGGGCGCCGATTCGACGCCCGACACGGTCGACGGTGTCGCGGCGTTCGCACGCCTGTACGGCGAGCCGCTCTTCAAGCTGCCGCAGGACCTCTACATCCCGCCCGATGCGCTCGAGGTGTTCCTCGAGACGTTCGAAGGCCCGCTCGACCTGCTGCTGTACCTGATCCGCAAGCAGAACTTCAACGTGCTCGACATCCCGATGGCGCAGGTCACCGCGCAATATCTGGGTTACGTCGACCAGATCCGCACGTCGAACCTCGAGCTGGCCGCCGAATACCTGCTGATGGCCGCGATGCTGATCGAGATCAAGTCGCGGATGCTGTTGCCGGTCAAGAAGGCCGACACGGGCGAGGAAGCCGAGGATCCGCGCGCGGAACTCGTGCGCCGCCTGCTCGAATACGAGCAGATGAAGCTCGCCGCGCAACGTCTCGACCAGTTGCCGCAGCTCGGCCGCGACTTCCTGCGCGCCGAGGTCTACATCGAGCAGAGCATCACGCCGCGCTTTCCCGACGTGAACTCGGACGACCTGCGCGCCGCGTGGGCCGACGTGCTCAAGCGCGCGAAGCTCGTCCAGCACCACAAGATCTCCCGCGAGGAGCTGTCGGTGCGCGAACACATGAGCCTGATCCTGCGCAAGCTGCAGAACGCACGCTTCATGGAGTTCGCCGACCTGTTCGACACGTCGCGCGGCGTGCCGGTCGTGGTCGTGAACTTCATCGCGATGCTCGAACTCGCGCGCGAATCGCTCGTCGAGATCACGCAGCCCGAACCGTTCGCGCCGATCTACGTGCGCCTCGCGTACCTGCCCGCGTAAGGCGCCCGCCGCCCCCGCCTCACCCCGCACACCGAAACACGCCGCATCCCGCCGCCGGGCCCGCCCGCGCGGACTGCCTGCGGCGCGCCCGCGTAAAAAGTGAACGATCGTACTTTTTTCGATGCGTCCGGCGGCCAAATCCTCTACAATCCGCCGACGCCCGATGCGCCGCCCGCGCGCCGGCGTTCTCCGCTTCGACCCCGACGCCGCTGTTGCGGCGCCAACGCGCGCCTGCGCGAGGAACCCGCTACCCGATCATGAAAGTCATCAGCTCGATCCAGGAACTGCGCGACCAGTTGCGCGGACAGAACCGCACGGCGTTCGTGCCGACGATGGGCAACCTGCACGAAGGTCACCTGTCGCTGATGCGCCTCGCGCGCCAGCACGGCGACCCGGTCGTGGCGAGCATCTTCGTCAACCGGCTGCAGTTCGGCCCGAACGAGGATTTCGACAAATATCCGCGCACGCTGCAGGACGATATCGAGAAGCTGCAGAAGGAAAACGTCTACGTGCTGTTCGCGCCGACCGAGCGCGACATGTATCCGGAGCCGCAGGAGTACCGCGTGCTGCCGCCCGACGACCTCGGCGGGATTCTCGAGGGCGAGTTCCGCCCCGGCTTCTTCGCCGGCGTGTGCACGGTCGTCACCAAGCTGATGTCCTGCGTGCAGCCGCGCGTCGCCGTGTTCGGCAAGAAGGATTACCAGCAGCTGATGATCGTGCGCCGCATGTGCCAGCAGCTCGCGCTGCCGGTCGAGATCATCGCGGCCGAGACCGTGCGTGACGAGGACGGCCTTGCGCTGTCGTCGCGCAACCGCTACCTGACGACCGACGAGCGCAAGGAAGCGCCCGAGCTCGCGAAGACGCTGCAACGCGTGCGCGAGAGCGTGCTCGGCGGCGAGCGCGACCTCGGCACGCTCGAGCAGCACGCGCGCACGCATCTGGCCGAGCGCGGCTGGGCGCCCGACTACATCGCGATCCGCCGCCGCGCGAACCTGATCGCGCCGAGCGCCGCCGAGCTCGAAGCCGGCGAGCCGCTCGTCGTGCTCGCGGCCGCGAAGCTCGGCGCGACGCGCCTGATCGACAACCTGGAAATCTGACGGGCCGCCCGCCCTCGCCTCACACGCATCACGGAGATACCATGCAGCGCCACATGCTCAAATCGAAGATCCACCGCGCGGCCGTCACGCACTGCGAGCTGCATTACGAAGGCTCGTGCGCGATCGACGAAGACCTGCTCGAAGCGGCGGGCCTGATCGAAAACGAACGGATCGACATCTGGAACATCAACAACGGCGAGCGCTTCTCGACCTACGCGATCAAGGGCGAGCGCGGCAGCGGGATGATCTCGCTGAACGGCTCGGCCGCGCGCCGCGCGCAACTCGGCGACCTCGTGATCATCGCTGCGTTCGCGATGGTCGACGAAGCCGAGCTGCAGGCCGGCTGGAAGCCGAAGCTCGTGTTCATCGACGAAGGCAACAAGATCAAGGGCCACCGCGACCACGTGCCGACGCAGAACTGGACCTGATTCACGCGGCGGCCGGCGTATCGCGGCGCGCCGGATCGCTGCCGCGGCGCCCCGCGCGCCGGGGCGGCCGAAGCCGCGCAGCCGCATACGTACGAAGGGCCTGATCCGGCACGCTGCCGAATCAGGCCCTTCTTCATTGGAGCGGGAACCGACCGAATTCGACCGGCTGCGCCGCGCGGGTTCGCCTCGCGCGCTCAGGACGCCTTCGCGACCTTCTCCGCTTTCGGTGCACGGCGCTCGGCCCATTCGACGATCGGCCGCCACTGCTCGAGATCCTTCTCGACGCGGCTCTTCGCGACGTCCCACAGCGTCAGGCCGTGCGCGGCAATCTGCACGTAGTTCTGCGTGTCGCGCACGTAGCCGAGCACCGGCAGCCCGAGCCCTTCGACGAAACGGTGCAGCTGGTCGGACGAGCGCGTGCGCGCGTCGACCCGCATCCCGACGATCCCGACCTCGACGCTGCCCTTGCGCACGGCCTTCTCGCCGGCGAGGCGCTCCAGAAACTGCTGGGTCGCGAGAATATCGAACATCGACGGCTGCAGCGGCACGATCACCTTGTCGGCGAGCTGCAGCGCGACGTTGAGCCGGTTGCCGTGCAGCCCGGCCGGCGTGTCGATCACCGCATATTCGAGGCCGCGCGGCGGCTTCGACGGCGCATCCGGGTCGAGCTCCCACGCCTCGATCGGCGGCAGGCCGGCCGGCCGCAGGTCGAGCCACGCATGCGCGGACTGCTGCCGGTCCAGATCGGCGAGCGCGACCCATGCGCCCTGCGCCGCGAAATAGCCGGCAAGATTGGTGGACAGCGTGCTCTTCCCCACGCCGCCCTTCGGATTCGCCACCACGATGACCGTCATGAATTCCCCCGAAAAAGCCGTGCGGCGCCTGCCGCCCTGGCAGGCGCCGCTCGATTGCGGATACAGGGAGCGATGATATCGGCAAACGGGGTGTCACCGGAACGGGTTGCGCCGAAGCCCCCCCGTTTATGCGGTCCGCGTCGCGGCGCGCGGTGCGCCGAGCGCGAACGCACCGCCGCCCAGCAGCGCCTGCACGGCCAGCGTGACGGCCCAGAACGCCGGGTATTCCCAGCCGCCGTTCGGCGACGCGAAGCTCCAGCCGTTCGGCAGATGCGCGGACACCGCGCCGAGCATGAACGGCAGCAGCACGAGTGCGGCGATCCGCACGCGGAAGCCCGCGAGCAGCGCGAGGCCGCCCGCCAGTTCGACGACGGTGGTGACATACGCGAGCCAGCCCGGCAGGCCGATCGACGCGAAAAACTGCGCGGTGCCGGGCAGCGTGAAGACGAACACCTTCTGCGCGACGTGCGCGAGGTACAGCACGCCGAGTGCGACACGCAGCAGCGTCGCGCCGAGATCGTTCAGGCGATTGGGGTTCATGGCGAATTCCTTCGTGAGTGGATGGGAATGGATCGCACTCTATTCGAATCGATTCGACCAATAAATATGCATTTCGGCTTTAACTGATTCCCGAATGGAACGAATCGGATCATGAAAAAGGGCATGACCGATCATGCCCCGATGCCTGCACCCCTGCGAACCTCAGCCGCCGCTCTTGCCCTGGGCGGCGTCGCCCGAGCCGGCCGGCCCGCCGCCCGGTGCATACGAATCACACGCGTGCGCAAACGCCGACGCGCCCAGCAGCACCGCGAGCAGCACACTCAACCACCATCGACCCTTCATCGTCGCGCTCCTTCGGGCGGACCTCCGCCCATCTGAGTTGTACGCGATCCGCCGCAAAATGCCAGGCCGGCACGCCATGCGTCAGCGGAACTCGGCGTACAGCGCGCGCAGGTCGAGATGCTCGGCGAACGAATCGGCCAGCCGCTCCAGCGACGCCTCGCGCAGCGCCGGATAGTCGATGCGTTCCGCGCCGTCGAGCCCCGCCCATGCGAGCAGTGCCGCGCACGCGTCGGGCGCGTCGAACAGCCCGTGCACGTAGGTCGCGAGGATCTGCCCGTCGGCCGACCGTGCGCCGTCCGGGCGCACGCCGCCCGGTGCGTCGCCCGTCGCCAGTTCCAGCGCGGGCGCCGCGAGCGCGGGCCCGCGCGTGTCGCCCATGTGGATTTCGTAGCCGTGCACCGCGGCCGCGCCCGGCAGCGCGAGCTGCCCGGTCACGTTCTTCAGCGTCTTGTCCGGCTGCAGCGTCGTGTCGAAATCGAGCAACCCGAGCCCCGCCACGCTGCCGGGCGCCCCTTCGAGGCCGAGCGGATCGTCCAGCGTGCGGCCGAGCATCTGCATCCCGCCGCAGATGCCGATCACCTTGCCGCCATAGCGCAGGTGCCGGCGGATCACCGCGTCCCAGCCCGCGTCGCGCAGCCACGCGAGATCGCGCTGCACGCTCTTCGAGCCGGGCAGGATCAGCAGGTCGGCGTCCGGCACCGGGCCGCTCTTCCAGTACGTGAACTCGACCTGCGGATGCGCACGCAGCGGGTCGAAATCGGTATGGTTGCTGATCCGCGGCAAGGCGGGCACCACCACGCGCAGCACGCCGGCATCGCCGCGCGCGGCGGCGCTGCGCGCCTGCGACGGCAGCATGTCCTCGGCATCGAGCATCAGCCCGTGCAGGTACGGCAGCACGCCGAATACCGGCTTGCCCGTCTGCGCGCGCAGCCAGTCGAGGCCCGGTTCGAGCAGCCTGATGTCGCCGCGAAAGCGGTTGATGACGAAGCCGCGCACGCGCGCGCGCTCGCTGTCCGACAGGCACGCGAGCGTGCCGACCAGGTGCGCGAACACGCCGCCGCGGTCGATGTCGGCCACCAGCACGACCGGGCAGTCGACGCGCTCGGCGAAGCCCATGTTCGCGATGTCGCCTTCGCGCAGGTTGATTTCGGCCGGGCTGCCCGCGCCTTCGACGAGCACCGTGTCGTAGCCGGCGCGCAGCCGCGCGTAGGACTCGAGCACCGCGTCGAACGCGACCGGCTTGTAGTCGTGGTAAGCACGCGCGTCGAGGTTCATGCGCGCCTTGCCGTGAATGATCACCTGCGCGCCGCGGTCGCTGGTCGGCTTCAGCAGCACCGGATTGAAATCCGTATGCGGCGCGACGCCGGCGGCCAGCGCCTGCAGCGCCTGCGCGCGGCCGATCTCGCCGCCGTCGGCCGTCACCGCGCTGTTCAGTGCCATGTTCTGCGGCTTGAACGGCGCGACCCGCGCGCCCGCACGGCGCGCGAGGCGGCACAGGCCCGCGACGAGCGTGCTCTTGCCCGCGTCGGACGTCGTGCCCTGGATCATCAACGTGCCGTGCGGCTGCGGTTCGGGTGCGTTCATCGTGTGCAAAGTCGTGGCGAAGCAAACGCGCATTATCGCCCGCGTGCGGCCGCCCGCGCCGTTACAATCACGCGATGATTCCGCACGACCTCACCTTCGTCCTCGGCGGCGCGCGCTCGGGCAAGAGCGCGCACGCCGAGCGGCTCGCCGCCGACAGCGGCCGCCCCGTCACCTACATCGCGACCGCGGCCGCGACGGCCGCCGACGCCGAATTCGAACGGCGCATCGCGCATCACCGCGCGCGCCGGCCGGCCGACTGGGGTTTCGCCGACGCGCCCGTCGACCTCGCCGGCACGCTCGCGCGGCTCGACGATCCGCACGCGTGCCTGCTCGTCGACTGCCTGACGCTGTGGCTCACGAACCTGCTGTGCCCGCTCGACGGCGAACCGCTCGACGATGCGCAGTACGCGGCGCAGGTCGGGCGGCTCGAGCACGCATTGCGCGGCGCGCGTGCGAAGGTGATCGTCGTCAGCAACGAAATCGGGCTCGGCGTCGTGCCGCTCGGGTCGGTCACGCGCCGCTACGTCGACGAACTCGGGCGCCTGAACCAGCGCGTCGCCGCGCTCGCGACGCGCGTGACGCTGCTGGTCGCCGGGCTGCCGCTCGAACTCAAGGCCGGAGCGCCGTCATGCTGATGCTGTCGCTGCCGCTCGTCGCGATGCTCGCGGTCGCGGCCGCGATCGTCGATCGTGTGATCGGCGAACCGGCCGGCTGGCATCCGCTCGTCGCGTTCGGCCGGCTTGCCGCGCGCATCGAAGGCGCGCTGAACACGGGCCGGCGCGGCCGCGTGGTCGGCGTCGCCGCATGGGTCGCGGCCGTGGTGCCGCCGGTGGCCGTCGCCGCGTGGCTCGCGGCCGTGCTGCCCTGGCCGCTCGCGGCCGCGCTGCACGTCGCGCTGCTGTGGTTCGCGCTCGGCGCGAAGAGCCTCGCCGACCACGTCGCGCCGATCGCCGCCGCGCTGCTGCGGCACGATCTCGATGCCGCACGCGCGCTGACCGCACGGATCGTGTCGCGCGACACGAGCGCAGCCGACGAAGGCGCGCTGTCGCGCGCGGCCGTCGAATCGGCCCTCGAGAACGGCAACGACGCGATCTTCGGCGCGCTCTTCTGGTTCGTCGTCGCCGGCGGCCCCGGCGCGCTGCTGTTCCGGCTCGCGAACACGCTCGACGCGATGTGGGGCTATCGCACGCCGCGCTTCCTGACCTTCGGCTGGGCCGCCGCGCGACTCGACGACGCGCTCAACTGGATTCCCGCACGCGTCACCGCCGCGAGCTACGCGCTGCTCGGCGACACGGCCGCCGCGTGGCGCTGCTGGCGCACGCAGGCGCGCCACTGGGACAGCCCGAACGCGGGCCCCGTGATGGCCGCGGGCGCCGGCAGCCTGAACGTGCAGCTCGGCGGCCCGGCCGTCTATCACGGCGAAATCGAAGACCGTCCCGCGCTCGGCACCGGCGCACCGGCGACGGCCGCGCACGTCGTCGCCGCGCTGTCGCTCGTCACGCGCACGCTCGCGCTGTGGCTCGCACTGCTCGTCGCGAGCGGCGCACTCATCCTCGCAACCCATCATGTCTGACGCACGCATCCCGCACGGCGGCAACCTGCACGAAGCCGCGCGCCGCCACGGCATTCCGTATGACGCCTGGCTCGACCTGTCGACCGGCATCAATCCGGTCGGCTATCCGGTGCCGCCGGTCCCGGCCGACGCATGGCGCCGGCTGCCCGACGACGGCGACACGCTCGCCGCATGCGCGGCCCGCTACTACGGCGCACCCGATGCCGCGCACGTGCTGCCGGTCGCCGGCAGCCAGGCCGCGATCCGCGCGTTGCCCGCGCTGCTGCCGGCCGGCGACGCCGGCGTCGCGCCGCTCGCGTACGGCGAATACGCGCCTGCCTTCGCGCGCCACGGCCATCGTGTCGTCCCGCTCGACATCGCCTCGGACGCGTTGCCTGCGACGCTGCGTCACGTCATCGTCGGGAATCCGAACAATCCGACTGCCGAGTTCGTTCCGACCGAACGGCTGCTCGGCTGGCATGCGCAACTGTCGGCACGCGGCGGCACGCTGATCGTCGACGAGGCCTTCGCGGATACGGGCGCCACGCCATCGCTCGCGCAGTACGCCGATCGTCCGGGCCTCGTCGTGCTGCGCTCGGTCGGCAAGTTCTTCGGGCTCGCCGGCATTCGCGCGGGCTTCGTGCTCGCGCGTCCCGAGCTGATCGCCGCGCTGCGCGACATGCTCGGCGCGTGGACCGTCAGCGGCCCCGCGCGTCACGCGGTCGCCGCCGCGTTCGCCGACCGCGCATGGCAGGCCGCCGCGCGCGAGCGGCTCGCGGCCGACGGCGCACGCCTCGCCGCGCTGCTGCGCACACACGGCTTCGCGGTGCACGCGACGCCGCTGTTCAGCTGGACAGACGACCCGCGCGCCGCCGCGCTGCATACGGCACTCGCCACGCACGGAATCTGGACGCGGCACTTCGCGCAACCGTCGAGCGTGCGCGTCGGCCTGCCGGGCAACGAAGCCGAATGGCTGCGCGTCGCCGACGCGCTCGCGCAGTGCGTGCCGACGCTGCAACGGGCATCCGCATGAACGCCCGCCCGTTGCGCCGGTTGCCGGCGCTCGCGATGCTGGTCGCGCTCGCGCCCTTCGCTCACGCCGACATCACGACCCGCGACGATGCAGGCAATGCCGTCACGCTGCCCGCACCGGCGCAACGCGTGATCAGCCTCGCGCCGCATGCGACCGAACTGGTCTATGCGGCCGGCGGCGGCACGAAGCTGGTCGGCACGGTCACGTACAGCGACTACCCGCCCGCCGCGCAGGCCGTGCCGCGCGTCGGCGACAACAAGGCGCTCGACCTCGAGCGGATCGCCGCACTGAAGCCCGACCTGATCGTCGTCTGGCGGCACGGCAATGCCGAGCGGCAGACCGATGCGCTGCGTGCGCTGCACATTCCGCTGTTCTTCAGCGAACCGAAGCATCTCGACGACGTCGCGACGTCGCTGCGCCGTCTCGGCACGCTGCTCGGCACGGAACCGGTCGCCGACGCGGCCGCGGCATCGTTTTCGCGCAACATCGCGGCGCTGCGCGCGCGTTACGCGGCGCGCCCGCCCGTCACGATGTTCTTCCAGGTATGGGACCGGCCGCTGACGACGCTCAACGGCGCGCATCTGTTCAACGACGTCGTCACGCTGTGCGGCGGCCGTAACGTGTTCGCGGCGCTGAAGCCGCTCGCGCCGACCGTCACCGACGAGGCCGTGCTTGCGGCGAATCCGGAAGCGATCGTGACGACGAGCGCCGGCGCGACACGCTCGGACGCGCCGCTGCCGAGCCTCGCGCGCTGGCGTGCATGGCCCGCGCTGACGGCCGTGGCGCGCAACAACCTGTTCGCGATCGACGGCGATCTGCTGACGCGGCCGTCGCCGCGGATCGCGCAAGGCGCGGCCGCGCTGTGCGAGGATCTCGACGCGGCGCGGACGCGGCGGCCGGCGCGCTGATTTCGGGCCTTGATGCGCTCGCCCGCGTCAGACGAGCACGCGACTGCCTACGCGTCCCAGTGGACGACTTCCCACGTGCGGGCGGCATCCTCCATGCGCAACCAGACGACGCCGCCCGTCGGCACCGGTCGTGACAGCAGCGTATCGAGCGGCACGCGCAGCGCATGCGATGCGAAGGCGCGAATAACGCCCGCGTGCGTGATCGCCCATTGCGGCGCGTCGGCCTGTGCGACCTCGCCGGCCACGCGCGCCACGCGCTCGACGAACCGCGCGACGCTTTCGCCGCCATGCGCGCACGCATGCATCAGGTCGGCCGCCCACGCATCGAGCGCGGCGCGGTCGATGTCGTCCCAGCGCTGCAGTTCCCACGCGCCGAAGTCCATTTCCTGCCAGCCCGCGTCGCGCCGCAGCGGCACGTCGAACGCGTGCGCAAGCCGCTCGGCGACCGACGCGCAACGCGTGAGCGGACTCGTCCAGACCTGCGCGGGCAACGGCGCCCCGAGCGCCGCCAGACGCTCGCGCATGGTCCGCGCCCCCGCCTCGGCCGGTGCGGCGAGCGGCACGTCGCTGCGTCCGTAGCACACGCCCTGCTCGACAGCGACGGCCGGATGGCGAATCAGGACGAGATCCATCCGAGCACCACGAGATAGATCGCCAGCTCGCTCAACTGCTGCGCGAAGCCGAGGCAGTCGCCCGTATAACCGCCGATCCGCTTCACGAAATAGCGGGCCGCCCATGCGCGCACGAGCACGAGCGCGACGACGGCCGCGACGCCCGCGCGCCAGTCCGGCCAGAACAGCCACGGCAACCCGAATGCGGCCACGACGCAGGCCGCGCGCGCGCCCATGCGCTGTGCAACCGGTTTTGCCTTGCCTTCCGGCCGGACGTAGTCGAGCGACATCAGCAGGCTCACGGCCGCCGCGCGGCTCGCCGCATGCGCGGCGATCATCGTCCACGCGGCGCGCAGCGGCGGCATGGCCGCGAGCGCCTGCCATTTCAGGCCGAGCGCGATCACGAGCGCGGCCGCGCCGAACGTGCCGATGCGCGAATCGTGCATGATCCGCAGCACGTCGTCGCGCGCGTAGCCACCGCCGAACGCATCGCAGCTGTCGGCCAGGCCATCCTCGTGGAATGCGCCGGTCGCGAGCAGCGTCGCGGCCATCGACAGCCCGACCGCGATCGACGCCGGCAGCACGCGCAGCGCCGCGAGATAGACGAGCGCGCCCCATGCGCCGACGCACGCACCGACCAGCGGGAAGTAGCGTGCGGCCTGATCGAGATCGCCGGCCGCGTAGCCGATCGCGCGCGGCACCGGCACGCGCGTGAAATAGCCGAGCGCGACGAAGAAGTAGCGCAGTTCGGCGCGTACGCCCTGCGCGCGTTCAGGCGTCACGATTGTCGACGCCCGCGGATTCGAAGCTCGCCATCTCGGTGAGGAACGCAGCCGCCGCGCGCACCAGCGGCAGCGCGAGCGCGGCGCCCGTGCCCTCGCCGAGCCGCAGGTCGAGCGCGAGCAGCGGCTTCGCGCCGAAATGCTCGAGCATGCGCCGGTGCCCGGCCTCGTGCGACGCATGCGAGAACACGCAGTAGTCGCGCACGCCGGGCGCGATGCGCTCGGCGACGAGCAACGCGGCCGTCGCGATGAAGCCGTCGACTAGGATCGTCATCCGCTCGCTCGCAGCCGCGAGATACGCGCCCGTCATCATCGCGATCTCGAAGCCGCCGAACGTCGCGAGCACGTCGAGCGGCGCGATCGCATGCGAATGCCGGACGAGCGCGCGGCCGAGCACCGCGCGCTTGTGCGCGAGCCCCTGGTCGTCGAGACCCGTGCCGCGCCCGACGCACGCGTCGATCGGCACGTCGAGCAGACGGCTCATCAGGCACGCGGCCGACGACGTGTTCGCGATCCCCATTTCGCCGAAGCCGATCACATTCGTGCCGAGCGACGCGTGCACGCGCACGCGCGCGGCACCCGCGGCGAGCGCCGTTTTCGCCTCGTCGTGCGTCATCGCGGGTTCGACCGCGAAATTGCGCGTGCCGCGCGCGACCGGCAGCGACACAAGCCGGTCGGACACCGGCAGCGGCGACGCGACGCCCGCATCGACGATCTCGAGCACGCTCTGCGCGACGCCCGAGAACGCATTGATCGCCGCGCCGCCGGCCAGGAAGTTCGCGACCATCTGCGCGGTGACCGACTGCGGATACGGGCTCACGCCCTCGGCCGCGATCCCGTGGTCGCCGGCGAACACGATCGTCACGGGACGCTGCACGTGCGGCCGCTCGGTGCGCTGGATCAGGCCGATCTGCAGCGCGAGCGCCTCGAGCTGGCCGAGGCTGCCGGGCGGCTTGGTCTTGTGATCGATCACATGCTGCAGACGCTTGCGCAGCGTGTCGTCGAGCGGCGCGATCGCGGGCGGGAAGTCGGTCGGGTTCGTCATCGGAAGGTTGCCTCGTTGGTGCGGCCGCTGCCGCGCATCGAAAGAAGGAAGTTCATCGTCGCTCGGGCCACGCGGGCAGCAGCGCATCGCGACCGTTCTCGCGGATCAGCACGAGCGGATAGCCGAACGCGTCGCTCGCGCGCGCCGGCGTCAGCACGTCGAGCACGGGGCCCGCCCACGCATGGCCGCGGCCGTCGAGCAACAGCGCGTGCGTCGCGAAACGCCGCGCGAGATTCAGGTCGTGACACGAGAACAGCACCGTGCGCGGGCCCGCGTCGAGCCACGCGGCCAACGCGGTCAGGCCGTCGATCTGGTGATGCAGGTCGAGATGCGCGAGCGGCTCGTCGAGCAGCATCAGCGGCGCGTCCTGGCACAGCGTCGCGGCCAGCGCGACACGCTGCCGCTCGCCGCCCGACAGCGACAGCACGTCGCGCGACGCGAGCGCGCTCAGCCCGAACGTCGCGAGCGCGTCGCGCGCTGCCGCGCGGTCTGCCTCGCGCTCCCAGCCCCAGCCGCCGAGATACGGAAAGCGGTTGAGCAGCACCGTGTCGAATACCGTCGCGCTAAAAGCGTCGTGCAGTTGCTGCGGCATCAGCGCGCGGCGCCGGGCGAGCTGTTCGGGCGGCCAGGCGGCGAGCGGCCGGCCGTCGATCTCGACCTGCCCGCCGGCGGGCCGCTGCAGGCCCGCCAGCGTCGCGAGCAGCGTCGTCTTGCCGGCGCCGTTCGGCCCCGCGACACACCAGATCTCGCCGGGCCGGAACACCTGCGTGAAGCCGTCGAGCAGGGTCCGTGCGCCGGCCCTCAGCGTGAGGTCGAGCGCCGCATAGGTCATGTCGCCGGCGGTGTGCGGCGAGACATGCGTCATCGCATCGGTCTCCTCAGCAACATCCACAGGAACACCGGCACACCGATCAACGCGGTCATCACGCCGACCGGCAATTGCGCGGGCGCGATGGCGGTGCGCGCGAGCAGGTCGGCCGCCATCACGCCGCCGCCGCCCGCGAGCATCGCGGCGGGCAGCAGCATGCGCTGGTCGTTGCCGAATGCGAGCCGCAGCGCGTGCGGCACGACGAGGCCGACAAAACCGATCGTGCCGGCCGTCGTCACCGCGGCCGCGGCGGCCAGCGACGCGACGAGGTAGATCCGCATGCGCAGCCGCGCGACCGGCACGCCGAGCGCGAGCGCGGTCGCGTCGCCACGCAGCAGCACGTTGAGCTGCGGCGCGGCCGGCAGCGCGACGCAGGCGGCCAGCAGCAGCGCGCCCCATGCGAACCAGGGCGCCGTCACGCCGTTCAGATCGCCCGTCAGCCAGAAGATGATGCCGCGCAGCCGCGCGTCGGGCGCGAGCGACAGCAGCAGCGTGACGAGCGCGCCCCACCCGGCCGCGATCACGACCCCCGTGAGCAGCAGCCGCGGCGACGCGTCGCGCGCATCGCCGCGCCACAGTTCGCGGCGCGCAAGCCCGAGCACGAGCGCGACCGACACGAGCGCGCCGGCGAACGCGGCCGCATCGACGAGCCACCACGCGGCGCCCGCGATCATCGCGACGAGCGCGAAGCCGGCCGCGCCGCCCGACACGCCGAGCACGTACGGTTCCGCGAGCGGATTGCGCAACAGCACCTGCAGCAGCGCACCGGCCAGCGCGAGCAGCGCGCCGCACGCGAAGCCCGCGAGCGCACGCGGCAGCCGCAACGTGCGCACGATGTCGGCGAGCAGTGCGTCGCCGCCGTGCGGCACGAGCGACGCGAGCGCCTGCCACGGCGACATCGGCACGCTGCCGATCGACAGCGACGCGACGAACAGCAACGCGACCACGGCCGCGAGCGCGACCCAGATCGCGGCGGCACGTGCGGCGCTCATGCGCCGCACGGCATCGCGCATGACGCGTGACGCTTTCGCTGACCGTCATGGCCGGCCGGGCGCGGCACCGGCGTCGCGCTCCGGCGTGTCGTAGGCATACGCAAGCTCGTCATCCTCGTCGAACAGGTTGTTGATGCGTGCACGGACGAACCGTGCCCGGTGATGTCATCGCACGCACGGTCAGGATGCCATGCGCGGCATGACGCATGATTCACGGCCGGCGACGCCCCATACCGCGCGCGACGATCGGCACCCGGATTCCGCATTTCGTCGCCCGGGACCCGCGATGCGGCGGCCGGCCGCGTGCCGGTCGCACCGACGTGACACGCGCGCGATCCGTCGCGCCGCATCCTCGCACGGCCCACGTTCTGCGCAATATAGTGGAAGCCGCCGCAGCGGGTCGATCGGCATCGCGCTTGCGTCACCGTCAGGCACGCTCGGTGCGGCAACCACGGCGGCCGGCAGCAAGGGGACAGCGTCGCGCCACGCGACCGGGCGCGGTGCCGCGACGACCGGCGTCGTCGCCGATCCGGACGAATCGGCGTGCGCTGCGCTCCGCGCGATGGCGGCAGGCGACATTGCGCAGCGTGCGCCGCACGCCGTGCGAACGATTGGGGTCAGCATCGAAGACAAGTCCCGTGAAGCACTGCGCGCCCCGCTTCCCCGCGGGCCGTGCGTCATGAAGCCGTGCAGGCTCCTCGCCTCGGCCGGTATCCGGGCTGGCGGCGTACCGGCTCGCCTTCCCGCGCGTATCACGCGCAGTGGCCCGCGCCAGCGTGCGACCTGCACGCGAAACGCACCCGAGCCGGCCTGCGTCATGCGACGCGGCCGCTTACCGTTGCGGGGGCAGCGCAGGTTGGCGAACTCCGGGCGGAGCACGCGCCCTGCTTCCCGTTTAACCGCGCGACGCACGCGCGAGCACCGAGGCGGCGCCAGTTTAGGAGCGGGCCGCGCGAGCGTCAAGGAAGCGTCCGGACGCATGCGGAACACGTGCCGGACCCGTGTATTCGCGGCAAGAAGCGGGGGTGTTACGACTGGAAACGTTACAGATGTCGGAATGCGCGTTATTCCGCGCTAAAATGCTGGGTCTTTAGAGGACGCAGCAAATGCTCAACGAACTCGAAACTTTATCTCAAAATATTGGCCGTCTGATCTCGCTGAACAAGCGCTATCACTCGGAACGGCTCGCGCTCGAGGAGCAGGTCGCGCAATTGCGCGCGGAAGCGGACACGGTCCGCGCGGAACTCGCGCAACTGCGCGACGAACGCAATGCGCTCGCGGCCGAGCGCGACACGCTGTCGGCAAAGATCGACGACGCCCAGGTCAAACTGAATGCGATTCTCGAAAAGCTGCCGCGCACGAAGAGCGCGGAGCAAGCCGACAACCAGCTCGACCTGCTGGATGCGCAGGCGCGCACGGACAGCGACGACGCGGCCAGCCACGGAGAACATGCATGAGCACCAAGCAGATCGAAGTCTCGATTCTCGGTCAGCCCTATCGGCTCGCCTGTTCGGCCGAGACCGAAGCGGCGCTGCTCGAGGCCGTCGCACGCGTCGACGCAGAAATGTCGAAGATCCGCGCGAACAGCTCGGTGCGCGGCACCGACCGCATCGCGGTCATGGCCGCGCTGTCGCTCGCGTCCGAATTGCTGCGGCTGCAAACGAGCGTGCGTCACGGTGAAGCATTTCCGGCGGAAGAAATCCGTCGTACAATGCACCAGATGAACGAACAACTCGGCGCGGTGCTCGCACAGCACGAGACGCAGTAACGTTTGATCGATGCGTCGATTCCCCTTGATCTCGGCGATCAACGGTGGTCAAATTGGCGCAACGAAACACAGTTCAGTCAGCTTCCCTGCCTGGTTCGCCAAGGTCATATATTCCTTGAACCAATGCCATGTGCACGGTTGCGGAAATTTGTAGCACGGGCGCGCGCGTCACTCTGTCTGATGTACCCGAAGTGCTGCTAACTGCGACCAATTCTGAACCCCAGGTTCAGGATGCCGGCCTAGCGGCCAAGGCGGGGGCCTATTCAACGGCATCGGGAAGTCCCGATGCCGTTTCCTTTTGCAGCAGCCCTTTCTGCGTCGATCACGATCCATGCAATACTGGCTGATGAAGTCCGAACCGGACGAAGCAAGCATCGACGATCTCGCGCACGCGCCGCAGCACTCGCTGCCGTGGACCGGCGTGCGCAACTATCAGGCGCGCAATTTCATGCGCGACACGATGAAGATCGGCGACGGCGTGCTCTTCTATCATTCGAGCTGCCCGGAACCGGGCATCGCGGGCCTCGCCGAAGTCTCGTCGACGCCCTACCCCGACCCCACCCAGTTCGATCCGGCAAGCCCGTATTACGATCCGAAGTCGACGCAGGAGGCACCGCGCTGGCTGCTCGTCGACGTGCGCTTCGTGAAGAAGTCGCCGCTCGTGCCGCTCGCCGCGCTGCGCGAACACGACGAACTCGCCGACATGCGCGTGCTCGCACGCGGCAACCGGCTGTCGATCACGCCCGTCACGCGTGCCGAGTGGCGCTTCATCACCGAAAAGCTGATGAAGTAGGCGTACGCAGCAAGCACACGCCAAAGGTCAAATCCGGTCAACACGCGCCACCGCCACGGAACTCGCGGCGCGTTCGCGCAGCCTAAGCAACCGCTGTCGCCGCGATCGGGCGGCGGCCGTTTTTCGTCGCGCGGTACGCCCGCGTCGCGCACGCGTGATCCGCGTGCGCGCCCTCGCACAAGGAGTCCAACAATGACCAAGAAATCCGCACTCGCGCTGTCGCTCGCCCTCGCCGCCGCCGTGCCCGTCGCGCTGACGCTCGCGTCGCCCGCCGCGCATGCGCAGACCGCGAACCCGCACTTCCCGGAGCCGGCGGGCGTGCTGTCGCTGTCGTCGCAGGCCAGCGCCGACGTGCCGCAGGACATCATCCACATCACGCTGTTCTACGAACAGCAGGCGAAAGACCCGGGCAGCCTGACGTCGGCGCTGAACCAGCGCGCCGACGCCGCGCTCGCGCAGGCGAAGGGCGTGTCGGGCGTCACCGCGCACACCGGCGCGTTCTCCGTCTATCCGAGCACCGATCGCGACGGGAAGATCTCCGCATGGCGCGGTCGTACCGAAGTCGTGCTCGAATCGCGCGATTTCGCGGCGGCGTCGAAGCTCGCGGGCCAGTTGTCGAACCAGATGCAGATCGCGAACGTCGAGTTCTCGTTGTCACCCGAAGCGCAGCGCGCGGCCGAGCAGAAGCTCACGACCGAAGCGATCAAGTCGTTCCGCGCACGCGCGGACGAAGCCGCGAAGGCGTTCGGCTACAACAGCTACTCGATTCGCGACGTGAACGTCGGCGGCAGCCGCAACGTGCAGCCGTACCCGCGCATGATGGCGATGGCCGCCGCACCGATGGACAGCGCGAAGATGAGCGCGCCGATTTCGGTCGAAGGCGGCAAGGCGACCGTGTCGGTCACGGTCAACGGCTCGGTGCAGATGAAGTAACGCGCATTGCGCAACACGCGGCAGATGTGAAAACGCCGGCCCTCGGGCCGGCGTTTTTCGTTTGCGATCCTGCGATCGACGCGCACGCCGATCGTGCGCGTCCGCATCGCATCAGGCATCACGCATCACGTGCCATGCATCACACGACTCGCACGTGACGCAACCGCATCACGCCGCGACATCACGCGACCGCATTCGCCGCGCGACGGCGATACGCCCACACCAGCAACGCGACGCCCGCGAGGATCATCGGCAACGACAGCCACTGCCCCATCGACAGGCCGAGCGCGAGCAGGCCGAGGAAGTCGTCCGGTTCGCGCGCGAATTCGACCGTGAAACGCGCGAGCCCGTAGCCGATCAGGAACAGCGCGGAGATCGCACCCATCGGCCGCGGCTTGCGCGAGAAGAAGAACAGCACGAAGAACAGCGCAATGCCTTCGAGCGCGATTTCGTAGAGCTGCGAAGGATGGCGCGGCAGCATCTGGTACTGCATGAACACGTCGGCCAGATGCCACTTCTCGACGAGCGCCGGATGCTTCGGCAGCCATGCCGCGTCATCGCGCATCGCGCCCGGGAACAGCATCGCCCACGGCGCGTTCGGATCGGTCACGCGGCCCCACAGCTCGCCGTTGATGAAGTTGCCGAGCCGCCCGGCCGCGAGCCCGGTCGGCACCATCGGCGCGACGAAGTCGGTGACCTGCAGCCAGTGGCGCTTGCGCTGCCATGCGAACAGCGCCATCGCGAGCGTCACGCCGAGGAAGCCGCCGTGGAACGACATCCCGCCTTCCCACACCTTGAACACGTCGAGCGGATGCGAGAAGTAGAAGTCGGCCTTGTAGAACAGCACGTAGCCGAGCCGGCCGCCGAGCACGGTGCCGAGCACGCCGTAGAACATCATGTCGTCGATGTCCTTCGCGGTCCAGCCCTGCGCCGCGACGTGCGGCAGCTTCAGGCGGATCCGGCCGACGACGATCGCCGCGATGAAGCCGACGAGATACATGAGGCCGTACCAGCGCACGGCCAGCGGCCCGAGGTGGATCGCTACGGGGTCGAAATTCGGGTGAATGATCATGGGTTAGCGATGAAGTTTTCGAATGCGGTACGGCGCTCGCACCGGCGCCGCACCGCGCATTGGACGGCGCCGGCGCGCCATCGTTCGCGTCACGTGGCCAGCCCCTGCGCGCGCACGACGTCGATGAAGCCGGCGAGCACGGGGCTGACGTCGCCCGTGCGCCACACGAGGCCGGTTTCGACGACCGGCGCGTCGCCGGCGAGCGGCCGGTAGACCACGCCGGTGCGCCGCAGGTTACGCAGCGACTGCGGCACCAGTGCGACACCCATGCCGGCCGACACGAGGCTGACGATCGTCTGCATCTGGATCGCCTCCTGGCCGATGCGCGGGGTTTCCCCCGCCGCGCCGTAGCAGCCCGTAATGATGTCATAAAAGCCGGGCGCCAAACGACGCGGGAAGATCACGAGCGGCAGCGCGGCCAGGTCGGCCAGATGCACGGGTTCGTCTTCGGACACGCCGTGCGCCGCGGCCGCCGGCATCGCGACCACCAGCGGCTCGCGCACGACCGGCAGGTACGACAGCCCAGCCGCGTGGCGCGGCGGCACCGGCGGAATCACGAGCCCCGCGTCGATGCGGCCCGCGACGAGTTCGTCGATCTGCACGTCGCTCGTCGCCTCCGCGAGCTGCAGCCGCACTTGCGGATAACGCGCGCCGAACGCGCGCAGCAGCGACGGCAGCAGCCCGTAATCGGCGGTCGACACGAACGCGAGCGACAGCGAACCGGCTTCGCCGCGCGCGAGGCGCCGTGCGAGCGGCGGCAGCGCGTCGGCCGACGCGAGCAGCCGGCGCACGTCGGGCAACAGCGCCGCACCGACCGCCGTCAGCGCGACCGAGCGCTTGGTGCGCGCGAACAGCGCGACGCCGAGCGTGTCCTCCAGTGCCCGGATCGCCTGCGACAGCGGCGGCTGCGTCATCGACAGGCGCTCGGCCGCGCGGCCGAAATGGCGCTCGTCGGCCACGGTCACGAAATAGCGCCACTGGCGCAGGTCCGGCGTCGGTTCGGCCATCTCTCACTCATTCGTAAAACGACTTAATAAGCGACAAATAATATATTGGACATCCCAAACCGGAAACTCCATGCTTGACTGATCCGAACCGGTGCGCCGATCGCGGGCGTCGCCAATACAACGATGGAGTCCCCCATGCCGTACAACCGTCGCTCGAAGCACATCACGCAAGGCGTGGCCCGTTCGCCGAACCGCTCGATGTATTACGCCCTCGGCTACCAGAAGGACGATTTCGACAAGCCGATGATCGGCATCGCGAACGGCCACTCGACGATCACGCCGTGCAACTCGGGCCTGCAGCGGCTGTCCGATGCCGCCGTCGCGGCGGTGAAGGCGGCCGATGCCAACCCGCAGATCTTCGGCACGCCGACGATCTCGGACGGCATGTCGATGGGCACCGAGGGGATGAAGTACTCGCTGGTGTCGCGCGAGGTGATCGCCGACTGCATCGAGACCTGCGTACAGGGCCAGTGGATGGACGGCGTGGTGGTGGTCGGCGGCTGCGACAAGAACATGCCGGGCGGGATGATCGCGCTCGCGCGCCTGAACGTGCCGGGCATCTACGTGTACGGCGGCACGATCCGCCCCGGCCACTGGAAGGGCCGCGACCTGACGATCGTGTCGTCGTTCGAGGCGGTCGGCGAGTTCACCGCGGGCCGGATGTCGCAGGAAGACTTCGAAGGGGTCGAGAAGAACGCGTGCCCGACGTCGGGCTCGTGCGGCGGGATGTACACCGCGAACACGATGAGCTCGTCGTTCGAGGCGCTCGGCATGTCGCTGATGTACTCGTCGACGATGGCGAACCCCGATCAGGAGAAGGTCGATTCGGCCGCCGAATCGGCACGCGTGCTGGTCGAGGCCGTGAAGCGCGACCTGAAGCCGCGCGACATCATCACCAAGGCGTCGATCGAGAACGCGGTATCGCTGATCATGGCGACCGGCGGCTCGACCAATGCGGTGCTGCACTATCTCGCGATCGCGCACGCGGCCGAGGTCGACTGGACGATCGACGACTTCGAGCGCATCCGCAAGCGCGTGCCGGTGATCTGCGACCTGAAACCGTCGGGCCAGTACGTCGCGACCGACCTGCACCAGGCCGGCGGCATCCCGCAGGTGCTGCGGATCCTGCTCGATGCGGGGCTGCTGCACGGCGACTGCATGACGATCACCGGCCGCACGATCGCCGAGGAGCTGAAGGACGTGCCGGGCGTGCCGCGCGCGGACCAGAAAGTGATCTTCCCGATCGATCGCGCGCTGTACAGGGAAGGCCATCTCGCGATCCTGAAGGGCAATCTCGCGGAAGACGGCGCGGTGGCGAAGATCACCGGTCTGAAGAACCCGGTGATCACGGGCCCGGCGCGCGTGTTCGACGACGAGCAAAGCGCGATGGACGCGATCCTCGGCGACCGGATCCGCGCGGGCGACGTGCTGGTGCTGCGCTATCTCGGCCCACAAGGCGGCCCCGGCATGCCGGAAATGCTCGCGCCGACGTCGGCAATCATCGGCAAGGGGCTCGGCGAATCGGTCGGCTTCATCACCGACGGCCGCTTCTCGGGCGGCACCTGGGGGATGGTGGTCGGGCACGTCGCGCCCGAAGCGTTCGTCGGCGGCACGATCGCGCTCGTGCAGGAAGGCGACTCGATCACGATCGACGCGCACCGGCTGGTGCTGCAGCTGAACGTCGACGATGCGGAACTCGCGCGCCGGCGCGCCGCGTGGAAGCAGCCGGCGCCGCGCTACACGCGCGGCGTGCTCGCCAAGTTCGCGGCGCTCGCGCGTCCGGCGAACCAGGGCGCCGTCACCGGCTGATGCGGCGCGCGGGGCATGCGACCCCATTGCGAACGGCCGCCGGGGAAACGCGCAAAACGCGCTTTCCCTTTGCTTTTATAATGCGCGGACCGTGAAGCCGGCCGTCTCCGCCGGCGGAGAACCGCATGAAACAGACGATATTGCGCGCGCTGCTCGTGGCGCTGCTGACCGGCAGCGCGGCGGCGGCACACGCCGACTCGGCCGGCGACGGGTTCGCGCTCGCGCAGCGCAAGAACTGCATGGCCTGCCATGCGGTCGGCAAGCCGCTGATGGGCCCGTCGTTCCACGACATCGCCGGCAAGTACGTGGCGCGCACCGACGCCGTCGATTACCTCGCGCAATCGATCGTGAAAGGCAGCGTCGGGGTGTGGGGTGGCGTGCCGATGCCCGCCAATACGCAGTTGACGAGCGCAGAAGCGCACACGCTCTCGCAATGGGTGCTGTCGCTGCGCTGAACCGGATGACCGGATGCGTACACCGCGCCTTGCGCCCGGCAGCGTTCCGCGCTTGTCGTTGCAACCGGCCGGCAATCGTCAGCGACGATGACTGGAGCCGCGCCCGCGGCCCCTGCGCACGAAACGTGCGGCGGGCTCAGCCTGAATGACCGGTCCGGCGGCGGGCGATCTCCGCATCGACCGCGTCGCGAACCCACTCCATCACTTCGGTTTCGAGCGCCAGCGCCACTTCGCGCGTGATCTGGCCGACGAGCCAGGCCGTATGGTCGTGCAACGCGTCGCGACAGCGGGCCTCGATGGCCTCGCGCCCTTCGCCGGTCAGATAATTCGTCAGCCGATTGCGCAGACGCTCGGCGATATGCTGCGTGTCCTCCACCGTCAGCGCGGCGGCTACATGCGCGTCCGGATGCGACGCGCCGGTGAGTTGAGCGGTAGCCAGCCCGCCGGCAGCCGGTGCAATCACGTGGGACAGCATCGCTTCGCCAGCATCGCGCGGCATCGCGGCAACGCCGGCCTGCTGCGCGTCGTCGGCGGCCAGCGCGGAGCGCAGCGGCGCCTGCGCCGCGGCCGACTCCTCGGCGACGACGTGCCCGGCGGCACCGGGTTGCGCCGGCGCATCGCTGTCGCCCGGCAATTCGACGGTCGGGATGTCCGGCGTCGGCACCGGCTCGACCACCACGAACTCGGGGTCGGTGCCCGGCTGCTCCGGCGCGGCGGACGCCCGAGCCGGATGGCCTGATACCAGCACGTCGGTCAGCACCGGCACCGCGGCAACGTCGTGCGGCGGCGCGTCGGCCGCGGACGAACGCGCCGGCACCGGCTTGCCCGGCACCAGCACGTCGGTCAGCGTCGGGATCGAAGAGGATTCGGCTTGTGTCACGGGAACGCTCCGTCGACGGTTTCGGCTAACTGCCCTGCTTGTAGTTGTTCAGCGCGTAGCCGCGATCGCGATAGAAGCGGTAGCGGTCGCGGCCCGCGGCCAGCTCGTCCGGCGCATTGCCGACCACTTCGAGCAGGCGCTCGAAGCGGGCGAACTGCGCGGGTACGGCCGCGCCGAGGTTCAGCAGCACATGATGATGCGGCGCCTGGTCGAGATCGGCGGCCAGCACGATCGGCGTGCCGGCCGCGTGCGCGCTGTCGACGCCGCAGTGCGGAATGAAATCGAGCGGCGAGAACGTCCAGAGCCGCTCGTCGAGCGCACGCAGGCGCGCGGGCTCCGCGAGCACGACGACCGGCTGCCCGGCCTGGTAGGCCTTGCGCAGCAGCCGGCATGCGTATGCGAGCGAATCGCCGACGTTCGAATGGAAATCGATTCGCGTCATTGCCCGCGTACCCGCATCGTCGTGAGACCTGCCATCACTGGCCGGCGCGGTCGATCAGGAACTGCGCGAGCAGCGGCACCGGACGGCCGGTCGCGCCCTTC
Source organism: Burkholderia sp. Bp9015 (assembly GCF_003853505.1). Lineage (NCBI taxonomy): Bacteria > Pseudomonadati > Pseudomonadota > Betaproteobacteria > Burkholderiales > Burkholderiaceae > Burkholderia > Burkholderia sp. Bp9015. The sequence continues at coordinate 88,876 of NZ_QTPZ01000028.1, forward strand.
GCCGCGCCACCCTTCCATGCGGTGCCGGCGATGTCCAGGTGCGCCCACGGATAGCTGTCGGTGAAGCGCGACAGGAAGCACGCCGCCGTCACGGCACCGGCCGGACGCCCGCCGATGTTCGCGATGTCCGCGAAATTCGACTTCAGCTGATCCTGGTACTCATCGTCGAGCGGCATGCGCCATGCCGGATCGTTCGCTTCGCGCGATGCGTCGAGCAGTTCGCCAGCGAGTGCGTCGTCCTTCGAGAACAGGCCGCTGTTGTGGGCGCCGAGCGCGATCACGCAGGCGCCCGTGAGCGTCGCCACGTCGATCACCGCGGCTGGCTTGAAGCGCTCCGCATAAGTGAGCGCGTCGCACAGGATCAGGCGGCCCTCGGCGTCGGTGTTGAGCACCTCGATCGTCAGCCCCTTCATGCTGGTGACGATGTCGCCCGGCTTGGTCGCGTTGCCGCCCGGCATGTTCTCGCAGGTCGGCACGATCGCGACGACGTTGATCTTCAGGCCCATTTCGGCGACCGCACGCATCGTGCCGAGCACCGAACCCGCGCCGCACATGTCGTACTTCATCTCGTCCATGCCCTCGCCCGGCTTCAGCGAGATGCCGCCCGTGTCGAACGTGATGCCCTTGCCGACCAGCACGACCGGCGCGGCCTTCGCGGCGGCGCCCTGGTAGTGCAGCACGATGAACTGCGGCGGCTCGACCGACGCGCGCGCGACCGACAGGAACGAGCCCATCTTGAGCGCCTGGATCTGCTTCAGGCCGAGCACCTCGACCTTCAGACCCCAATCCTTCGCGATCTTCTTCGCGGTGTTGCCGAGATAGGTCGGCGTGCACACGTTGCCCGGCAGGTTGCCGAGGTCGCGCGTGAGATCCATCCCGTTCGCCAGCGCGACGGCCTGCTTGACCGCCAGCTTGGCGGCCTTCTCATCGGCCGGATCGACGCTGAACACGACGCGCTTGAGCGTGTGCGACGCCGGTTCCGGCTTGCTCTTCATCTGCGTGAAGCGGTAGGTCTCGTTGCGCAGCGCGAGAATCGCCGCCCGCACACCCCAGTCGGAGCCGCGCTCGTCGACCGGCAGTTGCGCGAGCGAGAACGTGACCTGGCCGACCTTGGTCGCGAGCAGCGCGCGCCATGCGGCCGTCACTGCGTCGTTGTAGGCTTTCTGATTGAAAGCATCCTGCTTGCCGAGGCCGACGAGCAGCACGCGCGATGCGCCGATGCCCGACACTTCGTGCAGGAACAGCGTCTTGCCGCGCTTGCCGTCCATGTCGCCGGCCTTCACCACGCGCGAGATCAGCCCCTTGGTGGCCGTGTCGATGTCGAGCGCCGCGCCCGAGAGAGTCTGCGCCTCGAAGATGCCGAGCACGATGCAGTCGGACTTCCCGGTCAGGAACCCCTTGGCCTCGCCTTTGCTCCAATCACAGCCTTTTATGCTAAAGTCCATCGCGCTTGTCCTCGGATAAAATCTGGGCTAAGGATGAAAGCCGCAATTATCCGCTATTTTTCCCGTGGCGGCGCGAGCGCTCCACCACGCGTGCGCAGCCTCCCGCCCTCTTCTCATCAAGAATGATCTTCGAACGCTCCCTCCAGCGCGAGCTTGCGTATACGGCTGGCGCCGTGTTCATGGTGCTGCTCACGATCATGCTCACGACGATGATGATCCGCATCGTCGGCTATGCCGCGTCCGGCGAAATCGATCCGCGCGACGTGCTCGTGCTGATCGGCCTGACCGTGATCGGCTACCTCGCCGTGATGCTCGTCGTCACGCTGTTCGTGTCGATCCTGTTCGTGCTGACCCGGTGGTACCGGGACTCCGAAATGGTGGTCTGGCTTGCATCCGGCGTGAGCCTCACGCGCCTGATCAAGCCGATCGGCGTGTTCGCCACGCCGATCGTCCTGCTGATCGCGTTCTTCGCGTTCGTCGGCTGGCCGTGGTCGAACCAGCAGAGCAAGATGATCAAGGCGCGCTTCCAGCAGCGCGACGAGATCTCGCTGCTCGCGCCGGGCCAGTTCCGCGAATCGGCCTCGAACCATCGCGTGTTCTTCATCGAGAAGATGTCGCCGGACCAGAGCAAGGTGCAGAACGTGTTCGTCACGTCGACCGAGAACGGCAAGGTCAACGTCGTCGTGTCGCACACCGGCCATACCGAAACGAAGGACGGCGATCGCTTCGTCGTACTGGAAGACGGCCGCCGCTACGACGGCACGCCCGGCCAGCCGAACTTCAAGATCATGGAGTTCCAGCGCTACGGCGTGAAGATCACGAGCACCCCGGTCACCAACGTGCCGACCACCAACAGCACGCCGACACCGGACCTGCTGCGCAACCCGACGCGCGACAACCTCGCGGAATTCGCGTGGCGCGCGGGGCTGCCGCTGATCGCGATCAACCTGATGGTGCTCGGCATTCCGCTGTCGTACCAGAACCCACGCCGCAGCCGCACGATCAACCTCGTGATGGCCGTGCTGATCTACCTGACGTACTCGAACCTGCTGAACGTCGTGCAGGCACAGATCGAGCAGGGCAAGATGTCGTTCGGCGTCGGCCTCGTCGGCCTGCACCTGGTCGTCGCGGCGATCGTCGCGTTCATCTTCTGGTTGCGCGTGCGCAATCGTCCGCTGTTTACACGCGCGCTGTTCGGCCGCTCGGGAGCATGATCGATGCGGCTCTATGAAAAATACTTCGCGCGGCAGATCTACGTCACGTTCATCTTCATCCTGTTCGCGTTCTCGGGCCTGTTCTTCTTCTTCGACCTGATCAGCGAACTGAACTCGGTCGGGCACGGCAACTACAAATTCGGCTACGCGGTGCTGCGCGTCGCGCTGCAAACCCCGTCGCGCTTCTACGAGATCATCCCGGTCGCCGCGCTGATCAGCGCGATCTACGTGTTCGCGCAGATGGCCGCGAACTCGGAATTCACGATCTTCCGCGTGTCGGGCCTCGCGACCAACCAGGCGCTGCGCTCGCTGCTGAAGATCGGCGTCCCGCTCGTGATCATCACCTACCTGATCGGCGAGTTCGTCGGCCCGTACGCCGACCAGCTGTCCGAACGCGTGCGGCTGCAGGCGCTCGGCGCGTCGGTGTCGTCGAACTTCCAGTCGGGCGTGTGGGTGAAGGACACGCTCGCGGCCCGCGAGAACGGCGAGCAGGTCACGCGCTTCGTGAACGTCGGCAGCCTGTCGCCCGACTCGACGATCAGCAACGTGCGCATCTACGAGTTCGACTCGAAATTCCAGCTGCAGAACGTGCGGATCGCGCAGACGGGCCGCTACGAGCCGCCCGGCCACTGGTTGCTCAAGGGCGTCACGGAAACCGAACTGACGCCGATCAAGCCGATCGGCGGCGAACCGGCCGACGCGCTGAACCCCGTGTACCGGTCGCAGCAGGTGACGCTGCCCGAATACCGGCTGCGCTCGGACCTGACGCCGCAGATCCTGTCGGTGCTGCTCGTGTCGCCGGAACGGATGTCGCTCATCAACCTGTTCCGCTACATCCAGCACTTGCGCGAAAACCAGCAGGACACGCAGCGCTACGACATCGCGCTGTGGCGCAAGCTGCTCTACCCGTTCGCGGTGTTCGTGATGCTCGTGCTGTCGCTGCCGTTCGCGTACCTGCACACGCGTGCCGGCGTGGTCGGCGTGAAGGTGTTCGGCGGCATCATGCTCGGCATGAGCTTCCAGCTGCTCAACACGCTGTTCTCGCACATCGGCACGCTGAACACGTGGCCCGCGCCGCTGACCGCGGCGACGCCGGGCCTCATCTATCTCGCGCTCGGCCTGTTCGCGCTCAAGTGGGTCGACCGGCACTGAGCGCGGTCACGACGGAGGCTTCGACATGAGTTCGCACGGCATCGTCCTGTTCGGCCACGGCGCACGCGATCCGCGCTGGGCCGAGCCGTTCGAGCGGCTCGCCGCGCGGCTGCGCGGGGCCGGCTCCCCTGCTCCGCACGTGTCGCTCGCGTTTCTCGAACTGATGACGCCGTCGCTCGATACGGCCGTCGCCGCGCAAGTCGCGGCCGGCTGCACGCGCATCACCGTGGTGCCCGTGTTCTTCGGTCAGGGCGGGCACGTCCGCCGCGACCTGCCGCAGCTCGTCGACGCGTGCCGCGCCACGCATCCGGGCGTCGAGATCCGTTGCGCGACGGCTGTCGGGGAAGACGACGGCGTGCTCGATGCGATCGCGCGCTACTGCATCGACCAGGTCGGCCGCGACGCGTAAGCGCATCGCTGGCCGAAGCGGCGAGCCCAAACGAAAAAGCGCCGGCTTCGGAAGCCGGCGCTTTTTTTGCCTGCGGATCGCACGTTTGACTCAGGCCGCATCCTGCAACGCACCGCCCTCTTTCACGTGCCGCACGCGTTCGGCGAACGCATCGCCGATCATCAGCAGGCTCGGTTCCGCCGGGTCGAGCCACGCCTGCGCGCCGCCCGCCGCCATCTGCCCGAGCGTCAGCGTCAGCGTGCGCTCGCGCGCGGTGCTGCAAGCCTCGACGATCGCCACCGGCGTCGCGCTCGCACGGCCCGCGTCGATCAGTTCCTGCGCGATGCCCGGCGCACTGTCGCGGCCCATGTAGTAGACGATCGAATCGGCGCGCGCGGCCTCGCGAATCTCGTCGCTGCCCGGTGCGCGGCTGTGCGTCGCGAACGCGACGCTGCGCGACACGCCGCGCAACGTCAGCGAGCGCTTCAGCGTCGCCGCGCCGGCCAGCGCCGCGGTGATGCCCGGCACGACCTCGTAGTCGATGCCCGCCGCTTCGAGCGCGCGCATTTCCTCTTCGGCGCGACCGAACAGCATCGGGTCGCCGCCCTTCAGGCGCACCACGCACGCGTGCTCGCGCGCCGCGTCGACGATCTGCTTGTTGATGAAATGCTGCGCGGTCGAACGCTGCCCGCAACGCTTGCCGACCGCGATCTTGCGCGCGTTCGGTGCGTAGTCGAGCATCGCCGGCTCGACGAGCGCGTCGTGCAGCACGACGTCGGCTTGTTCGAGCAGCCGCATGCCGCGCACCGTGATGAGGTCCGCGGCGCCCGGCCCTGCTCCGATCAGATATACCTTGCCCATGTTTGTCGCTTCGCTTGGGGTCCTGCTCGTGCGGACGGCGGCCGGCCCGCGCCGCCGCGAGGGCGGCGCTGACCGCCGGTTAAGCCCGTTACGCCGAGAACGCCCGAATCATGCCGGCGGCGACCGTGTGGTGCGTCGCCTCGTCGATCAGCACGAACGCGCCCGTGCCCGGGTGCGCATCGTAGGTGTCGCAGACGATCGGCTTCTGCAGCGTCAGCGCGACGCGGCCGATGTCGTTCATCTTCAGTTCCTGGCGGTCGGTCGCGTGCGACAGCGTATGCACGTCGAGCACTTCCTTGACCGCGCCGATCTTCGCGAACACCGTGCTCGTGGTCTGCTTCAGCAGGTACTTGCGCTGCGGCGACAGCGGCGTCTCGTCGAACCAGCACAGGTCCGCCTCGAGCTTCTTCGCCGGCGCGACCGTCTCGGCGGTCGTGACGAACATGTCGCCGCGCGACACGTCGACGTCCTGTTCGAGGCGAATCGTCACCGTCTGGCCCGCGAACGCGTGCGCGACCGCCGCCGTGCCGCCCGGCACCGGCGCGATGATCTCGGCGACCGTCGCAGTGCGGTTCGACGGCAGCACGACGATTTCGTCACCGACCTTCACCTCGCCCGATTCGATCCGGCCCATGTAGCCGCGGAAATCGTCGGCCGAGCTGCCGTCCTGGCGTGCGACCCACTGCACCGGGAAGCGCAGCGCGTCATGCGCCTGCGTCTCGACCGGCAGCGATTCGAGCACGTCGAGCAGCGGCTCGCCCGCGTACCACGGCATGCGCTCGCTCGCGCCGACGATGTTGTCGCCCTTCAGCGCCGACACCGGCACGAAACGCACGTCCTTCAGGCCGAGCTGCTTCGCGAGCGCGACGTACGCGTCGCGGATCTCGTTGAAGCGTGCTTCGCTGTAGTCGATCAGGTCCATCTTGTTGATCGCGACGATCACGTGCTGCAGCGCGAGCAGCTTCACGATCGCGCTGTGACGCTTCGTTTGCGGCAGCAGTTCCGCCACGCCGTTCTCGATCGTCACGCGCGTCGCGTCGACCAGGATGATCGCCGCATGCGCGGTCGATGCGCCCGTCACCATGTTGCGCGTGTACTGCTCGTGGCCCGGCGTGTCGGCGATGATGAACTTGCGCTTCGCGGTCGCGAAATAGCGGTAGGCGACGTCGATCGTGATGCCCTGCTCGCGCTCGGCTTCGAGCCCGTCCGTCAGCAGCGCGAGGTCGATCTCGTCGCCGACCGTGCGCTTGTTCTTCGCGCGCGACAGCGCGGACAGCTGGTCCGACAACACGGCCTTGCTGTCGTACAGCAGGCGGCCGATCAGCGTGCTCTTGCCGTCGTCGACGCTGCCCGCCGTGATGAAACGCAACACGCCGAGGTCTTCGGTGTTCTCGATGATGCTCATGATGTGAATGTCCTCGTGTGCTTCAGAAATAACCTTGCTTCTTGCGCTGTTCCATCGCGGCTTCGGATGCCTGGTCGTCCATCCGGGTCGCGCCGCGTTCGGTGATCTCGGTCACCGCCGTCTCGGCGATGATCTTCTCGACGTCGTCCGCGTCGCTCTCGACCGGGCACGTGCAGCTGATGTCGCCGACCGTGCGGAAGCGCACCTGCGCGAGTTCGCTCGTCTCGCCGTCACGCATCGGCGTGAGCGGCGTGACCGGCACGAGCAGCCCGTTGCGACGCACGATCTCGCGCTGGTGCGCGTAGTAGATCGACGGCAGTTCGAGGTTTTCGCGCGCGATGTACTGCCACACGTCGAGTTCCGTCCAGTTCGAGATCGGGAACACGCGCAGGTGCTCGCCGTTGTGCAGGCGCGCGTTGTACAGGCTCCACAGTTCCGGGCGCTGCGCCTTCGGATCCCACTGGCCGAATTCGTCGCGGAACGAGAAGATCCGCTCCTTCGCGCGCGCCTTCTCTTCGTCGCGGCGCGCGCCGCCGATCAGCGCCGTGTAGCCGTGCTGTTCGATCGTCTCGAGCAGCGTGACGGCCTGTGCGGCGTTGCGCGAATCGGTTTCGCGGCGCAGCACGACGGTGCCGCGCTTGATCGAATCCTCGACGTGGCCGACCACCAGCTCGGCGCCGAGCTCCTGCGCGCGGCGGTCGCGGAAGTCGATCACTTCCTCGTAGTTGTGGCCCGTGTCGATGTGCACGAGCGGGAACGGCAGCGTCGTCTTGCGGTTCGCGCCGAGGCCGAACGCCTTCAGCGCAAGGTGCAGCACGACGACCGAGTCCTTGCCGCCCGAGAACAACAGCGCCGGCTTGCTGCATTCGGCAACGAGTTCGCGCAGGATGTGGATCGACTCGGCTTCGAGCCAGTCGAGGTGGCCCATGCGGTCGTCGGCACCGGTGGGCGGGGCAAAGGCGGATTGCTCGAGCGTCGTGCTCATGATTTCAGTCCTTCTCTTCTGGGTTCGTGCCGCCCGCTGTCGCGGGCGGCGCAATATTCGGTTTCTTGTCGGCTTTCAGTGCGCGGCGCCGGCTTCGGCGTTCGCGGGAATCGGCGTGATCGTGATGTGCAGCCCGCATTCCTTCGTGTCGCGCGACTCCCACCACCAGCGGCCCGCCCGGCTGTCCTCGCCCGGGCGGATCGCGCGCGTACACGGCTCGCAGCCGATGCTCGGATAGCCGCGCGCGTGCAGCGGGTTGACCGGCACGTCGAACGCCTTCAGGTACGCCCACACGTCGGCTTCCGTCCAGTCTGCGAGCGGGTTGTACTTCGCGATCCCGCGCGCTTCGTCCTGTTCTTCCTCGTGCAGCTCCGCACGCGTGACCGACTGCTCGCGACGCTGGCCCGTGACCCACGCGCCGACGTCGGCCAGCGCGCGGTTCAGCGGCTCGACCTTGCGGATGTGGCAGCACGACTTGCGCAGCTCGACGCTTTCGTAGAACGCGTTCAGGCCGTGCTCGGCGACGTACTGGTCGACCGCGTCCTGCTGCGGATGAAACTGCTCGATCTCGTAGCCGTAGCGCTCGCGCACGCGGTCGATCATGCCCAGCGTTTCCGCATGCAGGCGGCCGGTGTTCAGCGAGAAGATGCCGATCGACACGCCCTTCGACAGGATCGCGTGCGTGAGCAGCATGTCTTCCGCGGCGAGGCTGCTCGCGAACTTCACCTTCTCGTGGCGCGCGCCGATCTGCGCGAGCAGCGCGTCGAGGCGCTCGACCTTCGCGGCCAGTTCGGGCGTCAGTGCGGTCGCGGCGCTCATGCGCTCACCTTCGCGTCGGCCGCGGCCGCGCGGCGGCGGAACAGCGGCGCCGGCTCGTCGAATGCGCCCTGGTAACGCTGCGTGAATTCGCCGAACGCGTTCAGCGCATCGTGGATGTCCTTGTCGGCACGCACCGCGAACGCGTCGAAGCCGCAACGCGACATGTACAGCAGCTGGTCGCGCAGCACGTCGCCGATCGCGCGCAGCTCGCCGGTCCAGCCGTGGCGCTCGCGCAGCAGGCGCGCGATGCTGTAGCCGCGGCCATCCGCGAAGCGCGGGAAATCGACGGCGATCAGCGAGATCGCACCGAAGTCGGCCACGAGATCGGCCGGCTCGCTGTCCGGCGCGAGCCACACGCCGAGTTCGTCCTTCGTCTTCGCGGCGACGAGCGCCGCGCGCTCGGCCTGCCACAGGGTGAACGGCACCAGCACCTTGCCGGCCGGCAATGCGTCGACCGCGGGCAGCGCACCGTCTTCCGCCGCGCGCACGACCTGCCATGCGTCGTCGATCACTGCGCGGTTCTTGATAATCGAAGCCATCTGCAAATTCCTTCTACCCGGTTGGTTACGCGTTGACTGCCTGGCGCGCCGCATACACGCGCTCCTTGAACGGAGCGATGCCGATGCGGTCGTACGTGTCGATGAAGCGCTCGCCGTCGATGCGTGCCTCGACGAACGTGTCGATCAGCTTCGCGATCACGCCCGGCACTTCCTCCGCGGAGAACGACGGCCCGATCACGCGGCCGAGGCGCGCGCCGTTGCGGCCCGTGCCCTGCTCGCCGCCGAGCGACACCTGGTACCACTCGGCACCGTCCTTGTCGACGCCGAGGATGCCGATGTTGCCCACGTGATGATGACCGCACGAGTTCATGCAACCGGAAATGTTCAGCGACAGGTCGCCGAGATCGTACACGTAGTCCAGATCTTCGAAACGCTGCTGGATCGCCAGCGCGATCGGGATCGACTTCGCGTTCGCGAGCGAGCAGAAATCGCCGCCCGGGCACGCGATGATGTCGGTCAGCAGGCCGACGTTCGGCGTCGCGAAGCTGGCCGCCTTCGCCTTTTCCCACACCGTGAACAGGTCGCGCTTCTTCACGTTCGCGAGGATCAGGTTCTGCTCGTGCGACACGCGCAGTTCGCCAAGCGAGTACGCGTCTGCCCAGTCGGCCACCAGGTCCATCTGCGCGTCGGTCGCGTCGCCCGGGGCGACGCGGTGGTCCTTCAGCGACAGCGTGACCGCGGCATAGCCCGGCACCTTGTGCGGCGCGACGTTGCGCTCGACCCAGCGCGCGAACGCCTTGTTCTCGAGCAGGTGCTGTTCGAACGACGCGTCGGTGTCGGCCAGCTTCTCGTAGACGGGCGGCTGGAAGTACTGCGACACGCGGTCGACTTCCGCCTGCGTGAGCGTCGACGGGCCGTCCTTCAGGTGCTGCCACTCTTCCTCGACCTGCTGCGCGAACTTCGCGGGCGACAGCGCCTTCACGAGGATCTTGATACGCGCCTTGTACAGGTTGTCGCGGCGGCCGTAGCGGTTGTATACGCGCAGCACGGCTTCGCAATAGGTGAGCAGGTGCTGCCACGGCAGGTCTTCCTTGATCACCGCGCCGATGATCGGCGTACGGCCGAGGCCGCCGCCCGCGAGGATGCTCGCGACCACCTCGCCCTGCGCGTTCTTCTTCAGGTACACGCCGAGATCGTGGATCTGCACGGCCGCGCGGTCGTGCGTCGAGCCCGACACCGCGATCTTGAACTTGCGCGGCAGCCACGCGAATTCGGGATGGAACGTCGACCACTGGCGCAGGATTTCCGACCACGGACGCGGATCGATTTCCTCGTCCTGGGCGACGCCCGCGAACTGGTCCGCCGTGATGTTGCGGATGCAGTTGCCCGAGGTCTGGATGCCGTGCATCTGCACCGACGCGAGCTTCGCGAGGATCTCCGGCGTTTCCTCGAGCTGGATCCAGTTGAACTGGATGTTCGAGCGGGTCGAGAAGTGGCCGTAGCCGCGGTCGTGTTCGCGGGCGATGCGCGCCAGCATCCGCAGTTGGTCGCTGCGCAGGTTGCCGTACGGAATCGCGATGCGGTGCATGTATGCGTGGCGCTGCATGTACAGGCCGTTCTGCAGGCGCAGCGGACGGAATTCTTCTTCGCTCAACTCGCCCGACAGCCGGCGGCGCACCTGATCGCGGTACTGCGCGACACGCTCGTCGACGATCGTCTGGTCGTATTGGTCGTACTGATACATTCGGGGACCCCAGGGGTTTTCGTGGTGACCGCGCGACGTCCTAGCCACGTCGCGCCCGAATCTCCGTTCCGCCGCCATCGCCGGCCTTGCGCGGCCCGGCTGGATTGCTAATGACGAAAACAGATATCCATATTTGAAAAACTCCGGTGAATCGTAATAAACTCGCCTTATATTTCAAACGACTAAAAAATTCTGTTGATATGCGGAAGGGTTATAAATGAACCTGCACCAATTTCGCTTCGTGCGCGAGGCCGTCCGGCAGAATTTCAACCTCACCGAGGCCGCCAAGGCGCTCTACACGTCGCAACCGGGGGTGTCGAAGGCGATCATCGAGCTCGAGGACGAGCTCGGCGTGGAGATCTTCACGCGGCACGGCAAGCGCGTGCGCTCGCTCACCGAGCCGGGCAGGATCATCCTCGCATCGGTCGAGCGGATCCTGCAGGAAGTTGAAAGCCTTAAAAGGGTCGGAAAAGATTACGCGGCGCAGGATCAGGGCAACCTGACGATCGCCGCCACCCACACGCAGGCCCGCTACTCGCTGCCGGCCGCGATCGCCGAGTTCAAGAAGCGCTTCCCGAAGGTGCACCTGTCGATCCTGCAGGGCAGCCCGACGCAGGTCGCCGAGATGGTGATCCACGACCAGGCCGATCTCGCGATCGCGACCGAGGCGATCGCCGACTACAAGGAACTCGTGTCGCTGCCCTGCTTCCAGTGGCATCACGCGGCCGTGGTGCCGGCCGACCATCCGCTACTCGAACGCAAGCCGGTCACGCTGGACGATCTCGCGCAGTACCCGCTGATCACGTACGACGACGCGTTCGCCGGCCGCAAGAAGATCAATCATGCGTTCGCGCTGCGCGGGCTGTCGCCGGACATCGTGCTGGAGGCGATCGACGCCGACGTGATCAAGACCTACGTCGAACTCGGCCTGGGCGTCGGGATCATGGCCGACATCGCATTCAACCCGGAGCGCGACCGCAACCTGCGGCTGATTCCGGTCGGCCACCTGTTCGGCAGCAACGTGACGCGTGTCGCGCTCAAGCAGGGCGCCTATTTGCGCAGCTATGTGTATACGCTCGTCGAGCTGCTGTCGCCGACGCTGAACCGCAAGCTGATCGAGCAGGCGCTCAAGGGCGAATCCGAATCGTACGAGCTTTGACAGACAGGTATAACGACAGGGGCGCAAATCGCGCCCCTTTTTATTGCCCGACGGAGATTTCCGCATGACGCTTCCCGCCCTGTTGCGCCGCGCCGCCGGCGCCGCCCTCATGCTCGCCTGCGCGGCCGCGCATGCCGACCTGAAGGTCGGCGTCGACCTGTCGTCGACCGGCCCGGCCGCCGCGATCGGCATCACCAGCAAGAACGCAATCCTGATGTGGCCGAAGACGATCGCCGGGCAGCCGGTGCAGGTGACGGTGCTCGACGACGCGTCCGACCCGGGCGCGGCCGTGCGCAACATCCGCAAGCTGGTCGACGAGGATCGCGTCGACGTCGTGGTCGGGCCGAACATCACGCCGGCCGCGCTCGCGGCGCTCGACGCGGTAGCCGCCGCCCAGACGCCGATGATCACGCTGGTCGGCTCCGGCGCGATCGTCGAGCCGCAGGAAGGCGCGCGGACCTGGGCATTCAAGATGGCGCAGAGCGACAGCGCGATGGCCGACGTGATGACGCGCTACATGGCCAACCACGGTGTGAAGACGGTCGGCTTCATCGGCTTCGCGGACAGCTATGGCGACAGCTGGCTGAACGAATTCACGCGCTTCGCGGAAGTCCGCAAGATCCGCGTGATCGCGACGGAACGCTTCAACCGCACCGACGCGAGCGTCACCGGCCAGGCACTGAAGCTGATCGCCGCGAAGCCCGACGCGATCCTGATCGCCGGCTCGGGCACGCCGGCCGTGCTGCCGCAACGCACGCTGATCGAGCGCGGCTACAAGGGCGCGATCTACCAGACGCACGGGATCGCCACGCCGGAATTCATCAAGCTCGGCGGCAAGGACGTCGACGGGACGCTGTTCCCGACCCAGCCGGTGGTCGTCGCGCGCACGCTGCCTGCCGACCATCCGGCACGCAAGGCCGCGCTCGCGTTCGTCGATGCGTATGAAGCGAAATACGGCGCCGGCACGGTCACCCAGTTCGCGGGCGACGCGGCGGGCGTGTACCCGCGCCTCGCCGACGCGGTCGGCCGCGCGCTCAAGGCCGCGCAGCCCGGCACGCCGGGCTTCCGCGCGGCGCTGCGGCGCGAACTCGAACGCGCGCACGAACTCGTCGTGCCGAACGGCGTCGTCAACACCAGCGACAAGGATCACGTGGGGCTCGATCAGCGCGCGAGCGTGATGGGGATCGTGAAGCAGGGCCGATTCGTCTATCTGAGCCAGTAACGCACGGGCGGTCGCCGGACAGCTTGCCCGGTGCCCCGTTTTCCGCCATAATTCGCGTTTCGCCGCGCACAATCCGTACGAATCGCACGCGCGGCCAGGATCAAAGCCCAGGTGGTGAAATTGGTAGACGCAGGGGACTCAAAATCCCCCGCCGCAAGGCGTGCCGGTTCGATTCCGGCCCTGGGCACCAGTCTTTCGCAGCGTCAATGCGCTGCACTGTCGAAACCCGCGCAAGCTCGCCGCTTCGCGGGTTTTTTGTTTGTTGCGCGCGCCACGCACGCCGCAACGCACGCCCTTGCCCGGCGGTCCAAGCATCAGGACACGCAAGCACGGAGGCCGCTCATGTCCACGCGCGTCTTCTTTTCGAGCCCGATCCGCCGCTGCGTGCTTGCCGCGCTGTTGTCGATCATGCTGGGCGGATGCGACCTGCTGCGCGAGCCGCCCGTGCCCGACTGGCCAGGGCCGCACGCGCCCTACCCGTTCCCGGACAGCATCCCGCACCGCACCGAGTGAACCGATGGCGCCCCGCCGCCCGACGCACTCAGGCCATCAACTCGCGGACGAACTCCAGAAACACCCGCACTTTCGCGGCAACGAGGTTCGACGCATGGTGATACGCATAAAGCGGGAACGTCTCGTCCGCCCATTCCGGCAGCAGCTGGACCAACCGCCCTTCGGCCACGACGTCGCGGGCATAGAGTTCCAGCAGTTGCGCAATGCCGACGCCGCCAACGCACGCGCCGAGCAACCCGCCGGTGTCATTCACCATCAGTCTGCCGGCGACGTCGACCGGCACGACTTCCTTGCCGCGATGAAATTCCCATTCGTACGGTCGCCCCGTCACCGGATCGCGAATCAGCACGCACCGGTGACCGGCCGCGAGATCCCGCGGGTGTCGCGGTTCGCCATGACGCGCGACGTACGCGGCCGACGCGCAGGTCAGCACGCGCGTCTCGAGCAGCAGTCGCGCACGATATGACGACGGCTCCGGGATGCCGAAGCGCACTGCCACATCGAATCCGTCGGCGACGAGGTCGCCCATCCGATCCCGCGCGCTGATCTCGACCGACAGGTCGGGAAAGCGGTCGAGGAATTCCGCCATCCGCGGCGCGAGCACGTAGTGGCCGAACGTGCCGTCCACGTTCACGCGCAGCCGCCCCCTCACGCGCGCCTTCGACTGGCCGGCGTCGAGCGCCGCCTCCTCGATGCCGGCCAGCAGCGGCGCGACCGCCTCGTAAAAGCGTCGCCCTTCGTCGGTCAACGTGATCGCACGCGCCGTCCGGTTGAAGATGCGGATGCCGACGCGTTGTTCCAGTCGGGCGACGGCGCGGCTCACTGCCGGTTGGGTCAGTCCCATCGCCTCGCCTGCCCGCGCGAAGGTGCCGGCCTCGATCACCGCGGAGAGCACGCCGATACCGCTGAGCAGCCTGCTGTCGAACCCCATAAGACATACTTCCAGTCATTCATTGACTGACCATTATTCATTATTTTTATTGATCGAAGAAGCCTACATTAGTCCTGTCGCCGGATGGAACGGCATTCAACCCTCATCAGGAGCAGGAAATGAGCACATCGGAACAGGTCGCCCTCGTCACAGGTTCGTCGCGCGGCATCGGTGCGGAAATCGCCCGCCAGCTCGCCCGGGACGGCTTCCGGGTCGTCGTCAACTATGCCGGCGGCGCCGGGCCGGCCCGCGAAGTCGTCGATGCGATCCTCGCCGACGGCGGCCATGCCGTCGCCGTGCAGGCGAACGTCGCCGACCCGGCGGCCGTGGCCGCGCTGTTCGACGCCGCCCACGAGGCATTCGGCGGCCTGGATGTGGTGGTCAATTCCGCGGGCGTGATGAAGCTGGCGGCGATCGCCGACTGCGACGATGCGCTCTTCGACGAAACAATCGCCATCAACGTGAAAGGCGCGTTCAACGTATGCCGCGAAGCGGCAAGGCGCGTGCGCGACGGCGGACGCATCATCAACCTGTCGACCAGCGTGATCGGCATGCGCATGCCGACTTACGGCGTGTACGTGGCAAGCAAGGCGGCGGTCGAAAGCCTCACGCAGGTACTCGCGCAGGAAATGCGCGGGCGCGGTGTCCGCGTGAACGCCGTCGCGCCGGGGCCGGTCGCCACCGAACTGTTCCTGCAGGGCAAGAGCCCCGAGCTGGTCGATCGGCTCGCGAAGCTGAACCCGCTCGAGCGGCTGGGCCAGCCCGACGACATCGCGCGCGTCGTCGCCTTCCTCGCCAGCCCGGACGGCGCGTGGATCAACGGCCAGATCCTCCGCGCCAACGGCGGGATGTGCTGACGGACCGCTCGCAGCCGCCTCGCTTTCCTCCAGGAGATCGCTCATGAAGCAAGTTGTCCTCGTCACCGGCGCGTCCAGCGGCTTCGGCTTGCTGACGGCCCAGGCGCTCGCCCGCGCCGGTCACACGGTCTATGCATCGATGCGCGAGAGCGCCGGGCGCAATGCGCCGCGCGTCGCCGCCATCGCTGCCTATGCGCAGGAACACGGCGTCGACCTGCGCAGCCTCGAACTCGACGTCGGCGACGACGCATCGGTCGGCGCAGCAATCGACCGCGTGATCGCCGACAACGATCGTCTGGACGTCGTCATTCACAACGCCGGCCACATGGCGTTCGGGCCGGCCGAAGCATTCACGCCCGAGCAGCTCACGCAGCTCTACGACGTCAACGTCGTGTCGACCCAGCGCGTCAACCGCGCGGCGCTGCCGCACCTGCGCCGTCAGGGCCGCGGTCTGCTCGTGTGGGTTTCGTCGTCGTCGGCGCGCGGCGGCACCCCGCCGTTCCTTGCCCCTTACTTCGCCGCGAAAGCCGCGATGGACTCGCTCGCGGTGTCCTACGCCGCCGAACTCGCCCGCTGGGGTATCGAAACATCGATCGTCGTGCCGGGCGCGTTCACCCGCGGCACGAATCACTTCCTCCATGCGGGCAAGCCGGCCGATACCGCCGTGCAGGCTGCCTACGACAGCGGGCCGTACGCGGGCGTCGCCGATCAGGCGTTGAGCGGCCTCGCCGCGCTTGAACCGGCGGACGCCGACGCCGGCGCCGTCGCGACGGCGATTGTCGAGCTCGTCGCGGCGCAGCCCGGCAAGCGCCCCTACCGCGTATTCGTCGATCCGTCGCAGGACGGCGCGGAGGAAGTGTTCCGCATCGGCGATCGAATCCGCCGCGAAATGTTCAGGAATATCGGGCTCGCCGATCTGCTCGCGCCCCGGGTCGGCGGTTGAGCGCCGTTTGCGCGCCGCGCCGGCCGGCCCGTCAACCGCGCTCGCAGAACCGCAGAATCGCGTCGGCAACGACCGCCGGCGCCTCGCGCTGCGGAAAATGCCCGACGCCGTCCAGCACGACGCGCTCGTAGCGGCCGGTGAAGAACCGCTCGCGCCCTGCAGAGGTCTCCGGTGCAGTGCAGGCGTCCGCGCCGCCGTGCAGCACGAGCGTCGGCACCGACAGCACCGGTGCGGGTATCAGTTGCGCGTCGTCTTCCGCGTATGCGGCCCCGCCGTCGACGAATCCCCAGCGATAACGGTACGAGTGCAGCACCACGTCGATCCAGTCCGGGCCGTCGAAGGCAGTCGCGGCCGCGTCGAAGTCGCGTTCGTCGTACCAACCGGCCGGCGACCACGTATCCCACATCAGGCGCGCGAACGCCCGGCGATCGTCGCGCAGCGCCTGCTCGCCGCGCGGCGTCGCCAGGAACCAGTGGTACCAGTAGTTGCGCGCCTGCGGCAGCGACAACGGCTGGGCCGGGTCGTTCGTGCCGTATCCCACCGACAGCATCACCAGATGCGAGGCCGCGCCGTCGCGCAACCCGCACGCGTTCGCAACCGCGCGCGCACCCCAGTCGTGCCCGACCAGCACGGGCCGCTCGATGCCGAGCGCGTCGATGAATTCGAGCAAGTCGCGGCCAAGCGCTGCGAGCCGGCCGCTGCGCGGCGTCGCGGGATCGCGAAAGCGGGTCGGCGCGAAACCGCGCAGCGCGGGCGCGAGCACGCGGTAGCCGCGTGCGGCCAGCGTTCGAGCCACGGCCTCCCAGCCGACCGGGCTGTCCGGCCAGCCGTGCAGCAGCACGGCCACGCGTTCGCCGCGCGGGTTCCATTCGAGATAGGCGAGTTCGAGCGACGCGGTTGTCGCATAGCGGTAAGCGGTCATGTGCACTCCGGTTGGTCAGCCTGAATGCCCGATAGTAGGCCCGTCTCTCATCACGATTCGCGGCGTATCATGACTCATTCTTCAAGTATCGTGGTGAATCAACCGATGGAACCGCTGACCGATCCCGCGTCGACCGCGCTCGACATCGCGCTGTTGCGTACCTTCCTCGAAGTCGTCGACAGCCGCGGCTTCGCGCCGGCCGCGGAGCGCCTCGCGCTGACGCCGTCCGCGGTCAGCGGCCACATCAAGCGGCTCGAGCAGGCGGCCGGCACGGTGCTGCTCGCGCGCACGACGCGCCGCATCGCGCTCACGCCGGCCGGCGACACGCTGTACGCGTACGCGCGCAACATCGTCGACATGGAGCGCGAAGTGCGCGCGAGGCTGCGCGGCGCGCCGGCGCATGGCCGGCTGCGGGTCGGCGCGTCGGAGGATTTCGCGGGCGCATGGTTGCCGCAGGTGCTGCGCACGTTTCGCGACAGTCATCCGCGCACATCGATCGAACTGAAGGTCGGGATCACCGCGGCGCTGCTGCGCGAGCAGACGCTGGGCCGGCTCGACGTCGTGTTCGGCAAGCAATGCAGGCAGGTCGACGCGCCGGGCGAACTGCTGTGGGAAGAACCACTGGTATGGGCGTTCGCGTCGGATATGGCAATCGACACCGAAGGCGATGTGCCGCTCGCGCTGTTCCCGGAGCCGTGCGTGTACCGGGAAGCCGCGGTGTCCTCGCTCGCCGCCGCGCTGCGGCCGTTTCGCGTGCTGTTCGAAAGCGCCAGCATGGCCGGCTGCATATCGGCCGCGCTGGCCGGCTTCGCGGTCACGGCGCTCGCGCGCAGCCAGCTGCGCGACGGCCTGCGCGCATGTGGGGCGAATGACGGCCTGCCGGCGTTGCCGGCCGCGTGCTTTTACGCGTTCGCGTCGAAGCCCGACGGCGCCTGCGCCGCGCTGATCGACGCGGTGCGGGCGACCGGGCGCACGCGGCAGTTCGCCGCCTGAGTGCGCGACGCGATGGCCGCACGTGCCGGACGTACCGCGCATGCCGCGTCGCACCGACGCCGATCGATCGGCGTCACCGGCCGGCGAATGGCGGGCGGCCCGCAGTTGCGGCCACGACGCCGCTTTCAGTCGCCGCTGCCGGCCGCGCCCGTGTCGTTCAATGCATCCGCCATCAACTCCCCGAACCATTCGATGAACGCGTTGAGCCGTCTCGACCGGTGCCGCCGATGCGGATATACGGCCGACACGTCCATCGGCGCGGCCCGATGGCCGGGCATCACCTCGACCAGCGCTCCGCTGTCGAGCAGATGCACGACGTCGAAGCGCGGAATCTGGATCAGCCCCATGCCTGCGATGCAGCTCGCGATATAGGTTTCAGCGTTGTTGACGATCACGCGGCTCGGCAGCGTCAGCGTATGCCGCCCGCCGTCCGCGCAGTATTCCCAGCCGAGCTCGCGGCCGGTCGTCGGCGACGCATAGCCGATCGCCCAGTGCCCGTGCGCAAGCGCATCGGGATGCTCGGGCACGCCGCATTCGCGCAGGTAGTCGGGGCTCGCGCAGTTGATCAGCGCGAACTGCCCGAGCGGCCGCACGACGAGGCTGCTGTCCGCGAGCCGCCCGACCCGGATCGCGCAGTCGACACCCTCCTGCACGAGATCGATCGAGCGGTCGGTCGAGCCGAGCGACAGTTGCAGCTTCGGGTAGCGGCGAAACAGCGACGGCAGCGCGGGGGCGATCACGCGGCGCGCGATCCGGCTCGGCGCATCGACGTTCAGCCGCCCGATCACGTCGCGATCGCGACGCCGGAACAGCCGGTCGAGCTCGTCGGCTTCCGCGAGCAGGCGCCGGCCACGCTCCAGCAGCAGCGCGCCGTCGGCAGTCAGCTGGACCTGCCGCGTCGTACGGTGCAACAGGCGCGTGCCGAGCGCGGTCTCGAGCTGCTGGACGGCGGCCGACACGGTCGCGCGCGGCACGTCGAGCGCGTGGGCGGCCTTGATGAAGCTGCCCATCTCGGCAACCTGAAGGAAGATTCTGACCTGATCCAGCTTGTCCATCGGCAGGCAGAGAACGTGGGTTCGGACGACCGCGGCCGGCAGGCGCCGCGCGTCGCGGCCGATTCCGGCGGCACAGATGAAACGGGCGCGCGGCGTTGTGTCCGCGCGCCCGTCCATTGTCCATGCAAACGGTCCATTGCGGGTCGCCGCGCACACGACGACCGCCGGCACGGCCCGTTACCGCGTCGGTTACTTGGTCGTATAGCCGCCGTTGATCAGAATCGTCTGCCCGGTGATCCACCAGCCGTCGGTCACGAGATGACGGATGAACGGCACGACGTCCTCGATGTCGGTGAGGCCCGTCTTGCTGAACGGCGACAGCGCGGCGGCCGTCTTGTGATACGCGACCGCGTCGGCACCTTCGGCCGGGTAGAAGAACGGCGTATCCATCGGGCCGGGCCCGACCGCCGTCACCGAGATGCCGCGCGCGCCGTACTCCTTCGACGCCGCGCGCGTGAAGTGCTCGACCGGCGCCTTCGATCCTTCGTAGGCTGCATAGAACGGCGTGAACGCGCCGAGCAGCGACGTCACGAGCGTGACGAGCTTGCCGTGATCCTCGAGGTGCCGCCCCGCTTCCTTGATGAAGAAGAACGCCGACTTGCTGTTCACCGCGAACATCTCGTCGTACTCGGCCTCGGTGATTTCGGTGAACGGCTTCTTCAGCACCTTGCCGACGGTATTGATCGCGATGTCGATCTTGCCGAAGCGCTGCTTCGCATCGCCGAACAGCTTCTCGACCGCGGCGGCCGTCGTCAGGTCGGCCTGGAACGTCGCGGCTTCCGCGCCGGCCGCGCGCACGGCAGCGGCCGTCTCTTCGGCCTGCGCCTGCGATGCCGCGCTGTTGTAGTGAATCGCCACCGCCTTCGCGCCGTGGCCGGCCAGGTCCCGGGCGATCAGCCCGCCGAGATTCTTGGCGCCGCCTGCGATCAGGACGACCTTGTCTGCGAGCGTATGAGTAGCCACGGTTGACTCCTGTTTGCGTTGAATGAAGCTAGGAGTGTAGGCACGCGCGACGTGCCGGTCAGCCGGGCACGGCTGGATGAATTATCCAGAAAAACGATCCAATCAGGCATCCGGAACGGTGGGCTGCCCCACCGACGAACGCGACGAAATCCGCTCGACGCGACACGATGCACGGCCGCCGGGCCGTACGGTTCAGCGCGCGTACAGCGCCGCGTCGATCTTGCCAAGCAGCCACTGCATGCCGGCCAGATGCTGCTGGTCGTGGCTGCACAGGTAATGGACGAGACCGCGCACGGTCAGCGCGCCGTAGCCTTCGAACTCGCCGGTGCGCGCAAACTGCCCGGGCGTGAGGCGCGACACGAGGTCGAGCGTCTCGCGCCGCGCGTCGCGAATCGCCGCGAGCACGTCGGACGCGTACGCGGCGTCGTAGCGGCGCTCGAGCGCGAGCGCATCGCCGTCGACCGACACGAGCAGCGGGTGATCTTCGTCGAGCATCCGCCGCAGCCGCACGTGGTAGCCGTCGATTTCGATGTCGCGCACGTGGCAGAGCTGCCCGAGCGGCGAGAAATGCTCGCTCGGGATCCCGCTCCAGTCGTCGGGGGTCCAGCGCGCGTAGCCGTCCGGCACGGCGGCGAAATGGGCTTCGAGCTGACGGGGGAAATCGGCGAGTGCATCGAGCGTCGTCGGATTCATGCGGCGAACTCCGTGTCGGATGGAGACGGCGATAGCCCGGGTACGGGCGTGCCGCCGTCGTGGCGCGACTTCACGCTGAAGCCGTACGCCCCTTGCATGCGACGTCCACTTTCCGTGAAGAACAAACGTGCGGCGCGGCGCTCCGGCAGCTTACCAGCGCGGGCGGGTTCGTGCCGGTGCCGGCGCGTGGCTTGATAGAATGCGCGCGCTATGGATCTCGAAAGCATTCTCTACACGCAGGGCTTCGGCTCGCGCCGCCAGTGCCGCGGCCTGATCGAAACGGGCCGCGTCACCGTCGCGGGCGCGAGCGCGACCGACCCCGACGCGTCGTTCGACACCGACGGCCTCGTGTTCACGGTCGACGACACCGCGTGGCCGTTCCACGCCCGCGCGTATCTCGCGCTCAACAAGCCGGCCGGCTACGAGTGTTCGCGCGAGCCGCAACACCACGCGAGCGTGTTCAGCCTGCTGCCCGCGCCGCTCGTCGCACGCGGCGTGCAATGCGTCGGCCGCCTCGACCAGGACACGACGGGCCTGCTGCTGCTGTCCGACGACGGTCAGTTCGTGCACGCGTACACGTCGCCGAAGCGCAAGGTGCCGAAAACCTACGTCGCCACCGTGCGCCACCCGCTCGACGACACGCAGCTGGACGCGCTGCGCGCCGGCGTGCAGCTCCACGGCGAGCCGAAGCCGATCGCGGCGGTCGCCGCCGACGCGCGCGACACGCACGCGCTCGCGCTGACCGTCCTCGAAGGCAAATATCATCAGGTGAAACGCATGGTCGCGGCCGCGAGCAATCGCGTCGAGGCGCTGCACCGCGAAAGCATCGGCGGGTTCACGCTGCCGGACGACCTGGCGCCGGGCGCGTGGCGCTGGCTCGGGGAAGACGACCTTTCAGCCCTGCGCAATCCCGTCAAAACCCTGTAAGGGAAAATCCGCACGATCGTTCGATGTCGGGCCGCGTCGCGGCCGCCCGATCCCCCGCTATACTGAAATCACAAGCTGTACGAGCAGCAATGCAGGGGAGACATCATGAACTTCAACCATTCTTTCGAACTGTCGTACGTGACGATCGCGTTCGCGGTCGTGGGCGCCATCGTGATCGGCGCGCTGCTGGCCGCGATGCACATGAAGCACAAATACCATCCGAACCTGATCGGCGCGCTGATCGGCGCGCTGTTGTGCTTCCTGCTGATCGAGGCGTTACCGGCGCTGACCTGACGCGCCGCGCGGCGCGAGCGTTTGAAGGAATTCGTCTACGGTCGGATAGCGCAACGTCACGCACAATTCGGCCTTGAGCCGCGCATTGGACAGGCGCCGCGACTCGCGCATGAACGACAGGAGCGCCGGCTCGAGTTGCTGCTCGGCGTCCGCGCGGCTGATCCGCGGCGGCGGCGGCAGGCCGAACACCTGCGCGACCCGGTCGAAATACTCTCCCATCCGCAGTTCGCTGTCGTCCGACGCGTGCACGGCGCGCGCCGGCTTGCCCCGCACGGCCGCACGACGCAGGATCGCCGCGAGATCGTCGGCGTGGATGTGGTTCGTGTAGACGTCGTCGGCCGCGTCGAGTGCCGGCGTGCCGCGCTCGAGCCGCGCGAGCGGCAGCCGGTTCGCCGCGTAGATGCCGGGAATGCGCACGATGCGCGCGGACAGCACGCCGCGCACCGTCGCCGCCCGCAGCTGACGCTCGGCCGAGACGCGCCGGAACGCGCGCGGATTCGCGGGGCGCAGCGGCTGCGTTTCGTCGATTCGCGCGCCGCCGCAGTCGCCGTAGACGCCCGTCGTGCTGGCGTAGACGAGCGTCGGCGCGCGAAGGGCGTCGGGTACAATACGCGCTTCCCGCACCGGCACGCCGGCCTGTCGGGTCGCGGCGCGCAGCGTGCGGAGCCGGCCGACCGACGACACCGCCGGTGCGGACGGCCGCCGCGCAGGCACGGACAATGCGGCGATCAGCGCACGGGTGCGGCGATCGTCGCGGCCGTCGGATTGCGGCGGCGCGAGATGCAGGATCGTGCGGGCGAGGCCCGCGATACGTCCGAGCGTCGCCCGGCGATCGAGGTCGCCGACGAGCGGCGTCGCGCCTGCCGCGCGCAGTTCGTCGCGGCGGCCCGGATGGCTCGTCAGCGCGACGATGCGCAGGTTGCGGCGCGCATCGCGCCATTGCGCGACGCAGCGCAGGCCGACGTCGCCGCAGCCGACGATCAGGACGCGCGGCCGGCGCAGGATTCGAGTCGCGATCATGTTGGTTGCGAAATCAGTAGCCACCGTTGCGCGGCGCGCAACGGGTTTGCATTGTAGCTGCCGTGCGCGATATGCACGGTCCCCACATTTTGTTCTATTTGGTTCTATGGCATTCAACGTTACTCTCAAGCAAAGCGGCCGGCAGTTCCAGGTCGAGTCGGACGAAACCGTGCTGGCGGCGGCGCTGCGCCAGAACGTCCATCTGCCGTACGGGTGCAAGAACGGCGCGTGCGGCTCCTGCAAGGGCCAGATCGTGTCGGGCCAGATCGAACAGGGCCCGCACGCCGCGTCGGCACTGTCCAACGACGAGCGCACGCGCGGCCTCGCGCTGCTGTGCTGCTCGAAGGCGCAATGCGACCTCGAGATCGACGTGCGTGAAATCGCCGGTGTCGACGGCGTGCAGGTGAAGAAGCTGCCGTGCCGGATCGCCGCGCTCGAGCGCCGCGCCGACGACGTGATGGTCGTGAAGCTGCAGCTGCCGGCCAACGAGCGCCTGCAATACCTCGCGGGCCAGTACGTCGAGTTCATCCTGAAGGACGGCTCGCGCCGCAGCTACTCGATGGCGAACGCGCCGCACGAGGAAGGCCCGATCGAGCTGCACATCCGCCACATGCCGGGCGGCAAGTTCACCGACCACGTGTTCGGCGCGATGAAGGAACGCGACATCCTGCGCTTCGAAGGCCCGCTCGGCACGTTCTTCCTGCGCGAGGACTCCGACAAGCCGATCGTGCTGCTCGCATCGGGCACCGGCTTCGCGCCGATCAAGGCGATCGTCGAGCACGTGAAGCACCGGGGCATCACGCGTCCGATGACGCTCTACTGGGGCGCACGCCGCAAGAAGGACATCTACCTCGGCGAGCTCGCCGAGCAATGGGCGCGCGAGATCCCGAACTTCAAGTACGTGCCGGTGCTGTCCGAGCCGGACGACGCCGACCAGTGGACCGGCCGCACCGGCTTCGTCCATCGCGCGGTGATCGAGGACCTGCCCGATCTGTCGGGCCACCAGGTGTACGCATGCGGCGCGCCGGTGATGGTCGAATCCGCACAGCGCGACTTCACGCAGCACCACGCGCTGCCGGCCGACGAGTTCTACGCGGACTCGTTCACGAGCGCCGCCGATCTCGCGCATCCGGTCTGAGCCCCGGGCGCGCCCGCGCGCCCCGCTGCGCGCCGCCGTGTCACATCCGTGGCATCGCGGCGGTTTACAGTGGGGCGCGGGATGCCTTATGCTTGCGCACATGAACCGCTTCCTGTCCGCACTTCGACGTCGCCGCTCGCCGCTCCGCCCGGATGCCGCCGGCTCGTCACGGACTCGCGCGTAACCTACTCCTCCGCTTCACCGGTTACGCACAAGCTGTTCGACCCACCAGCCACGGCCTTCCGTGGCTTTTTTATTGCCCGCTTACCTTTCAACGTCCGCTGGAGTCTGCTGCCATGCCCCTGAACGATTACCCGATCGACTCGCTGATGTACATCACGAACCGCCCCGACATCGTGTTTACGCACGGCAAGGGTTCGTGGCTCTACGATCACACGGGCAAGCGCTATCTGGACTTCATTCAGGGCTGGGCCGTCAACAGCCTCGGCCACTGCAACGACGGCATCGTCGAAGCGCTGAAGACGCAGGCGGAGAAGCTGCTGAACCCGTCGCCCGCGTTCTACAACGAACCGATGGCGAAGCTCGCCGGCCTGCTCACGCAGCACAGCGTATTCGACAAGGTGTTCTTCACGAACAGCGGCGCGGAAGCGAACGAAGGCGCGATCAAGCTCGCGCGCAAGTGGGGCCGCAAGTTCAAGAACGGCGCGTACGAGATCATCACGTTCGACCACAGCTTCCACGGCCGCACGCTCGCGACGATGTCGGCCAGCGGCAAGCCGGGCTGGGACACGATCTACGCACCGCAGGTGCCGGGCTTCCCGAAGGCCGAGCTGAACGACATCAACTCCGTCGAGAAGCTGATCACCGACAAGACCGTCGCGGTGATGCTCGAGCCGATCCAGGGCGAAGGCGGCGTGATCCCGGCGACGCGCGAATTCATGCAGGCGCTGCGCGCGCTGACGAAGCAGCACGACCTGCTGCTGATCGTCGACGAAGTGCAAAGCGGGTGCGGCCGCGCGGGCACGCTGTTCGCGTACGAGCTGTCCGGTATCGAGCCGGACATCATGACGCTCGCGAAGGGCATCGGCGGCGGTGCACCGCTCGGCGCGCTGCTGTCGAAGGCCGACGTCGCGGTGTTCGAGGCCGGCGACCAGGGCGGCACGTACAACGGCAACCCGCTGATGACGGCCGTCGGCTATTCGGTGATCTCGCAGCTCGTCGCGCCCGGCTTCCTCGAAGGCGTGCGCGAGCGCGCCGAATACCTGAAGCGCAGGCTGCTCGAACTGTCGGAGGAACGCGGCTTCGAGGGCGAACGCGGCGAAGGCCTGCTGCGCGCGCTGCTGCTCGGCAAGGACATCGGCCCGCAGATCGTCGAGAAGGCCCGCGACATGCAGCCCGACGGCCTGCTGCTGAACGCTGCGCGCCCGAACCTGCTGCGCTTCATGCCCGCGCTGAACGTCACGACCGAGGAAATCGACCAGATGATGGCGATGCTGCGGTCGATCCTCGACACGCTCTAAGGAAACCACCGCGATGGATGCCGCCGCCGATGCTGTCGCGATCCGCCCGTTCGAACGCACCGACACCGATGCCGTGCTGGCCGTGTGGCGCGATGCGTTCCCGCAGTACGACGAAGCCGGCGCGCCGCCGCACCGCGATCCGCTGC
This sequence comes from Burkholderia sp. Bp9015, assembly GCF_003853505.1. Taxonomy (NCBI): domain Bacteria; kingdom Pseudomonadati; phylum Pseudomonadota; class Betaproteobacteria; order Burkholderiales; family Burkholderiaceae; genus Burkholderia; species Burkholderia sp. Bp9015. Next base: position 114,646 of record NZ_QTPZ01000028.1, read on the forward strand.
GCTCGATCGAGCTGAAGCTCGCGACGCAGCCGGAGCTGTTCTTCGTCGCGACGTGCGGCGCGCGGGTCGTCGGCACGCTGATGGCGGGTTTCGACGGACATCGCGGCTGGCTCTACTCGTTCGGCGTGTCGAACGACGCGCGGCGGCTCGGCATCGGCCGCGCGCTGATCGCGCATGCGGAACGCGCGCTCGCCGCGCGCGGCTGCCTGAAGATCAACCTGCAGGTGCTGCCCGGCAACGACGATGCATGCCGCTTCTATGCGGCGCTCGGCTATCGCGTCGAGGAACGCATCTCGTTCGGCAAGACGCTGCCGGCCGCGTGACGCCGCCGGCAGCCGCCGCGTTCAGCGCGTGATCGGCCCCGCGTCCGGCAGCGGATTGCCGAGCGCGTCGGTCGGCACGGCCTGCTGCTCGAACGCCGCGAAATACGCGGCCCACTGCGACTCGCTCACGCGCACGATCAACGCGCCGTCCTGCCAAACGTCGTTGTGATCGTTGTGGTCGTTGCCCGCGCGATGCAGGTAGTTCGCGCCTGTCGAACCCTGGTTCATGTGCGTGTCGTGGATGCCGTTGCCCTCCCTATACGTGCGGCCGAACACGACGACGTCGAGCCCCTGCGACTGCGCGGCATTGACGAGTCGCAGCAGCGACGGGATCGGCTCCGCGTTCTCGGTGCCGTCCATCACCGCGCTGGCACGCCATGCGCCCGTCTCGTTCAGGATGTCGCTGCGCAGATAGTCGAGCGCCGGCAGCGCGGTTTGCCCGGTGAGATCGGTATAGCCTTCGGCCGCGGCCGCGAGCGTCGCCGTGACCGGATGATGGAAATCGTAGACGAGCTTGTAGTTCAGCAGGTCGTCCGCGTCGTTGGTGCCGACGTTGATCGCGACGTCCCAGTCGCCGGACGGCAATGCGAGCGTCAGGTGGATGTGATACTGGATCTCGCTGCCGTGTGGCGAGCCTTTCAGCTGCGCCACCGACGTCACCTTCGCCTTCACGAAACCGTAATCCAGACTCATGGGTGCTCTCCGTGTCCCGATGAACCGACCATGCTACGCAGCCTGCGTGACGGTTGGTGGACGGCAGGTAGCGGACGGCGTTCGTGCTACCGTGTCCCGCACCGCATGGTCGGCGTCACGGTCGAATGCATGGAGTCGCATCCGCGTGCGCAGTTCGCCGCCGGGCGCGCCGCACGAAAAAAAGGCTGTCACGGTATCCCGTGACAGCCTTTCGAAAGCCCTTGCGCGGCACGCCGGCATCCGCCGCCGCGCCGGGCCCGCTCATTTACTCACCCAGATACGCAGCCCGCACCTTCGGATCGTCGAGCATCTGCTTGGCGTCGCCTTCCATCGTGACCGTGC